>NZ_CP108352.1:7531292-7845084 GCF_036237275.1 Streptomyces sp. NBC_01353 | reverse complement strand
CCGAGGCGCAGCGTCGTGAGGTGGCGCGTTCGGCACACGCCACCGGCACCTGGCTCGTCGTCGACGAGACGCTCGCCGACATCGCCCTGGACGTGCCGGCCCCGCGGCCCTTCGCGGCGGTCGCGGGGCCTGGACACGGCGAGCAGATCATCAGCGTCGGTTCTCTCAGCAAGGGCTGCTGGGGCGGGCTGCGGGTCGGCTGGGCCCGGGCTTCGGCGCGTGTGGTCACCGAGCTGGCGCGGGTCCGTATCACCGCCGATCTGGCGGGTTCGGTCCTCGACCAGCTGGTCGCCGCCGAGCTGATCGACCGTCTGGACACCATCCTGCCGCGCCGTGCGGAGGAGCTGCGCAAGCGCCGCGAGGCGCTGACGACGGCGCTGGCGCGCCATGTCCCGGAGTGGCACTGGACCCTGCCGACCGGCGGGCTGTGCCTCTGGATCGACCTGGGCCGTCCGATCGCCTCCTCGCTGGCGGGACGGGCGCTGCGGCACGGGGTACGGGTCGAGGGCGGCGCCCGGTTCGGGGTCGACCCGGGCACGCACGAGCATCGGCTGCGCATCCCGTTCGCGCTCCCGGTCGACGTCTACGACACGGCGGCCGAGCGGCTTGCGGCGGCCTTGTCGGGCGCCCCGGCGCGGATCTCGGACCCGGACCTGCCGGACTGGGTGGCCTGAGGGGCCCTGACGAGGCCCGGAAGGGGCCGAGGAGGCGGCCGGCGGGGGCGGGGCGAAATCCGGATGCCCCGAACCGCAGGGTCCGTGTACGGTCCACCGAGTGGAACCTCTCACCGACCAACAGATCCGCTCGTCGTTCGTGAACTGCACGAAGGGCGAGGCAAGCCGGCTCAAGCTGCCGCTCGACTTCGCCGAACTCCCGTGGCAGGACCTCGACTTCCTCGGCTGGGTCGACCCGGGCGCGCCGCTGCGCGCCCACCTCGTCGCCCCCCGCGAGGACGGCCCGCTCGGCATCACGCTGCGGGTGCCCGCGACGAGCCGAACCAGCGCGGTCAAGTCCAGCCTCTGCCAGGTCTGCCTGACGGGGCACGCCTCCTCGGGCGTGACCCTGCTCGCGGCGCCGCTCGCCGGCAGCCGGGGCCGTGAGGGGAACACGGTCGGCATCTACGTCTGCGCCGACCTGGCGTGTTCCCTCTACGTCCGCGGCAAGCGGCAGCCCAGGCTGCGGGCCGGACGCCACGAGGAGTCACTGACCGTCGAGGGGCGGATCCAGCGGATGACCGCGAACCTCGACGCCTTCCTCGCGAAGGTCACGGCCGGCTAGCAGGCCGCGTCGTCGTCGGCCGTCCCGCGCCGGGGCGGCGTGGATCAGCGGAAGGCCTGCTCGCCCGTGAGCGCCTTGCCGATGACCAGGGAGTGGACCTCACTGGTGCCCTCGTAGGTGAGCACCGACTCCAGGTTGTTGGCGTGGCGCATCACCGGGTACTCCAGCGTGATGCCGTTCGCACCCAGGATCGTCCGGCACTCGCGGGCGACGGCGATGGCCTCGCGTACGTTGTTCAACTTGCCCACACTGACCTGCTCGGGGGTCAGGGTCCCCGCGTCCTTGAGGCGTCCCAGGTGCAGCGCGAGCAGCATGCCCTTGCCGAGTTCCAGGGACATGTCCGCGAGCTTCGCCTGGGTCAGCTGGTAGGAGGCGAGGGGCCGTTCGAAGACGATGCGGTCGCCCGCGTACGAGATCGCCGTCTCCAGGCAGTCGCGAGCCGCTCCGAGGGCGCCGAAGACGATTCCGAACCGGGCCTCGTTCAGACAGCCGAGCGGCCCGGACAGGCCCCGCGCCTCCGGCAGCATCGCCTCCGCCGGCAGCCGTACGTCCTCCAGGACCAGTTCGCTGGTCACGCTCGCCCGCAGCGACAGCTTCTGCTTGATCTCGGGCGCGCTGAAACCGGGGGTGCCGGCGGGCACCAGGAAGCCACGAACGCCTTCGTCGGTGCGGGCCCAGACGACCGCCACATCGGCGACCGAGCCGTTCGTGATCCACATCTTGGCGCCGTTGAGCACCCAGTCGCCGCCGTCCCGCTTGGCGCGGGTGCGCATGGATCCGGGATCCGACCCCGCGTCCGGCTCGGTGAGCCCGAAGCATCCGATGTACTCTCCGGCCGCCATCCCGGGCAGCCACTGCTGCTTCTGCTCCTCCGAGCCGTACTTCCAGATGGCGTACATGGCGAGCGAGCCCTGGACGGAGACCAGGCTGCGCAGACCCGAGTCGACGGCCTCCAGCTCCAGGCAGGCCAGACCGTACGCGACGGCGTTGGTGCCCGCGCAGCCGTAGCCCTCCAGGTGCATACCGAGCACACCGATGCCGCCCAGCTGCCGCGCGAGTTCGCGGGCGGGGATCGCGCCCTGCTCGAACCACTCGGCCACGTGCGGGCGCAGCTCACGGTCCACCATCGCGCGGACGGTCCGACGGATCTCCCGCTCCTCGTCCGTCAGCAGACCGTCGATCGCGAACAGATCGAAGGGGTGGACGGGGGACGACTTCGACGCGTTCGACGACTGCGGCGACGGCTTCACGGACGGCCTCCAGGCGGGTGCGGCTACTCGGCGTGCCGAAGCGTAGCGGGAGATCGGATTTTGGATCCAGTATTGAATATCTGATCTCCGATCCGTACGTTCCCCCTGGATCCGATCGCCTGGCGGAGGAGAACGGTATGCGCGCAGATCACCAGGGGATGCCCGGTCCGGGCGCCTTGTCCGGGATCGTCGTCGCCGACTTCGGCCGGGTGCTGGCGGGGCCGTACATGACGATGCTTCTGGCCGACCTCGGCGCCGACGTGATCAAGATCGAGCGGCCCGGCTCCGGGGACGACACGCGCGCGTGGGGCCCTCCCTTCGTGAACGACGAGGCCACGTACTTCCTCGGGGTGAACCGGAACAAGCGCTCCGTCTCCCTCGACCTGACCGACCCGGCGGACCGGGAGGCGGCGCGGGCGATCATCGACCGCGCCGACGTCCTGGTGGAGAACTTCCGCCCCGGCACGATGGAGAAGCTCGGTCTCGGGTACGAGGACGTACGGGCATCGAACCCCGGGCTCGTCTACTGCTCCGTGACCGGTTTCGGCACGGCCGAGGGCGCCCACCTGCCCGGCTACGACCTTCTCGTCCAGGCCATGGGCGGCCTGATGAGCGTCACCGGCGAGCCCGGCGGGCAGGGTACGAAGGCGGGGGTGGCGCTCGTCGACGTGATCACCGGACTCCACGCGGGCCTCGGCGTCCTCGCCGCCCTGCGCCACCGGGACCGCACCGGAGAGGGCCAGCGTGTCGAGGTCTCGCTGCTCACCTCGCTGCTGTCCGCGCTCACCAACCAGTCGGCCGCGTACCTCGGCGCGGGGGTCGTCCCCCGCGCCATGGGCAACCGGCACCCCAGCATCGCCCCGTACGAGGTGTTCGAGGCGAAGGACCGGCCGCTCGTCCTCGCCGTGGGCAACGACCGTCAGTTCCGGACGCTCTGCGCACAGCTCGGGCTCGACGATCTCGCCGAGGACGCCCGGTTCGCCACCAACACCGCCCGGGTCGCCCACCGCGAGGAGCTGCTCCGGGCCTTGGCGGGTCCGCTTGCCGAGCGGACCGCCGACAGCTGGTTCGAGGAGCTCACCGCGGCCGGCGTGCCCTGCGGGCCGATCAACGATCTCTCCGCCGCCTTCGACCTGGCGGAGCGTCTCGGCCTGGAACCCCGCGTCCCCGTCGAGGCGGCCGGCCCGGGCCAGGTCGTCAACCCGATCGCGTTCGGCACGACCCCGCCCGTCTACCGCGCCGCTCCCCCGCGCCTGGGCGAGCACACCGAGTCCCTCCTCACCGAGCTGGGACTCCTCCCCCGCAAGCCATAGCAAGATGTACGGATCCGGCGCCGCGGGACCGCGCGCCGGGCAGGGAACCGAAGAAGGGGTCACAGGCGATGAGCAGCGCGGTGCAGAAGCGGCGGCCGCCGACCGCCCAGCAGTTCGTCCTCGAGGAGCTGCGACGCGCCATCACCACCGGCGAGCTGCGGCCCGGCGGCCAGATCCGCCAGGACGCGCTCGCCGCCCGGCTCGACGTCAGCCGGGTGCCGCTGCGCGAGGCCCTGAAGACCCTGGAGGCCGAGGGTCTCGTCGTGCACCACGTCCACCGGGGGTACTTCGTCGCCGAGTTGTCCCTCGCGGATCTGGAGGAGATCTACCGGATCCGGGAGCTGCTCGAGACGGAGGCGGTGCGACTGGCCGTCGTCCGCGGCGAGGACGGACTGGTCGCCACGCTGGAGAGGATCCAGCGGGAGGTGGAGCGGGCGGCCGACGCCGGGGATGTGACGGCGATGGCGGCGGCCAACCGCCGCTTCCACTTCACCCTGATCGAAGCGTCCGGAATGCCGCGCCTGGTCCGGCTCATCGGCACACTGTGGGACGCCACGGACGCCTACCGCTCGCTGTACTACACGGAGGTGCAGAACCGGGAGCTGGCCGTGCGCGAGCACCGGGCGGTCATCTCGGCGGTGCGCCACGGAGACGAGAACGCCGCGGTGCGCGAGCTGAGCGATCACCGGGCGCACGCGGTGGCGGCCTTGCGGGAGGTCCTGGACCTGGAGTGAGACGGTGGCCCGGGGTGAGGCCGACTCGCCCGGGCACAACGTGGTGGGCCACCGAGCGAAAATCCGGATGACCGCTCCGTACCGTCCCTCTAGCCTCGACGCCATGGACCACGGACGCCTGCTGAACATCATCGACGTCGAGGCGACCTGCTGGGAGGGGAAGCGGCCGCCCGGAGCGGTGAGCGAGATCATCGAGATCGGTCTCACCGTCGTCGATCTGGACGCGGGCGAACGCATCGGCCGGCACCGCGTGCTGGTCAAGCCCGCGCGTTCGACGGTCAGTTCGTTCTGCACGGAGCTGACCGGACTCACGCAGGCGGAGGTGGACACCGGTCTGGATTTCGCCGCCGCCTGCCGGCTGCTCGCCGTCGAGCACGCCACAGGGGCCCGCCCGTGGGCCAGTTGGGGCGACTACGACCGCAATCAGTTCACGCACCAGTGCCGGGTGACGGGTACCGAGTACCCCTTCGGGCACCGTCACACCAATGCCAAGGCGGTGTTCACCGAGGCGAACGGCCTGGCCAAACGCCCGGGCATGGCCCGCGCGTTGGAGATCGCCGGGATCCCGCTGGAGGGCCGGCACCACCGGGGCGAGGATGACGCCTGGAACATCGCCGCGCTCGTTCTGCGGTTGAACGAGCGCGGCTCCTGGCCCGCGTAAACCGTTCAGAAGGTTGACAGGGTCATCACACCCTCACCATTCTGAGAGCGCTCTCAGCTTCCTCATGACCCCCACCCCGAGGAGCCCTCTCCATGCCTTCCCGCCATCGACGCAGGCTCGCGCTGCTCGCCCCGGTCACCGCCGCCGCCCTCATCGGCACCGCAGTGACCGTCGCGGGACCCTCCCCCACGGTCCAGGCGGCCGTCACCGACCCCGCCGCCGCCCCGGCCGCCGTCCCCGCCACGATCCCGCTCACGTTCACGAACAACTCGCGCCGCGGTGAGCCGGTGTACGTCTACAACCTCGGCACCGAACTCTCCACCGGACGCCAGGGCTGGGCGGATGCGAACGGCACCTTCCACCCCTGGCCTGCCGGCGGTTCCGTCCCCGTTCCCGCGCCCGACGCGTCCATCTCCGGCCCGGCGAACGGCGGGTCCATGACGATCCGTCTGCCGAAGTTCTCCGGACGGATCTACTTCAGCTACGGCCAGAAGCTCGTCTTCAAGCTCGCGACGGGCGGCCTCGTGCAGCCCGCCGTGCAGAACCCGAGCGACCCCAACCGGAACATCCTGTTCAACTGGTCCGAGTACACGCTCAACGACTCCGGACTCTGGATCAACAGCACCCAGGTCGACATGGTCTCGGCCCCGTACGCCGTCGGCGTCAAGCGTCCCGACGGGAGCGTCGCCACGACGGGCCGGCTCAAGCCCGGTGGCTACAAAGGCTTCTTCGACGCGCTCAGGGGCCAGCCCGGCGGCTGGGCGGGCCTCGTCCAGACCCGGAGCGACGGGACCGTCCTGCGGGCCCTCGCCCCCGGCCACGGCATCGAGGCCGGCGCACTCCCGGCCGGTGTCATGGACGACTACATCAACCGCGTCTGGACCAAGTACGCCGGCTCGACCCTGACCGTGACCCCCTTCGCGAACCAGCCGTCGGTGAAGTACTACGGCCGGGTCTCCGGGAACGTCATGAACTTCACGAACAGCGCGGGGGCCGTCGTCACCTCCTTCCAGAAGCCCGACTCGGACAGCGTCTTCGGCTGCTACAAGCGGCTCGACGCCCCGAACGACCAGGTCCGGGGCCCCATCTCCCGTACCCTCTGCGCCGGATACAACCGCTCCACCCTGCTCACCAACCCCAACCAGCCGGACACCTCGTCCGCCGGCTTCTACGGGGACGCGGTGACCAACCACTACTCGCGCAAGATCCACGCGCAGATGGCGGACGGCAAGGCGTACGGCTTCGCCTTCGACGACGTCGGTGCACACGAGTCCCTGGTGCACGACGGCGACCCGCGACAGGCATACGTGACCCTCGACCCGTTCGACTGACCTCCCGCCGTCCCGGGCTCCTGCACCTGCTCCTGCTCCGCGTGAGGGATCATGGACGAAGGAGCCAAGAAGGGACGGAACCGACCATGCGGAACCGCAGTGTGGCCGACCTGATGACGCCCACCGCGGTGGCCGTGCAGCCGGGGACGTCGTTCAAGGAGATCGCGCGACTGCTCGACGAGTACGGCATCACGGCGGTGCCGGTGGTCGACGAGGACAATCGGCCGGTCGGTGTGGTGTCCGAGGCGGATCTGCTGCGCCGCCACACCGCCAAGGGCGGGCCGAGCACCGCGGGGGCGATGATGTCCAGCCCCGTGGTGGTGGCCCGCCCTTCCTGGACGGCGATCGAGGCGGCCCGGCTCATGGAGCGGCACCGGGTGAAGCGGCTGCCGGTGGTGGACGCCGGCGGGCAGCTCATCGGAGTCCTGAGCCGGAGCGATCTGCTCCAGCTGTTCCTGCGGCGCGACCGCGCCATCCAGGAGGAGATCCTGGAGGACGTGGTCATGCGCATCCTGGGGATCTCCCCCGCCGCGCTCCACATCGACGTCGACGAGGGTCGGGTGACGCTCAGCGGCACGCTGGAGCGCAAGAGCATCGCGCCGGTCTTCGTCCGGCTCTGCGAGAGCGTGGACGGCGTCGTGGAGGTCGTGGACCGGCTGTCCTACGAGGACGAGGACGAAGATCAGGACAAGGGCGACAGCGACACTCCGGCCGAGGCCGAGGCTCCGCCCCTTCCCTGACAGCGGAGCGGGCCCGTCGGCAGGACTCCGACGGGCCCGGTCCTGCGGCGGTCCCGCTACGAGACCGCCTCGGGCCAGCCGTATCCGGGACCGGTGTGCTGGGGTACCGTCCCCGCGCCCACCGCCTCCATCTCACGGTTGGCCTCTCGCATCAGCTGGCCTGCCAGGTCCTTCATGGCCCGGCTGGCGGCGAGCTCGTCGCCGATGGCCGGAACATCCACGTCCGACGGGTTGCACCGTGCGCTGCCGTGGCCGGTGAGGGTCGACGTGCCAGTGTTCAGATGCGCCTCGGCCTTGGTCCTGCCGTCCTCTTCGACCAGATCCAGGCCGACCGTCCACTCAAGGGTCCGTGTCATGGTCTGCCTCCTCGCACCGTCGGGACGCGTGAGAGCGCCGTGCGTCCCTTCCTACTCCCAGGATCCATCCACGCGCGCGTGGGCGCGCGGCGACGGCCGCTCGATCGCGTCAGCTCTGGATGCGGACGCGGTTCAGGGGCGCCGGGGAGATCGTCTTGTGGGCCCTGAGGTAGTCCACGAAGCTCTCGTGGTCGGCACCGTTGCGGACCGGGGCGGTGTAGCCGGCGAAGGCGCTGTAGCCGTCGGCTCCGATGACCGTGTACGCGAGGGCGGCGACCCGGTAGGTGCGCGCGGGATCCAGCGGCCGGCCGTTGATCAGCACGTCGCGGGGTGAGACGCGGTCGCCGACCGGGCGCGTCGGGTCGTACGTGTACGAGACGTTGCGGGACACGGCGAGCGGGGCGGACCTCACCGTCCCGTCGGCCTGCTTCTGCCACTGCTGCTCGAGGATCGCGTCCAGCTGACGTCCCTTCACTCCGACGGTGAGAACCGGGTTCCCGTAGCCGTAGACGCTCCAGGACTCGCCGAACAGGACGCGGCCGTCCGCGTCGCCGGGGAGGCTCCCCTTGGCGTACGGCAGGTCGCCGCGGACGGCGTTGCTGCCCTTGGCGGGGCGCGCGGCGATCAGTGCCAGATCGGCCTGCCCCTGGCGGGTACGGTTGGCGTTCCAGTACTGCACGTCGGCGTACAGGTCGGCCGCGGTGCTCTCCCCCGCGGCGTTCGGCGTACGGGTGAAGGAGCCCGTCTGCTTGGCGAGCGGTTCGGCGGAGCGCTGGGCTCCGCGCGCGGCCCAGTGGTCGACGATCTTCTGGACGTCGCGGTCCGGCGCCACGTTGCGCGTCACGGCATGATTGACGGACCGGGTGCGGTTCCTCAGGACCTCGCCCGTCCTCGGATCGAGGGACAGGTTGATCTCACTGATCAGTGCGCCGTGGTTGCCCGCTTCCACAACCGGGCGCGGCACGCCGGCCGGGTCGGGCACCATGCAGTTGAAGCGGGAGTGCCAGTCTCCCGTGACGACCGCGTCGATCTCGGGTGTGACCTTCTTCGCGAGCTCGATCACTGGCCCGTAGGCGGAGTCGCACTCGTTGTAGCCGGAGGTCGTGGCGGACTTCGGCGAACCGCCTTCGTGCACGTTGAGGACGATGGCCTCGACCCCGCGGCGCTTGAGCTCCTTGGTGTAGCGATCGATGGTCTGTGCCTGGTCGAGTGTCCGCAGTTGCGGCTGGTAGGACGTCGAGCCGGTGACGGCGGCTTCCAGCGTGGTGCTGATGAAGCCGACCGGGACGCGCTTGCCGCCGGCGGTGGGGAACCACTCGATGCGGTACGGATCCACGACGGGGCGACCGGTCTGCGAGGAGACGATGTTGCCGGACTGGAAGTCGAAGTCAGCACCGTGGAAGCGGCGTCCGGTGGAGTCCGTGAAGCAGCTGTCCACGCCGATCTTGCCGAAGCACTGGCCCTCTTCCATGTGCTTGACCAGGAAGTCCGGGGACACATCCAGTTCGTGGTTGCCCACGGCCGAGAAGCGCAGCCCCAGCTTGTTGAGGACCTCGATCGTCGGCTCGTCCTGGAAGGCGTCCACTTCGAAGGGCCAGCCGGCGAAGCTGTCACCGGTGGAGAAGAAGACGGAGTTGGGGTGGCCCGACCGCAACTGCTTGAGGTGGGTCGCGAGATAGGCGGCGCCGCCGACGGTGACCGAGGTGCCGCGGCCCGCGGGAATGGTTCCGCCCTGCCCGGCGGTGGGCGGCTGCAGATAGCCGTGGAAGTCGGTGATGCTGAGGAGTTGGACATCGACAGTGTCGTCTGCGGCGGCCGGTGAGACGGACAGCGCGCCGCCGAGGAGGGCGGTGCCCGCGGCGATGACGCCGATCCGGCGAAGGACGTTTCTCAAGGCGATGACTCCTTCGGAGTGGGACGAGCAAACTCATCTCAACTCCGTCTGATGTCATGGCCATGAACGTCGTACTGCGCTCCAAGGCATGGGGAATGACCGCTTCAGCGAGGTGCGACCCTGTGTGTGGAGGACGGGAACGCAGGTTGACCGGAGGCCCAACTGCCGTGGTCTCAGGCCCGAAATCGGGGCTCGTCGACGGCTGGTGGTTCGTCCACGCGCGCGTGAGCACGCGGTGGCGGCAGGGATGAGAGAGCCGACTCCACGTCGTCGAGAGCGCGCCGGGCCGCGGTGATCCGGTCCCGCAGGCGCGCCGCGTCGAAGGCCCCGTCGACCACCTTGGTGCCGTCGCGCTTCGCCTCGGCGGCTTCGTCCTTCTCCTTCTCCGTCTCCGCCTTCTCGATCTCACGGGCCTCCTCCAGTGAGTTGATGACGACGCCGATCAGCACGTTCACGAGGACGAAGGAGGCGATGAGGACGTACGAGACGTAGTAGACGAAGCTCCAGCGGGAGATCTGCAGACCCGCGTGGACCGCGTCACCGAGCCCGTCGAGCGTCATCAGGAGGAAGAGGGTGAGAACGGCCCGTCCGATGGATCCGAAGTGCTGGGGGTCGTGCCCGGCGAAGAAGACCCAGCCCACCATCGCGTACACATAGAGCAGCAGCGCGCCGACCAGCAGGAAGCTGACGGTGCCGGGCAGGCTGCGGCCGACGGCGACCAGGACGATCCGCAGCTGGGGCAGGAACCGGGCAGCGCGCAGCACGCGGGCGAGCCGCAGCAGGCGCAGGACCGTCGAGTTCTCGCGCGCCGCGGGGACGAACGCGGTCAGGACCACGACGAGATCGAAGACGTTCCAGGGGTCGCGGAAGAAGTCCCGTGGCCGGACGGCGTGGACGCCGACGCGCAGGAGCATCTCCGTCGTGAAGGCCGCCAGGAAGAGGTGCTCGACCAGTTGCAGCTCGGCGTGGAACCGGGCGGTGACACCCGCATACGTCTCCACCCCGAGCACCGCGGCATTGCCGAGGATGAGGAGGAAGACCGCGGTGGCGAACCAGCGGGCCTCGGTGATCTCACGACACCGTTCCGCCACCCGGACCCGGTGACTGCGGCCCGCCACGGCGGACTGATCGGACATGCCGACGCTCCTCGATTCGTTGAACCATGCTCATGAGTTCCAACGGCGAGGAGGCGTAACGGTTCTGGGTGCGAGGGCGGCACCCCGGGTTCCGGGTCAGGGGGCGGTGAAGAGGCGGGGGAAGCGGGGGCCGAGCCAGGGCTTGCGTCCCCAGCTGAGCGCCCGGCCGGTGGCGATGACGCCCCAGGGGTCGGTCCGTCCGAGGCCGAGCAGCAGGAAGGCGACCGGCTCGGTGAGGATCGTGCAGTCCGGCTGTGCCGGCGGTTCGGCCGTGACCCGCACCGCGTTGTCGGCGACGGCCACTCCGAAGCGAGCACCGCCCCACAGGCGCACGGTGAAGCGGGCCGTGAGGCCGTCCACGGCGGTGGGATCGACGACGCGGGGCATGGCGGTGATCATGAACGGCAAGGTCAGCTCGACCCGGGCCCGGTCGAGCATATGGGGCCTGCCGAGGGCCAGCGCGAGGTCGTAGCCGTGTCCCAGCATGTGGGTGAGCAGGTACGAGCCGAGCACGGCGGGTCCCATCGGGCCCAGGGGCGTGTCGAGGACCTGATCGGGCGAACGATCCTCGATCGCCGAGAGAAAGGCGTCCGCCTGGTCGGTGATCATCTCGGCGAGGGGCCGGGCCGCCCGCTCGTCGAAGGCGGCGAGGACCACTTCGTTGGCCTCGGCCAGGCTCTGCGGGGTCCCGTCGCCGTGGGTGCGCGCGTGTCCCGCGGCGATCGCCGCCATCAGCTCGTTGGCCTGCGCCAGGTGGGCGGCGGCCTCCCCGACGGTCCATGTGGAGCGGGGCACGGGCAGCCCGGTGTCGGTGGCGTCGCGCAGCACGCCGGCGATGTCCGCGGCGGTCCCGCGTATCGCCTCGCCGAGCCCTTCGGGCAGCACGCCCCGCGACCGACCGTCCGGCACTCCCACCATGCTCGTCTCCCCCTCGGCTCAGGACTCCTTCGGCGGCGTGCCGCGCCGTTCGGCGACAAGGTACGCGATGCCCGGGAGCGTGAGCAGGGCGGTGCCCCACAACGGCAGAGCGAACAGCGTCTCGTCCCCGGCCAGCTTGTCCGTGAGGAAGAGGACCGGAAGTCCGACGACGAGCGCCACGATCCAGCCCTTGCCGAAGCCCAAGGAGCCTCGACGCAGTTCGAGGAGGACGGTGACGACGCCGATGCTCAGCCAGAAGGCCAGCCGCCCCGCGCTGAGGTCCACGACCGTCGTCCAGTGGATGAGGTGCGAGATCAGCAGCAGCATGCCGACGACGAACGGAATCAGCGCCGCCATCCTCAGCACGCGACGATGCAGCGGCATCCGCGCCCTGGCCCAGGACGCGGCGAAGGCCTTGACGTCCCGGCCGACGACGTCCTGCGGGGTGCGACCGGCCGCCGCGGCGTCCTCCAGGTGGGCGGTCAGTTCGGCGAGCATCTCGCGCACGGATGCGTCGTCGATGCCCCGGTACTCCCAGTTGCTGCGGCAGACCGCGAGCACGCGCTCGTTCGTCATGATGTCGTTCCCCCCGTGGGTCGTTCGGTCTCGGTCGACACGGTCGGCTGCTTCGTCCCGGTCGGCAACTGCGTCCCGGCCGTGCGGGCGAGAATCCGGTCGGCCTGTGTGGCGAACTCCCGCCACACCGCCCTCCCGTGGTCCAGTTCGGCCCGGCCGGCCTCGGACAGCCGGTAATACTTGCGCGGCGCCCCACCACTGGACGACGGGGCGCGGTACGACTCGACGAGCCCCGCGCGCTCCATCCTGGCCAGCAGCGGGTAGATGCTGCCCTCGCTCACGAGCTCGAGCCCGCTCTCGGTGAGCGCCTCCACGAACTCGTAGCCGTAACGGGGCCGTTCGGCGATGAGTGACAGCAGGCACAGGTCGAGCACGCCGCGCAGAAGCTGGCTGCGCCGTTGGTCACCGGCCGTCGACAGCTCCTTTGTCATGCGGTGCATGATAGTCACCGACTACCGTGCGCCACAAGACACTCTGGGTCTGCTCAGCCCTCCATGGTGCTGAGCACCGCGAGCGCCCACACGACGACGCCGACCGGCACCACGACGGCCACCGCCCCCAGGGCGGTTCCTGCCCAGGCGCGGCGACGGGCGGGGGCGGCGACTCCGCTCTTGACGCGCAGCACATTGATGCCCGAGACGATCGCGCAGATACCGGCGGGGACGACCAGGTACAGCGGAAAGTACCGGACCGGCGGAGGGAGGGCCTCGGGCAGCCAGGGGCAGCCGCCCATGGCCACGGCGCCGAAACCCAGGAGCAGCGACCCGACACCGGTCACCTGCGCCGGAGCGTGTTGATCAGAACTCATGGCGCGGAGCCTAAGCGTCCGGAATTCGGGTCGCGTCGGGTCGGCTACTCAGATCGATCTGAGTACGACGCTCGAAACGATTCGGTCGTAGCCAGCAAGAACGTTCTGGACGTCGGTTCGTGGGCCCGCGCCGCGCCTCTTCGCGCTCCACGGCGACGCGTTCGGCGCATGACGGACCGGCAGACATCCGCTCGGGCCCGCCCTCCGTCTCCACGGCTGTTCGAACACCGCTAGGGTTTCCGCCAGTCATACGGCAGACAGCTGAGCACCACGGGAGTCGGGAACGTGCAGACGGGTACGGGGACGAGTTCGGAGACGTTCCAGCCGCTCGGGGACGACGATCCGCGCACTGTCGGGGCCTACCGCCTCGTCGCACGGCTCGGAGCCGGCGGTATGGGGCGCGTCTACCTCTCGTACACGCCCGGCGGGCGACCCGTCGCCGTGAAGGTCATCCGCCCGGAGCTGGCGGACGACCCCGACTTCCGCGAACGGTTCCGCCAGGAGGTCACCAACGCCCGTCGCGTACAGGGCGTGTGCACCGCGCCGGTCCTCGACAGCGACACCGAGGGCCCCACGCCCTGGCTGGCCACCGCCTACGTTCCCGGGCCCTCGCTCGCGGAGGCCGTCAAGCGGCACGGCCCGCTGCCCATGTCCACGGTGCTGCTGCTGACGGCGGGGGTAGCGGAGGCGCTCCAGGACATCCATCGGGCCGGGATCGTGCACCGCGACCTCAAACCGTCGAACGTCCTGCTCGCCCTTGACGGGCCCCGTGTCATCGACTTCGGTGTGGCGCGCGCCGCGGACGCCACCGCCCTGACCCACAGCGGGTCCGCCATCGGGACGCCCGCCTTCATGGCACCCGAGCAGGCGCTGGGCGGGGAGATCACCGGGGCGGCGGACGTGTTCGCGCTCGGCCAGATCGCGGCGTTCGCCGCGACCGGCGTGGGCGCCTTCGGCGACGGACCGTCGCACGGGATCCTGTACCGCATCGTGCACGAGCAGCCCCAGCTCGGTGAACTTCCGGACGAGATAACCGAGTTGGTCGAAGGTTGCCTGCGCAAGGTGGCTTCCGAGCGGCTCACCCCGGCCGATGTCATCCGGCTGTGCGCCGCCGCCGACCCGGACCGCGGCCTGCGACGCTCCGACAGCTGGCTCCCGGCGTCGGTGGCGGGGCAACTCGCCCAGCACGCCGTCCGCGAGCCGGAGCAGGCACGGCCGGAGCAGGCACGGCCGACTCCCGCCCCGGAAGACACGATGGCCCTGCGCCTCCCCCACCCGGGCGCTGCCCCGCGACCCGGCGCATCTCCCGCGCCCGCCCCGTCCCCCGTCCCGGGTGGCGGGACCGCCGGCGCCTTCGGCCCACCCTCCCCGGGTGTCCCGACACCCGGCCCCGCCGCGGGCCTCCCCGCCGGTGCGTTCGGCGGGCCGGCCTCCGTCGGCGTCTCTCCGTACTCCGCGCCGACCGATCCCGGCCGCCTGGGCACCGAGCCGCAACGCCGTGCCAAGCGGCGGGGGCTGGTCACGGCCGGGGCGGTCGTCCTGACCGCCGCCACGGTCACCGGGGCACTGTTCCTGTCCGGCGTCCTGCGCCTCGGCGAGCGCGCCGATGAGGCGAACGATCAAGTGGGGCAGGGGTCGAGCCCGACGGCCGAGCCGAGCCCGACCGGTACCGGCGGGCCGTCGGCGCCGCCGTCGAAGAGCCCGGAGGCGTCCACGTCGGCGTCCCCTTCCCCGTCCGCCACCCGCACCGCCCCTCCCGCGTCCGCCGAGCCGACGGCGTCCCGACCGCCGACCGCCTCGACCAAGCCGTCGGCCACCACGGCCCCGCAGCCGCCCGCCACCACGTACGGCGGCATTCGCATGAGGACCAAGCAGGACCTGTATCTGGCCGACCGGCCCGTACGGGCCAAGGCCGACGCGGGCACCATCGACGAGGACCTCACGTACGCCGTGTACTCCTCGGGCGCCGTCGTGGCTCCCGGCTCCACCAGTCGGAGCCAGCTGACCCGGCTTGCGCCCCGCGCCGCGGGGACGCCGGACTCGTGTCTCGCACAGACCGGCAGCGAGAAGTACGTCTGGGTCAAGGACCTCGCCGTCGGCGACCGGCTGTGCCTGATCAGCGGCACCGGCCACGTCGGTCTCATCACCTTCCGGGGCACCGCGCCCTCGCCTGGCACGACGGACTACATCACCGTGGACGTCAAGGTCTGGCGCGACGCGGTGAATCCGGTGGGCGGCTGACCGGCGGCACCGGTCGGCGCCCTGCCGGCCCGCTCCCTCACACGATGCCCAGCCGGCCCACCAGCCCACCGTGGACGAGCGCCGTCCCTTCGGCGGGCCGGACCGCGGTCCAGGACGCCCCGACGGCAAGCACCGTGGCCGCGCTCGCGACGCCGAGCACCGCGCCCGCGGCCACATCGCCGGGATAGTGCACGCCCGTGTGGACGCGGGAGTAGCCCACGGCACTCGCGAGTACGCCGAGCGGCACCGCGGCCACGGGCAGGACGACTCCGACGGCAGTGGCGAACGCGACGGCCGAGGCGGTGTGTCCGGAGGGGAACGAGGCCGACGCCGGCATGGGGACGTGCCGACCGACGGCCACCCGGGCCGCCTCCCGGTCGGGCCGCCTCCGGCGGACCACACGCTTGCCGACCAGATTGGCCACGGCCGAGGCCACCGCGATCGCCCCGACCCCCGCGAGCGCCGCCCGCCGGGGTCGCCCGGGGACGACGGCGAGCGCGGCGGCGACGCCGAGCGAGATCTTGGAGTGGTCGGCCGCCGTGGACAGCCGCCGCAGTCCCATGTCGAGCGTGGGCGTGGGGGTCGCGGCCACCGCCGCGTACACGGCGCCGTCGACGACGCGCAGGTCGTGGAGCGCCGCGGCGATACTCCGCCGCAGAGCCCGGGGCCCGCGCCGCCCGTTCGTGTCGGCGGGGGTGCCGCCCATGGTCTCCTCCTCCCGTGCGGGCCTCACCGGGCACGTCCCAGGGCGAGTGCGGTGACCCACCGCCAGTTCAGGGGCGAGCTCGGTGCCACGGTCCCGGGCCGATGGCGGGGGACGAGGACGCGCAGGGCACCCGGGCGGACGGTGCAGACGACCGGGGTCGGCAGGGTCAGTGCCTCGCCGTCCACCGCGACGGGGACGGTGTCGGTTCCGGCCGTGACCTCCACGCGCCGGGCCGTCAGGAGGTTGAGTCCCTGCGAGCGCCGTCCCCGCACGGCGAGTTCGGCCGCATGGGCCACGCCTTCCACGCGAAGGCCGATCACACCGAGCTTCCCGCGGTCGAGCCGCGTCCGGAGGCCCGTGGCCATCAGATCGGGCGCGGCGTAGGGGTTGTTCGTGACCAGGATCGCCTGCTGTGCGGTGAGCCGCTTCTCACCGGCGGTCGCGTCCAGGCGCCGGCTGCTTTCCTGGAGCAGGTCGGGCAGGAGGTTGAGGGCGGTTCCCGTCTTCGCGTCACGGTACTCGGGACGCTGGACGATGTCCGCGTACACCCCGAACGACACGGTGTTGACGAAGGGCCGCCCGCTGACGACGCCGAGGTCGATCCGGAGTTCCTCTCCGTCGGTCAGGGCGTCGAGACACCGGGCCGGGTCCGTACGGTCGAGGCCGAGGTCCAGGGCGAAGTGGTTGCGCGTACCGGCGGAGATCACCAGGAAGGGCAGGTCGTGCTCGGCGGCCACACCGGCGACCAACGCCTGGGTGCCGTCACCGCCCGCCACCCCTAGCAGATCGGCCCCGTCGGCGACGGCCTCGCGGGCCAGCGCCTCCACGTCGGTCCCGCCCTGGGTGTCGAGGAGGTGCACCGTAGCGCCCAGCTGCTCGGCGCGCTCCACGAGTCCGAAGCGGCCGACCTTTCCGCCGCCGGACTTCGGGTTCATGATCAGTACGGGACGACGGGGCAGCGGCCGGGTCTTGCCGCGCATGACGTAGGCCTTGCCGGTGGCGCGCATCGCGGCCCGCGCGCAGATCAGGGCCAGGCCGTACAACGCGAGGGCGATGAGCGCGTTGCCCCAGACTCCTCTCTGGACGTAATGGATCAGTACGCCCACGGGTGCGGCGATCGCGAGCAACGCGCCGAGCAGCCTGAGCGGTCCACGGCCGGCGAGCAGCCACCACAGCCCCACGGCGGTGACGACGAAGCCGCCGAGCCCGGTCAGGAGGACCATCGGCCCGGCCTGACCCAGCGCCAGGAACAGCACGACGACGGCCGCCGTGAGCGTCAGCAGCGCACAGCGGGCCAGGAGCCGGGCCGCTCCCCTGTGCCGTCCGGAACCACGCACCGGTACCACCTCCTGCTCCAGCCTCCCCCACTCGGCCCTGTCCGGCTCCCCGAACGCGCCGTTAGGGAGACGTTGGCCGGTGACCCAGCGGCCCGACACAGGCTCAGCGCTTCAGCCGTAGACGATCACCTTACGCTGGGCGTGGGTGCGTGCGGCCGGTGGCGACCTGGACGGGTCGTCAATCGGCCGACCTCTCCACCTTGTTCCTCGCCCGGTCGGCGGCACGGTGCGCGTCCCGTGCCGCGCGGCCGGCTTCCTTCACGGCCTTCTCGGCCTCGGTCGCCGCGTCCTGGGCTGCGCGTTTCTCCTGCTTGGCCTCCTTCAGCTGCCGCTCCAGCTCGGTGACGCTCTCGTCCGCCGCGGCGACATCGGCCTGCGCCGCTTTTCGCTCTTCTTCGGCCCTGTGCAGCGCCTCGTCGCGGGCGCGGGTCTCCGCGGCGGCTGCCTCGGCATCCGTACGGTCCCGCTCCCGCCGCTCGCGGCGTTCCGCCTCCGCCTTGCTCGCCCGCTTCGCCGTGGGCTTCGGGGACTTCGAAGGCTTCGCGGTCTTCGGGGACTTCGAGGGCTTCGAGGGCTCCGGCCGGGGCGCTGCGACCTCGGGGATGACCTCACCGAAGCCGACCGGCACCTCGGGTGCCTTGACGAGCCGGCCCGTCGCCCACTGCTCGGCGACGTCGGGACCTGCGAGCACGGCGTGGAAGATCTGCTCGACGTCGTGGAGGACCGCGTCGCTCACCGGCTGTCCGGCGTCCCGCGCCGGCCCGGCGGCCTCGCGGGCGAGCGCGGCGACCACCTTGTGCCGCTGCCCGCTCGCTTCCCGCATCTTCACCGGGTCGAGCGTGCGGTGAGCCTCCCGGAGGGTCTCGCCGAGCGCGAGCAGGCGATCGACGTCCGCCGGCCGTGCCCGTACGAAGAGATTCGACACCCACGCCGCCGTCGTCGGCCGCCGCAGGCCGGAGATCGCCTTCACGGCATCCGTGTCGCCCGCCTTGCGCGCCTCGGCGACGTATGCGTCGCGGGCGGCGGTGAACTCCTCGGGCAGCAGCCCGTACAACTCCTCGATGACCCGCTCGACGTCCACGCCTCCACTATCCGCCGGACGGCGCCGATTACGGCGTAGGACGTGCCCGCCCCGTCCAGCCCGCCGCACCGACACAGGCTTCGTTGCCCTCGGGATCGGCGAGCACCCAGTGCGACGGCGCGTGGGCGTCGGGCACCAGTCGGCCGCCGGCGGCGATCGCCGCGGCGATCCGCTTCTCGGCGAGGTCGTACGGCACCCAGACGTCGACGTGGACCCGGTTGCGCTGCGGGCGCGGTGCGTCCATCTGCTGGAGGTGGAACGGCGCCCCGCGGCGCTGCGGGTCGATCAGGTCCTCAGGGCTGTTCGCGCGGTCCTCATATCCGAGCAGGGCGCGCCAGAACGCCACGACCTCCGGTCCCGCGAGGGCGTCGACGGTGACCTGCACGGTCTGCACGGCGGACGGGTCGGAGGGTATGCGCAACGTTTGGGCCACCACAGAGATCTGCCGCGCCAGCGCGACATCCCCCTCGGTCAGCCCGTAATAGTCGCCCTTGATCGTGATCAGTCGCACGGTCACGCCCGCGAACCTCAGGTCGACGTCGGGGCGCCCGTCCCCGACACCGGGCAGCTCGCTGATCGCCCGTACGAGCTCCGCACCTGCCGCGCGCGATCCCGTGCGGAAGTACGCGCACGCCCCCCACCCAGTACGCGCCAGTCCTCCAGGCCCACGGTCTCGTGGAACTGCTGCGGCCTGATCCGCTCGACCTTTCCCTCTCCATCAGCCATGCGCTCAACCTGGCGCGCGGCACCGAACAACGCCCGTCGCCCGCCCGGCACTTCCGGTGCTTCTCCCGTCACCCGGGCTGCCGCCCCGGGATACGCACGCATGACCCACGACGACGTGGGCAAACGCGCGAGTGTCAAGGGCGAGCCCCCGGGACGGGGCACCGCCCCCCGTTCCCGCGGAGGTGACGTCATGGTCCCGCTTCTGCTCGTACTCCTGTTGATCCTCGTCCTCTTCGGAGCCGGATTCGCCGCGGAGGTGCTCTGGTACATCGCCATCGCCGTGTTGGTGCTCTGGGTGCTGGGCTTCTTCATGCGCGCCGGGAGCGCACGCTGGTACCGCTGGTGAACGACGCCGACGAGGCCGTCGGCCGCCACAGCACGGGCCGCACCCTCCAGGATCCCCGCCGTCAGTCGGTGAGGGCCAGGCGCACGGCGAAGGCCGCGATGACCGTGCCCGTCACCCGGTCGAGGATCCTGCGGGAGCGCGGCTTGCGCAGCCAGGTGCCGAGGGCGGACGCGGAGGCGATCAGGACGGTCGACCAGATCATGCCGAGGGTGATGTGGACCGCCGTCAGCAGCAGCCCCATGGTGAAGTGGGGGGCGCCTTCGGGGATGAACTGGGGCAGGACGGCGACGTAGAAGACGCCCACCTTGGGGTTGAGGAGGTTGGTCAGGGTTCCCTGACGCCAGCCGCCGGAGAGCGTGTCGACCCCCGTCAGCTGCTGCTCCGGATCGATCTCCGCGCGCCTGCCGCGGAAGGTGTCGACGATCATGCGGCCGGCCATCCACAGCAGGTAGGCGGCGCCGGCCCAGCGAAGGATCTCGTAGGCGAGGTGGGAGGCGGTCAGAACCGCCGTCACGCCGAGCGAGGTGAGGGTGCCCCAGATGAGCGTGCCCGTCTGGATGCCCAGGACGACCCCCCAGGCACGGGTGCGTCGGCCGAGGGCGGCGGTACGCAGGACGAGGGCCGTGTCGAGGCCGGGGGTGAGTGTGAGGAGTCCGACGACCAGAGCGAAGGACCACAGCGCGGTGCTCATTGCCATGGAAGATCACGATAGAGGGCGGCTGCGCGCCCCCCTGCGGCTGTGGCCCGTGCGCGGCGGTCAGTGGCCGGCGAGTTCTCCGCTGAGCCTGCCGTGGAGGTTCGCGCTGGGGTCGTTGAGGCCCGTGATCTCCACGGTCTTGCCGCGCTGGGCGTACTTCGTCTCGATCGTGTCGAGTACGGCGACGGACGAGGCGTCCCAGACGTGGGCCGCGGAGAGGTCGATGACGACCCTGTCGGGGTCGGAGGCGTAGTCGAACCGGCCGACGAGTTCGTTGGACGAGGCGAAGAACAGCGCGCCTGTCACCCGGTAGACCACGGTGGTGCCGTCGGGATCGGTCACGGCGGTGACCTCGGCGTGGTGGGCGACGCGCCGAGCGAAGATCACCATGGCGGTGACCGATCCGGCGACCACACCGACCGCGAGGTTGTGGGTGGCGACCACGCACACCACGGTGATCACCATGACGGCGATCTCGCCGACGGGCATCCGCTTGAGGGTCTTCGGGGCGATGGAGTGCCAGTCGAAGGTCGCGAAGCACACCATGACCATGACGGCGACCAGCGCGGCCATGGGGATGTCGGAGACGACCGGGCCGAAGACGATGCACAGCACCATCAGGAACGCGCCGGCGAGGAACGTGGAGAGGCGGGTGCGGGCGCCGGAGACCTTCACGTTGATCATCGTCTGGCCGATCATGGCGCAGCCGCCCATGCCGCCGAAGAAGCCGGTGACGATGTTGGCGATGCCCTGGCCTATGGATTCGCGGGTCTTGTCGGAGCGGGTGTCGGTGATGTCGTCGACGAGCTTGGCCGTCATCAGCGACTCCATCAGACCGACGAGGGCCATGGCGAAGGCGTACGGAGCGATCGTCATCAGGGTGTCCGTCGTGAACGGGACGTCGGGCAGGCCTGGCACCGGCAGCGAGGACGGCAGGGCGCCCTTGTCGCCGACCGTGGGCACCGCGATCCCGGCGGCCACAGTGACGGCGGTGAGGATCGCGATGGACACCAGCGGCGCGGGGATCACTCCGGTGATCTTCGGGAAGAACAGCATCAGGAGCAGCCCGGCGGCGACGAGCGGGTAGACGGCCCAGGGGACGTTCCGCAGCTCGGACACCTGGGTCATGAAGATCAGGACGGCCAACGCGTTCACGAAGCCGACCATCACCGAGCGCGGGATGAACCGCATCAGCTTCGCCACGCCGAGCGCGCCGAGGATCACCTGGAAGACACCGGCGAGGATGACGGCGGCGACCAGGTACCCGAGCCCGTGCTCCCGGTTGAGCGGCGCGATGACGAGCGCGACGGCGCCGGTCGCGGCGGAGATCATCGCCCGGCGGCCGCCGACGATCGCGATGGTCACGGCCATGGTGAAGGAGGCGAACAGGCCGATCGCCGGGTCGACTCCGGCGATGATCGAGAACGAGATCGCCTCGGGGATCAGCGCGAGGGCGACGACCAGGCCGGCCAGCACCTCGGTACGCCAGACCTTGGGATCGGTCAGCCAGTCGGGGCGCAGTCGGGCCGCCCACGCGGACGGGGAGGCGGCGGAGGCACGGGCGGGCGAAGAGGACAAAGGGGAGGGAACCTGTCACGTGCGGGCACGCCCCCACAGTGGACGGGCCGGGGCATGAAGCGGATCTACGCCGGGGCGGCATCGGCCCCGACACGACAACGGCGGGGTGGCAGCCTGCCACCTCGCCTTCGGCAACTCTACCGGGCGGGATGGGGCAGCCGTCCTCGATCTTGACGTGACTAGGGTGTGCGACGTGCGAGTGCTACTGGTCGAGGACGACGACGATCTACGGTTCGGGGTGGCCGCCTCCCTGCGGGCCGCGGGGCTCGCGGTCGACGAGGCCGCCGACCTCCCCCAGGCGGACGAGGCGCTGTTCGTCACCGCGTACGACTGCGCCGTCTTCGACCGGATGCTGCCGTCCGGGGACGCCGCCACCTACGTGGAGGAGATGCGCCGTGGTGGCCGGGCGGTGCCGGTGCTCTTCCTCACCGCCCGCGACTCGGTCGCCGACCGTGTCGAGGGCTTTGCCAGCGGAGGCGACGACTATCTGATCAAGCCCTTCGCCGTCCCGGAGCTCGTCGCCCGGGTACGCAGTCTCTGCCGGCGCTCCGCGATCGTCCGCCCACCCGTGCACCGGGTCGGCGACCTGGAGATCGACACGGCCCGTCGTCGTATTCACCGCGCCGGTGTGCTGCTGACACTGACGAGCCGGGAGTTCGCGGTCCTGGAGGCGCTGGCCGCGCGTGCCGATCAGGCGGTGTCCCGGACGGAGTTGCTCGAGAGCTGCTGGGACGAGATGGCCGAGCCGCAGTCCAATGTCCTGGACGTCCTCGTCTCCCAGCTCCGCCGCAAGCTGGGAGACCCGCAGCTCATCCACACCGTGCGGGGTGTCGGGTACCGCCTGGCC
This sequence comes from Streptomyces sp. NBC_01353, assembly GCF_036237275.1. Classification (GTDB taxonomy): domain Bacteria; phylum Actinomycetota; class Actinomycetes; order Streptomycetales; family Streptomycetaceae; genus Streptomyces. The sequence continues at coordinate 7,822,530 of NZ_CP108352.1, read as the reverse complement.
TCCGACCACCAATAGCGAAGCCGGCGGCCGGCGCCGCCGTCGTCCTCATCAAATCCTCAGCATCGGCCCGTCATGCTCCCCAGCGAACCGACCCTGGGAGCACCTCGTTGAACCGCACCGTCCGCCACCGCCCTCCGACCGTCACCCTCGCCCTCGTCGGCGCCGTCACGCTCGCCGCCACCGCACTCGTCGGCTGCACCTCGCCGCCGGAATCCGGCACGGACCGGGCCACAGGGGCGACCGGGAACGTGGACCCGGCCGACCGGCCCGAGCTGAGGTCGTACTACCGGCAGAAGCTGGCGTGGAAGGCGTGCGGTGACCACCAGTGCGCCGAACTCACCGTGCCGATGGACTACGCCGACCCCTCGAACGGCAGGACGTTCGTCCTTCCGGTGGCTCGGGCGGTCACGGCGAAGCCTGCCGAGCGGATCGGTTCGATCATCGCGAACCCCGGCGGACCGGGCGCGTCCGGGGTGACGTCCCTCCTGGAGGAGGGGATGGCCGATTCGTTCACCGCCAAGGCGCGCGCCCGCTTCGACATCGTCTCCTTCGACCCGCGTGGTGTCGGGGGCAGCTCGCCGGCGCTGACCTGCGGGGGAGGCGAAGAGTCCGCCGGGGAGGGGGCCTCGGAGACCGCGGCGACCGATCCGTTCTTCCCGAAGACCGGGGCCGAGCGGACCGACGTCCTCACGGCCGCGAAACGGCAGGCCGAGGCGTGCGCGAAGCACAGCGGCGGCTTCCTGCGCCACGTCGGCACTGAGGACGTGGCCCGGGACATGGACGTGTTGCGGGCGGCCCTCGGGGAGTCCCGGGTCACGTACCTCGGCTGGTCGTACGGGACGAGTCTGGGCACCTCGTACGCCGAGCAGTTCCCCCGCCGGGTCCGCGCGATGGTCCTCGACGGCGCCGTCGACCCCTCCCTGGACTGGTCGCAGCGAGCCGTGAGCCAGGGCGCCGGCTTCGAGCGGGCCGTCGAGGACTACATCGCCTCGTGCGCCGACGTCGCCGGGGACAGCTGCCCCGGCAGCACCTCGGAGGAGATACGGGCCCTGATCGACGGGCTCTTCGAGAGGACCGCGCGCGATCCGCTGCCCGTCGACGGGGACGAGCACGGCGTCGACGCGACCATGCTGCTCGACGCGCTCGTCATGTCGATGTACGTGCCCGAGTCACAGTGGAAGGACCTGTCCGAAGCCCTGGCGGACGCGGACAGCGGCAACGGTACGAAGCTGGCGAAGCTCGCGGCCTCGGAGGACGCGGAATCCGAAGAACCCGAGTCGGAAGAACCGGCCCCGGAGACCGACCGGCCCGAGGCGCCCGCCGACAACAGTGACGCGGCGCTCCAAGCCGTCAATTGCTTCGACATCCCGCATCCCCGCGATCCGCAGGCGTACTGGCAGGCCCTCGGCCCCGCCGACAAGGCCGCAGGCCGCTACGGCACCTCCGCTGTGACCACGGCACTCACCTGCAAGGACTGGCCCGCGACCGCGCAGCGGCCGCACCGGGTCAGCGCCGCCGGTGTCGTCCCCGTCCTTGTGGTCGGAACCACCGGAGACGCGGCCACCCCCTACGAGGAGGCGAAGAGCCTGGCCTCCCAGTTCCCCGGCGGGATGCTCCTCACGTACGAGGGGCTCGGACACACCGCGTACGGCCGCAGCAACGCCTGCGTCACGGGCCACGTCGACGACTACCTCATCACCGGGAAGACGGTCCCCTCCGGGAGCACCTGCTGACGGAGAGCGCCGTGACCACCCTCGTCGCCATGTCCCTGATCGGGGCCGGGGCGATCGCGCCCCGGCCCCGTCGACCGGTCTTACGGAGCCATCTCGTACGTACCCGAGAGCGCCTCGACGCGCTGCCAGACCCGGCCCGAGCGTGCCTCGTCGACGACCGGGCGCCGAACGGCTCCCAGTGCCCAGAGCTGCTGCTGCTCGGTGGCGGAGTCCTTGCCGTGCAGCTCGACGGCGTGGGCCGAGAAGTCCCGCACGAGGACGGCGAACAGCTCGTCGAGAACGTCCTCGTCGAGATCCGTCAGGCGCGCCTGCTCCAGGACCAGCTGACCGTGGACGACGAGCGCGAACAGCTGGCCGACGGCGAGGAGGAGGTCGAGGTCGCGGCTCTGCTGCTCGTCGGGCGCGGCGGTGCGGACGAACTCGCACAGGGCGTCGGCCTGCTCGCGGAAGCGGGCGACGTTCGCCACTCCGGCGTAGGCGTCGTACGCGGTGCGCCAGTCGTGGAAGCGTACGGATCCCAGGCCGCGGGCCGGTCCCTGCCGGAAGAGGAAGGTGTCGTCGGCCTCGTCCAGACGGGTCGGTACGGGCTCGTACGCGGCCGGGTCCAGCAGGTGGTTCCGCATGAACTTCAGGATCAGGGCCAGGTTGACGTGGACCGTGCCCTCGAGCTTCGGGAGGCCCCGGATCTCGACGGCGGCCTGGGCGAAGTAGTTGTCCTTCTCGAAGCCCTTGGCGGCGATGACGTCCCACATCAGGTCAATGACCTTCTCGCCCTCCGTGGTCACCTTCATCTTCGTCATCGGGTTGAAGAGGAGGTAGCGGCGGTCGTCGGGACCGGCAGTGCGGAAGTAGTCGACGGCGCGGTCGCTGAACAGCTTCATGCCGACGAGGCGGACGTACGCGTCGGTCAGCTCGCGCCGCACGTGCGGGAAGGCGGTGACGGGGCGGCCGTAGAGGATGCGGTTCTGGGCGTGGGTGACGGCCTCGTACATCGCGTGCTCGCAGATGCCGATGGAGGCGGTGCACAGGTTGAACTTGCCGACGTTGACCGTGTTGAGTGCGGCGTCGAAGGCGGCGCGGCCGGTGTGGAGGACGTCCTCGGGGGCTACGGGGTAGTCCTCCAGGCGGAACTCGCTGACGTACTTCGACGAGTCGACGACGTTCTTGACGAGGTGGTACGCCGGATGGCGGCTGTCGGCGGCGAAGAAGACGTAGCCGTCGGGGCCTTCGACGTCGGTGCGGCGGCCGAAGACGGAGACGAGCCCGGCCGCGTTGCCGTTGCCGATGTAGTACTTGGACCCGGTGGCCCGGAAACCCCCCGCGGTGTCGGGCTCCAGGAGCATGTCGGTGGAGTAGATGTCGGCGCCGTGGGACTTCTCGGAGAGGCCGAAGGCGAACACCTCCCCCTGGGAGAGGAGTTCCGCGGCGCGGGCGCGGGCGGCGGCGTTGTCGCTCTGCCAGACCGGGCCGAGGCCGAGGATGGTGACCTGCCAGGCGTACCAGTAGTCGAGACCGTAGAAGCCGAGGATCTCGTTCAGGGCGGCGATACGGGCGGTGTCCCAGCGCTTGTCCTGCTGCCCCTCGCCGGCGTCGGCGGAGGGCGTCAGGAACGTCTCGAACAGTCCTTCCTTGGCGGAGAAGGCGAGGAAGTCCCCCAGCCAGGCCCGGGTGCGGTAGTCCTCGATCAGCCGACGCTTTCCGCGCTCCTCGAACCAGTCGACGGTGGCGCGCAGCAGTCGGCGGGTCTCGGGATCGAAGTGTGCCGGGTCGTAGGTGTGCGGGTTGAACAGCAGCGAGTCGGCCATGTGCTCCGTCTTTCGGTCCGATGGGGTGAGGTGGTCGTGGTGGCGCGGGTGGTCGTGGCGGAGCGGGGGTTCAGCGCTCGGCAGCGAGCCGGTGGAGGGTGGTGAGGACGTCGTCGAGCCAGGCGAGCGTCATCCGCTCGTACGCGATGCCGCCGCGCAGTACGACGTGCTGGAGCTCCCGGCCCGCGTCGAGCGGGCCGGGGGCGGCAGGCGCCTCCACATCCGGGAAGTCGCGTTCCTCGCCGGCGAGGTAGTGGGCGAGGCGCTCGGTGTGCGTCCGCCGGTGCCGCTCCACTTCCTGGATCAGCGCGGCCGGGTCGTCGAAGGCCGCGCCCCGGATCTTCACGGCGAGGTCGTGCCGCATGCTCTCGGGCTCGATGGGCTCGTGGAGCCAGCTGGACAGCACGGCCTGTCCCAGGTCCGCGACGGTGTACTCCTTCTTGTCCGGGCGGCCGTGCTGTGGCACGTCCCGGACGTCGACCCAGCCGTCGCTCTCCATCCGCTTGAGCACGCGGTAGATCTGCTGATGACTGGCGGTCCAGAAGTACCCGATGGACCGCTCGAAGCGCCGGGCCAGCTCGTAGCCGGAACCGGGCTTCTCCAGCAGGGACACAAGAATCGCGTGTTCGATCGCCACACCCGGAATCCTTCTATGCAACTCGTTGCATAGGCAAGCGCGACCGCCCGGGTGAGACGCGGCTCACCCGGGCGGTGGGAGACAGGACCGACGGCTACCGGGCGACTTCCACGCGGCGGAGCATCGCGAGTCGGCCGGCCGTACGGTCCGGTCGGGTTCCGGTCCGGTCGGGTTCCGGTCCCGGTCGGGTTCCGGTCCCGGTCAGCGGCGTTCGGCGGCCTTGTCGAGTTCTTCGTCGAGCGCCATCGCCGCGGTGATCAGCGCGAGGTGGGTGAACGCCTGGGGGAAGTTGCCGAGTTGTTCGCCGGTCGGGCCGATCTCCTCGGCGAAGAGCCCGACGTGGTTGGCGTACGTGAGCATCTTGTCCATCGCGTAGCGGGCCTGGTCGAGACGGCCCGCCCGGGCCAGGGCCTCGACGTAGAGGAAGCTGCAGAGCGAGAAGGTGCCCTCGGAGCCGCGCAGGCCGTCGGGGGACGCCTCGGGGTTGTAGCGGTAGACGAGGCTGTCCGTGACGAGTTCGCGGTCCATGGCGTCCAGGGTGGACAGCCACGAGGGCGCCTTCGGGGAGATGAAGCCGACCAGTGGCATGAGCAGCAGCGACGCGTCGAGCACTTCGCTGTCGTAGTGCTGGACGAACGCTTTGAGCCGGGGATTCCAGCCGCGTTCCATCACCTGGACGAGGATGGCGTCACGCTGCGCGATCCAGCGGGAGAGGTCGGCGGGCCGTGCGTACTGGGTGGCGAGGCGAATGCCGCGGTCGAGGGCGACCCAGCACATCATCCGGCTGTACGTGAAGTGCTTGCGGCCGCCGCGGGTCTCCCAGATGCCCTCGTCAGGGCGGTCCCAGCTGTCGGCGAGCCAGTCGAGGAGCGCGGAGAACCCCTTCCACGCTTCGTAGCCGGCCACTTCGGCCAGGTCCGCCGAGTGGGTCATGGCGTAGGCGAACTCACCGTAGATGTCGAGCTGCAGCTGATCGGCCGCCCCGTTCCCTGCCCGTACGGGAGAGGAGTCGCGGTAGCCGGACAGATGTCCCAGGATCTCCTCGGGCAGGTGGGGATCGCCGTCGATCCGGTACATGATCTGCATCGGCTCGCTGCCGGGCGGGCGCGGCACTCGGAAACGGTCGCCGAGCCAGCGGCGGAAGGCGTCGGCCTCCTCGAAGTAGCCGAGGTCGAGCAGGACGCGCATCGAGAGGGACGCGTCGCGGATCCAGGTGTAGCGGTAGTCCCAGTTCCGCTCGCCGCCGATCTGTTCGGGCAGCCCCATGGTGGCGGCGGCGATGGGTGCGCCCGACGGGGCGTAGATGAGCAGCTTGAGGGTGATGGCCGAGCGGTTGACCATGTGTTGCCAGCGGCCCCGGTAATGGCAGCGGTGGATCCACTCGTGCCAGAAGACGCGGGTCTCCTCCATGGCCGCCTGCATCGCCTGTTCGGTGACCGGCGCGGGCGCGGCTCCCGGGGCGGAGGTCTCCAGGAGGATTCCGGCGGTCTGGCCCTGCTGCAGGGTGACGGTGGCATGGACGTCCTGGCCGTCGGCGCTCAGGGGAACGTTGCTCCGCAGGTGTACGTCGAGGTCGGCGCCGTGGAAGGTGGCGGCGTTGCCGTCGAGTGTGAGGGTGTGCCGGGCGCGTCCGTAGTCGAATCGGGGTCGGCACTGCACGTCGAAGGCGAGAGTCCCGCGCACCACCCGAAGGGCCCGCACCATGCGGTGCCGGTCGGTGGGGATGTCCGGCCGGTCGCTCACCGGCATGAAGTCGACCACCTCGCCCACCCCCTCCGGGGTGAGGAACCTGGTGATCAGGACGGCAGTGTCGGGCAGGTAGAGCTGGCGGACGGTCACGTCGGCGGCGGCGGGAGCGATGGTGAAATGGCCGCCGCGCTCCTGGTCGAGCAGGGACGCGAAGATGCTCGGCGAGTCGAAGCGGGGTGCGCAGAACCAGTCCACGGCGCCCTCGGCGGAGATCAGGGCGGCGGTCTGCAGGTCACCGATCAGCCCGTGGCCGGCGATCGGAGGGTAACCGGGCAAGAGGACCTCGATTCTCCCGCGGCTCGGGGCCTTTCGGTGCCACTGCTCGTGTCCACGGAACCCGCCGGTAGCGGCCTCGGCAACGCGGATGGACCGACCGGGCGAACCACGCCGGCGTCCGCCGCGAACCGCTGCGGACCGCCGCCCGCGCACCCGGTGCGCACTCCCTTCCCCCCGATCCGACCAGTCGGTATGTTGCTCGCGACCGCCGAGCGCCCCTGGAGGACGTCATGCCCGATGCCGAACCGGCCCGTTCGCCCGAGCCCGCACCCGCGCCCACGCCCCCGATCGAAGGACACTGCGACCCTCGCTTCACCGCCGTACGGGACGCCTTCGAGGCCAACTTCCGCACGAGGGACGAGCTCGGGGCCGCGGTGACGGTCCAGGTCCACGGCGAGACCGTGGTCGACCTGTGGGGCGGCTGGGCGGACGGGGCTCGTACGCGCCGCTGGGAGCACGACACCGTGGTCAACGTCTGGTCCACGACCAAGGGCGTCACCGCGCTCTGCGCCCATCTGCTGGCGGACCGCGGACTGCTCGACCTGGACGCGCCGGTCGCCTCCTACTGGCCCGAGTTCGGCGCCGGAGGCAAGGAGACTCTGCCCGTACGCCATCTCCTCTCCCACCGCGCGGGGCTGTCCGGTCTGCGCGAGCCGCTCACGCTGGAGGAGTTCTACGACTGGGAGGTGACGACCGCCCGGCTCGCGGAGACGGAGCCGTGGTGGGAACCCGGCACCCGCTCCGGCTACCACGCCATGACGTACGGCTTCCTGGTCGGCGAGGTGATCCGGCGCATCACCGGACGGCTGACCGGCGACTTCCTCCGCGACGAGATCACCGGACCGCTCGGCATCGACTTCACCATCGGCCTCCCCGAGAAGGAGGCGGTGCGAGTGGCCGAGCTGGTACACCCCCGCACCTCCTCGGCGAGCGAACAGGCTGCCTTGTTCGCCCAGTTGGAGCCCGCGGCGCAGGCCGCGCTGGCCAATCCACTCGTCGGCGCCGCCCAGGCCAACAGCCCCGAGTGGCGTGCCGCCGAGCTGCCGGCTGCCAACGGGCACGGAACGGCCCGCGCGGTCGCCGAGCTGTACGGCGTCTTCGCCGGGCGGGGCCGATCCGGCGAGCACCGGATCCTGTCCGAACCGGCCGCCGAACGAGCCCGCGAGGGGCAGGGCGCCTGCCGGGACCTGGTCCTCGGCGCGGGCTTCGCCCACGACACGGAGTGCGCCCTCGGCCTCTGGCTCAGCGGCTCCAACGCCTCCTACGGCCCCAATCCCCGAGCCTTCGGCCACGACGGCTTCGGCGGCTCCTGCGGCCTCGCGGACCCGGAGGCGGGAGTCTCCCTCGGCTACGTGATGAACCGCATGGGCCCCAACATCGCGGACGATCCTCGCAAGATGGCCCTGGTCGAGGCGGTGTACGCATCGCTGTGAGACGCGGCGCCGCGTCCGACGGCCTTGGGCTGCGACGGGAACCGGACACCCGGTCCGCCCGGACGGAGCGGCACGATTACGGCATTGAGGGGCGTCCACACCTGTACCACAGGCCCGTGGGCGGCCCCTCCCCCGCCACGGCAGGGATCACTCGCCCGCCAGGGCCGACCGGAGGCAGCGGCCGGATGTGTGCGCCCGCTACTGCTCCGGCGGACGGCCGGGTCCTGCCTGCCGGGGTGCCGGTGGCGAGGGCGCGCGGGGCGTGGGATCGGGGGCACCTCGGCGGTTGAGCTGGCGAAACGGTACAGATCCTTCCGCTTCCTCGACGGGTCACCGCAGGACCATCCCGAACTCCACAGCGCCCTCCTGAAAGAACGTCAGCAAACCGTCGCAAGCGTTTGCACGCGCCAGCCCCGTCACGCCCGCCACGGCAGCCAATCCGGGCACACAGGGCACCCGTGAGGCCTTGGACCACATGAACGCGCGTAGATCGGCCGAAAGGCGTTCTTGCCGCCGAGGCCGCCCGGATTCGAGGATTCCTCCTGTCGGGTTTGACAGGTCCATGCCGGAGCACCCTTCGGCCCGGACCCGCCTGACCGGCGCAACGGATCGCCCACCCAGCGATTCCCCCCCCCACTCCCCCACCGGAGGATCCTGTGAACCTCAAGCGCCTGTCCCCCCTCGGCGGCGTCGCGAAGGGCGCACGGCTCGTCGCCGTGGCCTCCGCGCTGCTCGCCGCCTCAGCGCTTGCCGTCCCCACCTCGTCCGCGGCCACGGCCGAGGACGGCCGGGCCACCACCGCCCAACTCGCCGTCGCCGACCAGGCCGTACGCGGGGCCGACGTGCCCGGCACCGCGTGGTACACCGACCAGGCGACCGGGAAGATCGTCCTCACCGCCGACTCCACCGTCTCCGCCGCCGAGATCGCCAAGATCAAGAAAGCTGCCGGTGACCGCGCCGGCACCCTGGAGATCAAGCGGACTCCCGGCACGTTCAACAAGCTCATCGCCGGCGGCCAGGCCATCTACGCCGGCGGCGGGCGCTGCTCGCTCGGCTTCAACGTCCGCAGCGGCTCGACCTACTACGCCCTGACGGCAGGTCACTGCACCAACATCGGCAGCACCTGGTACACCAACTCCGCCAACACCACGGTGCTCGGCACCCGCGCCGGCACCAGCTTCCCGACCAACGACTACGGCATCATCCGCCACTCCAACGCCTCGGCGGCGGACGGCCGTGTCTACCTCTACAACGGCAGCTACCGCGACATCACCGGTGCGGGCAACGCCTCGGTGGGCCAGTCGGTGCAGCGCAGCGGCAGCACCACCGGTCTGCACAGCGGTACGGTCACCGGTCTCAACGCGACCGTCAACTACGGCGGTGGCGACATCGTCTACGGCCTGATCCAGACCAACGTCTGCGCCGAGCCGGGTGACAGCGGCGGCGCGCTCTTCTCCGGCACCACCGCGCTCGGCCTCACCTCCGGCGGCAGCGGCAACTGCTCCAGCGGCGGCACCACGTTCTTCCAGCCGGTGACGGAAGCCCTGAGCGCGTACGGCGTGAGCGTCTTCTAGTTCGGAAGCTACGGGATCGGCGGAGTCGGCGGACTCCGCAGGTCCTCCGCTCAGCACGGCGGCCGGCGGTCCCCTCGGGGGCCGCCGGCCTCGCCGCTGACGTACGCGCGCAGGCCCTCGTCCAGCTGGAGTACCCGGGGCCGGCCCCGGGACGGAAGACCGTTCAGGCGCGCGGTCGGGGCGGGCGCGGGCCGGCGACGGCCTCGGCGAGCAGGTGGCGGCCGGTCGAGGTGGCGAGGATGCCACGCAGGGCCGTGTCCCGCACAGCTCGGGCGGGTAAGGCCGCGCGGCCCGCCGACCATGTGGACGCGCGTCGGGTCCAGCGAGGGATCCTCGACCTGCAGGTCGGCGAGCTGCCACAGGCCGGCATAGGTCCGGCCGCGAAACGCCGTACCGGCCAGGGCGCGCAGTGGGCTCGACGCACCGTCGGCCGCCACCACCCAGCGGACGCGCAGCGGGTCGAGGGCGTCCGACCGTACGGTCACGCCGTCGGCGTCCTCGTCGATCGACCGGACGGGCACCGAGCGGTGGACACGGACACCCGCGCGCTCGGACTCAGCGGCGAGCAGGCCCTCGGTCGCGCACTGCGGGACGGTCAGGATGTACGGGTACGGGGACGGCTGCCGTGACAGGTCGAAGCCACCGAGCCTGCGCCCCTGCGCCCACATCTCCACCGTGTCCACGCGACGGCCCAGTGGGTGCAGCGCATCGGCCAGACCGCTCGGGGTCAGGGCCTCAAGGGTCCGCGCGTGCAGATCCGTCGCGCGGGACTCGGTGACCGGACCGGGACGGCGTTCGAGCACCACCACCCCGAGCCCCGCCCGGGCGAGCAGCAGGGCAGCGCTCAGCCCGACCGGCCCCGCCCCCACGACCGCCACATCCGTGTCGACCCCCATGTCCGGCACTGTAGCCGGGACCGATGCGTCGCATCACTCCGTATTCGGGCCTGCGGAGCCGCCGACGAGCGCGTCCGTCAGGGCCATGAGTCGCTTGCGGGCGTCCGTGTCGTAGGCCTGTTCGTGGGCGCGGGCGTCCGTGAACTGATCGAAGTAGCGGCCGGTGGTGTGCGCCAACTCGGGATCGGTGACAAGTCGTACGGTCGGCCGCACCCCCTCCTCGATCCCGGTCACCGGCGTGAGGCCGTACTCGCGCACTCCGCGGGTGTCCATCAGATGCGCGGGGTGGAGGGTGTTGACAGTGACTCCGGTGCCTTCGAGCTCGGCCGCCAGCTCGAAGGTCGCCATGATCATCGCCAGCTTGCTGCGACAGTATGCCCGCAGCCCTTCGTACCCCTCCTCGAACATGACGTCGTCGAAATCGATGCGCTCCTGCCCTATCGAGGCGACGTTGACGACGCGGGCGGGGGCCGAGGCGGTGAACAGGGGGAGGAGCGCCCGGGTCAGGGCGTAGGGCGCCAAGTGGTTGACGGCGAACCGCAGTTCGTACCCCTGCGCGCCGACCTCCCGGCGGAGCGGCTCGGCGCCGCCGCCGGCGACCGCGTTGTTCACGAGCGCGTCGAGCCGGGGCTCGGCCGCGCGAATCCGGTCGGCCATCGCGTGAATCTGGTCCAGGTCCGCGAGGTCGGCGAGATAGGTCCGGACGGTGACCTGCGGGGCCGCGGCGCGGACTTCTTCCGCCACCGCCTCGAGCCGGCCGGAGTCCCTGCCATGGAGCAGGACGGTGCAGCCCTGTGCGGCGAGCTCCAGCGCGATCCCGCGCCCCAGCCCCTGGGTCGCGCCGGTGATCAGAACAGTGGGTGCGGTAGGTGGGTTCATGACGACCATCCTGGGTGGGGCGAAGGTGCCGTGGGGAGCGGGTGCTGATCATGGTGTTACCACCACCAGCCACGACACGCCTCCGGGAAACCCGGAGGGGTGGCCGAACCGCCGGCTTGCCGCCCCCCAAGGCTCCTCTCAGGACGCCGGTCGAAAGACGCGCAAGTCCTGGACCTCGTAGGACAGTTCCGTCGCCTCGGGGTCGGGCGCGGGGTGGTAGCGGCCGGCGCAGACGGAGAGGTTGACGATCAGATGGGCGTGCCAGGACGGGCCGACGCCCCGTCCGTCCGAGAAGACCTCGACGCCGTCGACCCACCACACCACCGAGCGCGCACCGAACTCGGTGCGCAGCCGCACCCAGCCGCCGGGCCGGACGCCGGGGTCACGGTGGTAGTGGTATCCGCCGCGGACCCGGTTCGACAGCTCCAGGAGATCCGGGTTGTCGGGGTGGTACTCGAAGAAGTCGATCTCCTGGCCGCCGTCCCGCCAGGTCCAGATCGCCGGCCAGGCGCCGTTCCCCTCCGGGAGCCGTACCCGCGCCTCCAGGACGTCACCGGCGCGGACCTCGAAGCCCTCGGGGCTGCCCTCCGTCGTCAGGAGCCCCGCGTCCCACAGGCCGTCGCGGCGCCGGGTCGCCCGGAAGACGCCCGAGCGGCTGTAGGCGGGGTCGGCCACCAGGTGGTCCAGCTTGTTGTCCCGTGGGTTGACGGGGCCGCCGTCGGGATAGGCCCAGGAGCGACCCGCCGTCCATTGCTCCAGCGAGGCGAAGTCGGCGGTGAAGACCGGCTCGGCGGCCGGCTGACATGTCGACATGGGCAGCTCTCCTGGTGCGCGACGGTGCGTGTGTCCCCCAGGAATCTGCCCGCGTACTCCCCCGATATCCGGAACCTCTCACTCACTGTCGTGAAGTCGTCACGCGAGGCAAGGAGGGTGATCGGCCATGGGGTGACGGTCGGCGGCGGGCCGTGGTGTACGAAGTCTCTGTGAACGAAAAGATCCAGGCCCCGACCGTCCGCGTGTTCATAGCGCTCGCGCCGCCCGACGACGCGAAGGAAGAGCTGGCCCAGGCGCTGCGGCCCGCCTACGACGCGTACCCGACCACGCGGTGGAACCGCATCGAGGACTGGCACATCACCCTGGCATTCCTCGGAGAGGTGTCCACCGCGACCATTCCGCTCCTGCGAGAGCCGCTCGCGCATCTCGCGGAGACGCGTCGGCCCTTGCGGCTGGCACTGCGCGGCGCCGGGTGCTTCGACGAGCGGGTGCTGTGGAGCGGGATCGACGGGGATCTCGAAGGGCTGCACCTGCTCGCCGCCGACGTCCGCGCCGTCGTCAAGGACTGCGGTATCGCCTTCGAGGACCGGCCTCTGCGCCCCCATCTGACGTTGGCCAGGTCCCGCCGCGACGATCCCGCCGGCGTGGTGCAGGTCGCCGCCGGACTCGCCACCTTCACCGGCCGCCCCTGGCACGCCGAACGCCTGCACCTGGTCGGCAGCAACTTCGGCCGCGGCCCTGGTCCGATCCGCTACCGGGACATCGAAGCGTGGGACTTCACCGGCAGTCGGTGACACCCCCCACGAGGGGAGGCGCCCTCGTCGGTAGGGTTCGCTTGATCGACAGCCGGGGGCGGGCGCCCCGGGAAGGGGTGGGGCATGAGCGATACGGCTCGGAACAGCGGTTCCTGGGACATCAGCGACACCGAGGGCGGCGCGCTGGCGGCACGCTGGTGGCAGTGGGCGCTGTCGGCGCCCGACGACGTCAGCCCGGTCGCCGACACGACCGGTCGACACGCGGCCTGGCAGCAGCCGGAGGATCTGTGGTTCCTGGCCGGCACCTACGGTGGCCGTGTGGTGCGGACGTGTGAAGTGCCTTCCGAGCGCCCCGTCTTCTTTCCCGTGCTCAACACCCAACACACGAAGCACCACTCGCGGAAGCCGCTGACCATGGACGTGGCGGAGGCGAAGGCCTTCCTCAACGGGGTACCGCTTCCGTTGAGGGAGTTCACCGCGCCGCTGTTCCGGGTGGGCCTGCGGATGCATCTCGCGTGGGGGATATGGGCGGGAATCGCCCCCCTGACGCCGGGACAGTACGTCCTGGAGATCAAGGGCAGCACGACCGGCGGCTTCTGGGTCGACACGACGTACCACCTCACCGCCGTACGCGGATAGCGTCAGCGATCCAGTTCCTTGTGGGCGGTCTCCGGCAGACGGAGATACACCGCCGAGGAGACCAGGCACAGGACGGCCACGTACCAGGGGAACAGACCGGGGCGGTCCAGCTCCTTGAAGAGCGTCCCGACGTACGGTGCCGTCCCACCGAAGACCGCGACCGTCAGCGAGTACGGGAAGCCGATCCCGGCCGCCCGCACCCGGGCGGGGAACATCTCGGCGTTCACGGCCGCCGAGATCGAGGTGAAGCCGGTCAGCAACACCATGCCCGCGCACTGCACCAGGAGAAGGGAGAGGAACGAGCCGTCGAGCGCGCGCAGCAGCGGCACACCGAGGGCCGCGAAGCCGAGCCCGAAGAAGAGCAGGGACGGTTTGCGTCCGAAGCGGTCGGAGAGCAGCCCGCCGACCGGTTGCAGCAGGGCGAAGAACGCCAGGGACAAGGTCCCGGCGAGCAGCGCGTCCGCTTTGTCGATCCCGGTGTTGAGCTCCGCGTACGTCGGCAGGTAGGACGTCCACGTGTAGTACGCGAGGGTGCCGCCGGCCGTGATGCCGCCGATGAGCAGCGAGGCGCGGGGGTGGTGGCGCAGAGCGTCGAAGAGCCCGGGCCGGGGAGCGTCGCGCAGCGCGACGCTCCGGGTCTCCTCGGCACCCCGGCGGATCCAGAAGCCGGCGAGGCTGAGCACCGCGCCGAGCAGGAAGGGGATCCGCCAGCCCCAGCCGTTCATCCGGTCCTCCCCGAGCACGCCGACGAGCAGGGCGGCGATGCCGGAGGCGGCGAGCTGTCCGGCGGAGGTGGAGACGTACTGGAAGGACGAGAACAGGCCGCGCCTGCCGGGTCCGGCCGACTCGACGAGGAAGGTGGTCGAGGCCGCGAACTCCCCTCCCACCGACAGTCCTTGCAGCAGTCGGGCGATGACGAGCACGACCGGGGCGAGGACGCCGGCGGCGGCGTACGTCGGGGTCAGACCGACCAGGAGGCTGCTGCCGCCCATCAGCAGGATGGTGGCGGTGAGCGCGGTCCGTCGGCCGCGCCGGTCCGCGACCGCGCCCATGAGGAGGCCGCCGACCGGGCGCATGAAGAAGCCGACGGCGAAGACCGCGAACGTCGACAGGAGCGGGACCAGGGAGTTCCCGGAGCTCTTGGGGAAGACCTGGTTCGCGATGTACGCGGCCAGGAAGGTGTACGCGTACCAGTCGTACCACTCGACCGCGTTGCCGACCGAGGCCGCCAGCAACTGCCGTAACGGCCGCCGGGACGGGAGCGGCGGCGGGCCGGCGGGAGCGGGGGTGGGGTCGAGGCTCGTCGGAGGCGTGTCTGTCATGATCACGACCTGCCCCGACCCGGCCCTCCGTACGCCTCGCTTTCCGCCGCCGACGCGCCCCTCGGGCGTCAGTCGACCGGCCAGGTGTGCGCCGGAGCGTTCAAATGCATGTACTCGATGTACTGCAGGGTCATTCGCCGCAGCGCCTGGTGCCGGTCCGCGTGGTCGATGTCGTGGATGTGGTGGAACATCTCGGACTGCCACACCGCGCCGTTACGGCCGCTGACGCACCGCTGCTCGATGACCCCGAGCAGCGGCTCCCGCCGGGCCGCCTCCATGCCCATCTGCTCGAGCCCGCGGTTCGCCAGCGGCAGCAGGCGCCTCAGCACCAGCTCGGTCACCGGAACCTCGCCCATCCCGGGCCAGTACACGTGCGCGTCGATGCCGTGGCGCGCGGCGGCATGGAGGTTGTCCTCCGCGGCCGAGAAGGACATCCGTGACCAGACGGGCCGGTCCTCGTCGACCAGGGCCCGGGTCAGCCCGTAGTAGAAGGCACCGTTCGCCAGCACGTCGGCCACCGTGGGACCCGCGGGCAGCACCCGGTTCTCCACCCGCAGATGCGGTACGCCGTCGACCACGGCGTAGACGGGGCGGTTCCAGCGGTAGACCGTCCCGTTGTGCAGGGTGAGCTCGGACAGTCCGGGGATCCCGCCGTCGGCGAGCGTCTCCTCCGGGTCTTCGTCGTCGCACAGGGGCAACAGTGCCGGGAAGTAGCGGGCGTTCTCCTCGAAGAGGTCGAAGACGGAGGTGATCCACCGCTCGCCGAACCAGACCCGCGGCCGTACTCCCTGCACCTTGAGCTCGTCCGGCCGGGTGTCGGTGGCCTGCTCGAAGAGCGGAATGCGCGTCTCGCGCCACAGCTCCTTGGAGAACAGGAACGGAGAGTTCGCCGCCAGGGCCACCTGCACCCCCGCCACGGCCTGGGCGGCGTTCCAGTAGTCCGCGAACTCGTCGGGCGAGACCTGGAGGTGGAACTGGGTGCTGGTGCACGCCGCCTCCGGCGTGATCGTCTCCGCATGGGTCCGCAGCTTCTCCACCCCGTCCACCGAGATCAGCAGGTCCTCACCCCGTGCGGCGAAGATCTGCTCGTTCAGCAGGTGGTACCGCGGATCCCCGGACAGCGAGTCGGGGCCCGCGTCCTTCAGCTCCAGTGTCGGCAGGATGCCGATCATGACCAGATGCGCACCGATCGCCGCGGCCTTCTCCTCGGCGTGGTTGAGCGCCTCGCGGATCTCCTGCTCCCAGGAGTCGGGACCGCCCGCGATCAGCCGCCGCGGCTCGATGTTGATCTCCAGATTGAAGCGGCCCAGCTCGGTCGACCAGGTGGGATCGGCGATCGCCTCCAGGACTTCCGTACTGCGCATGGCGGGCTCGGCGGCGCCGTCCACGAGGTTCAGTTCGAGCTCCAGGCCGACCTGCGGCCGCTCGAAGTCGAACCGCGACTCACGCAGCATCGTCGCGAACACGTCGAGGCACGAGTGCACCTTGTTCCGGAACCGGCGACGGTCTTCACGGGTGAACTCCAGCGCCGGGACATCACGTCCCATCGGTCCCTCCCGAGTCTCGTCGGCACGGACCCCCACCTTCAGCGTCCCACTCCAGGGGCCGCCCAACCACCGAAGCCGGTGACGGCGGGCGTCGGGCGGCGCCGAAACCGCACGCGTCCCACCCCGTACGACCGTGACCTGCGGGTTTCCACAGTGTGGCAACACGGCCGGACCTCTCGGGCGTAGGCTTCGCTCAGCATGGACACGGCGGGGCGGGGGCGGGGCACATGACGGCTGGGACGGCACAGAACTGGGGATCGACCCTCGATTCGGTCGTGGTGTACGCGCAGGGCGCTCTCTGCCGCCGTCTGGCCCGTGGCAGCGTGCCGCCGGGCGGCCGGGTGCGGGTGACGGGACTGCCCCGCTCGCTGGACCCCGGCTCGCTGCGGGCCCGCGTCCTGGGCGCCCCCGGGGTGCGCGTCACCGAGGCCCGGATGGAGGTCGAGGCGGAGCCGCTCGGCCCCGACACAGGCACGGACATCGACGCCGGCAACGGCACCGGCTCGCGCGACGCGTTGCGGCGCGAGGTCGAGCGGCTGCGCGACGCGTACGCGGCGGCGCGGGGACGCCGGGACCGACAACTGAGCCTCATCGAGGAGGTCCGGGGTCTGCACCCGGTGCCGCCGCCCCGCGAGCCCGAGGACCCGCACCGCCGCACCCCGGTCGACGCGTGGCTGGAACTCGCCGAGTTCGTCGACGAACGGCTGGCGGGCCTGCACACCCGCCTCGTCGAGCTGGAGCAGGCACTGCTCCAGCTCGAGCACGAACTCACCGTCGCCGCTGACAAGCTCGCCCGCGCCTCCACCGACGCACCGCCGGCGCATGTGGAGACCACGGTCTCCGCTGTCCTGACCCTCGACGGCACCGGTGTCACGGACGAGGTGGAAGTGGAGTTGGAGTACGGAGTGCCGGGTGCCGTATGGGTGCCTGCGTACCGTCTCACCCATCGTCAGGGCGACGGCACCGGCCGTCTGGTGCTGCGCGCCTCGGTCGCCCAGCGCACCGGCGAGGACTGGACCGGGGTACGCATCGCCCTGGCCACCGCCGACCTTCGGCGCCGCACCGACCTGCCGAAGCTCCGCTCGATCCGGATCGGACGCCGTCAGCCCGCACCCGTGCCTTCCGGCTGGCGCGAGCCTCCGGCGGGCCTCGCCGACCTGTTCGCCGGGTACGAGGCGGCCGGCCCCCGCCCTGTCACGACCGCCGCACCGGCGGCTTCCCGGACCGGCTCCGCGTCCGGTCCCGTACCGCCTCCACCGCCACCACCCGCGCCACAGGGCTTCGGCGGGCCGCCCTCGGGGCTCCCGGTCCCGGGCAGCGCGTACGGCTCCTCCCCCGACGTCTACGGGGGCGCGATGGCCGACCAGGCCAGGCCGGCTCCCGCACAGCCGGCCTACGGGCAGCCGTCCCCCGCGCGGCCGGCGGCCCCCTCACAGCCTGGCGGCAGGCCGCGTGGCGGCGGCTTCGCAGGTGCGCCGGCCCCTAGGGCCCCCGCTGCCATGGCCCCGCCGGCTCCTGGCGCGGCCGCGCCGCCACCTCCTCCGCCTCCGCCGGCCGGTCCGCCGCAGCCGAGCGGCGCCGAGCTGGACTACGCCGCTCTCGTCCTGAGCGGCCCCGACGAGCCGGGCGGTCGCCGAGGGCGGCTGTTCCCCACGTCGCCCCATGACGCGGTGGCGGCCGACCACCGCCGTCGTGCCGAGGCGGTGGCCGCGCTGCCGCTGCCCGGGCACGCCGTTCGGCCCCGCGAGTCGGCGGGCTCCTTCGACCACCGCTTCGATGCCGCCGCCCGCGCCGACGTTCCGTCGGACGGCACCTGGCACACCGTCACCGTCGGGGAGATTCCGGTCGGTCTGCGCACCGAGTACCTCTGCGTGCCGTCCGTGGAGCCGACCGTCTACGCGACGCTGGTGCTCTCCAACGCCACCGACCAGGCTCTGTTGGCGGGCCCGGTGGAGGTCACCGTCGACGACGACTTCCTGCTGACCGCCGCGCTGCCCACGCTCGCCCCCGGCGGTGTCCGCCGGGTGGGGCTCGGGCCGGCCGAGGGCATCCGGGTGACCCGCCGTACGAACGTGAACGAGTCCACCGCGGGCCTGCGCAACAACGTCACCGTGCTCGACCACCGCGTCCATGTGGAGCTGGCCAACGGTCTTGCTCGGCCCGTCACCGTCGAGGTCCGCGAGCGGGTTCCGGTCGCCTCCGAACCGGACATCCGGATCGAGGAGCGGGCGGACTGGACGACACCCGCCGACGGGGCCGGGACCGAGCACCATGCCCCGGGCACCCGCGTCTGGCGGGTGGACCTGCCCGCCGGTGGCACCACCGCCCTCGACGGCGGCTACGAGATCCGTATCCCGGCCGGCAAAGCCCTGGTCGGCGGCAACCGCAGGAGCTGAGACACGCCATGTCCACGGACTCGAAGCCGACCGCCGGTCCCGTCCCCACCACCGTCCCGGTCCCCGTCACCGCCGTCACCTGCCTGGAGGACCGCGCCCACATCGAGCGCTCCGTCGTGCTCGATCTGCAGGCAGGCGTCCAACGGCTGCGTCTCGGGCCGGTCAGCGCACTGGCCGTCGACCGCACGCTCCACGCCGAGCTGACCGCCGATCACCCCGCGACCGTGCTCGACGTACGGATCGTCCGCAGCTGGACGCCCAGGGGGCCGCAGCCGTCCCTCGACGAGGACTCCGCCCTGCGCCTCCACGTGCACGCCCTCGAGGAGGAGCGCTTCGCCCTGATGCAGCGCCGCGACCGGCTGTATACCCGGCTCGATCTGCTCGGCCGCCTCGCCGCCGATCTGCTGCGGGAGATCGGCGAGGGCGCCGGGTCGGGCGAGTCGGAAGGACGGCGCTGGGTCGCCGAGTTGGACCGGGTGGACGCCGAGCGCGAGGCGTACGGCGAGCAACTCCGCACCGTGGAGGCCCGGCTGACCGGGCTCGCCACCGAACTCGGGGAGGCCCAGCGGGCCATGGACATCTCGGAGGAGGAGCCCGCCGAGCTGGTCGGCCACATAGAGCTGACGGTGGAGGCCGCGGTCGCGGGGCCGGTCGGGTTGCGCCTGACCCATCTCGTCCCGTGTGCGCTGTGGCGGCCCGCCTATCGGGCCGTGCTCGAAGGGGACTCGCTGACGCTGGAGACCGACGCGACGGTCTGGCAGCGTACGGGCGAGGACTGGTCGGACGTACGGCTGACGTTGTCGACGGCGCGGTCGGCGCTGGCCACCGAACCGCCGTCGCTGGGCGAGGACCGGCTGACGCTGAAGGACCGAACGGCGGCCGAGCGCCGCACGGTCGACGTCGAGCTGCGCGAGGAGGAGATCGGGGACCTCGGCCCGGTGCCGGTGCTCGGTCTGCCGGGGGTGGACGACGGTGGCGAGGCGCGGGTCCTGAAGTCCCCCGCCATGGTCTCCGTGCCCTCGGACGGCCGCGCCCACCGAGTGACGCTCTCCGTCTTCACCGCGCCCGCGAGCAGCGAGTACGCCTGCTCGCCCGAGGTGTCTCCGCTGGTCACGCAGGTGGTGCGGTTCGACAACCGGTCCGGCCATGTGCTGCTCGCCGGGCCCGTGGACCTGGTCCGCGGCAGCGGATTCAGCGGCCGCGGCACGCTGGACTTCACCACCCCCGGCGCCCCGGTCGAGCTCGCCTTCGGCAGCCGCGACGATCATCGGGTGGTCCGGGAGACCGAGGAGTCCCGCGACTCCGCCGGGATCATGCAGCGGACGGTCGTCACCCGCACGGTCCGGCTGCACCTGTCCCGGTTCTCCGCCCCGGGAGAGCACGGCGAGCGGGTGGTCGTCCTCCGGGAGCGGATCCCGGTCTCCGAGGTCTCGGCGGTGGAGGTACGCCTGCGCAAGGAGGCATGCTCCCCGGCGCCCGACGTGGTCGACGCCGAAGGCATCGTCCGCTGGGACGTCGCCCTCCCGCCCGGCGGCCGCCGTACCGTCACCCTGGTCTACGAGTTGGTGGCGAGCGCCAAGGTCGCCGGGATCTGAGCTCCGCCCCTGCGATCAGCGGGGCGGACCGGGGGCGCAGGCGGGGCACAGCCCTCGATAGGTGACCTCGACGTCGGACACCGTGAAACCGAACCGGTCCTCCGACGGAAGGCCCGCGAGGGGTCGCCGGCCGGGTGGACGTCGCGGATGGTGCCGCAGCCGGAGCAGACCAGGTGCTGGTGCGGCCGGTGCGCGTTGGGGTCGTACCGCTTCGCACGGCCGTGGGCGGAGACCTCCACGACCTCACCGAGCAGGACCAGTTCGCCCAGGGTGTTGTAGACGGTCGCCCGGGAGATCTCGGGCAGCCGCTCCGCCGCGCGGGCGTGCACCTCGTCGGCCGTGAGATGAACGTTCTCGCCGTCGAGGACCTCCGCGACGACACGCCGCTGCGAGGTCATCCGCCAGCCATGCCCACGCAGCCGCTCCAGCAGGTCGCTCATAGGATTTCACCTTTCTCGCATCTATTCAGGGGGCGGGAGAATCGTCGGCAATTGAGCCAGGTCCCCGACGACTTCGGACTTCGACTGCTTGTTACGCGGTGGTGCCCTGCGTGTTCTCTTAGCGGTGCGGTCTGCGGTGCGCGACCATACGGACGCCGAGTCGCAGTGCTCGAAACCAGAAAAGCAGATGACGTCACGAGCGAGCGGTCGGCAGACGGAAACACCGCGACAGGAAGAAGGACGGACGTGTCCGGCAGCGAAAGCGAGAACCCGGCAATCTCCTCACCGACCCCGACGGAGACTCGCCCCAAGACGAACCGGGACTGGTGGCCGAATCAGCTGGACCTTCAGGTCCTCCACCAGCACTCGCCTCAGTCCAATCCGATGGATGAGGATTTCGACTACGCGGCGGAGTTCGCGACCCTGGACGTCGACGCGCTGAAGCGGGACGTCATGGAGGTGATGACGACGTCGCAGGACTGGTGGCCTGCCGACTACGGCCACTACGGTCCGCTCTTCATCCGGATGAGCTGGCACGCGGCGGGAACGTACCGCATCGAGGACGGCCGGGGCGGTGGCGGCTCCGGCGCTCAGCGTTTCGCCCCGCTCAACAGCTGGCCGGACAACGCGAGCCTCGACAAGGCTCGCCGTCTGCTCTGGCCGGTCAAGCAGAAGTACGGGCGGAAGATCTCCTGGGCCGATCTTCTGGTTTTCGCCGGCAACTGCGCCATGGATTCCATGGGGTTCAAGACGTTCGGGTTCGGGTTCGGGCGACCGGACATCTGGGAACCGGAGGAGATCTTCTGGGGGCCGGAAGACACCTGGCTCGGAGATGAGCGCTACAGCGGTGACCGGGAACTGTCCGGTCCTTTCGGTGCCGTGCAGATGGGACTGATCTACGTCAATCCGGAGGGGCCGAACGGAAATCCGGATCCGATCGCTGCCGCCCGGGACATTCGCGAGACGTTCGCGCGTATGGCCATGAATGACGAGGAGACGGTCGCGCTCATCATCGGCGGCCACACGTTCGGCAAGTGCCATGGCGCGGTCGATCCCGAATACATCGGCCCGGAACCCGAGGCCGCTCCGATCGAACAACAGGCCATCGGCTGGCGGAACTCGTACGGCAGCGGCAAGGGGGCCGACACGCTCACCAGCGGTCTTGAGGGCGCATGGACCTCGGAGCCGACGAAGTGGGACAACGGGTACCTGGACAATCTCTTCCGGTACGAGTGGGAGCTGACGACGAGCCCGGCCGGCGCGCACCAGTGGACTCCCACGGATCCGTCGGCCCAGGGCACGGTGCCCGATGCCCATGATCCGTCGAAGCGGCACGCTCCCATGATGCTGACGACGGACCTCTCGCTGAAGCTGGATCCGATCTACGGTCCGATCTCGAAGAGCTTCCACGAGAACCCGGACCGGCTCGCTGAGGCGTTCGCCAAGGCGTGGTACAAGCTGCTGCACCGTGACATGGGGCCCCTCTCGCGCTATCTCGGTCCGTGGATTCCCGAGCCGCAGCTGTGGCAGGACCCGGTCCCCGCGGCCGATCACCGGCTGGTCGGAGACGCGGAGATCGCCGACCTCAAGAGGAGGATCCTCGCCTCGGACCTGTCCATCTCCCAGCTGGTCACCACCGCTTGGGCGTCGGCGGCGAGCTTCCGCGGCACCGACAAGCGCGGCGGGGCCAACGGTGCACGGATCCGGCTCGCGCCGCAGAAGGACTGGGAGGTCAACGACCTCCCCGAGGTGGCCGGGGTGGTGCGGACCCTCGATCAGATCCGGCAGGCGTTCAACGACTCCCAGACCGGCGGGGTGAAGGTCTCGCTCGCCGACCTGATCGTCCTGGGCGGCTGCGCGGCCGTCGAGCAGGCCGCGAAGAACGCCGGGCACGCCGTCACGGTCCCGTTCTCGCCGGGGCGTACGGATGCCTCGCAGGAGCAGACCGACGTGGAGGCGTTCGCCGTGCTCGAACCGAGGGCGGATGCGTTCCGCAACTACCTCCGGGCGGGAGAGAAGCTGCCGCCGGAGACTCTCCTGCTGGACCGCGCCAACCTGTTGACGCTGACCGCGCCCGAGATGACGGTTCTGATCGGCGGGATGCGGGCCCTGAACACGGGCTTCAAGCAGTCCCGGCACGGCGTGTTCACCGACCGGCCGGAGACGCTGAGCAACGACTTCTTCGTGAACCTGCTCGACATGGACACGGAGTGGAAGGCGTCGACCGCGACGGAGAACGTGTTCGAAGGCCGGAATCGCGCCACGGGCGAAGCCAAGTGGACCGCCACCGCCGTCGACCTCGTCTTCGGTTCGAACTCCCAGCTCCGGGCACTCTCGGAGGTCTACGCCTCCGAGGACGCGGGAGAGAAGCTCGTACGGGACTTCGTGGCGGCATGGGACAAGGTGATGAACCTCGATCGGTTCGACCTGTCCTGACTCCGATGTCCCGGTCGGCCGTTCCGGCGGCCGACCGGGGCCTCGGCCCGGGACCGGAACAGGTGGAGACGTCCATGTCCTGCTGGTTCTCCCGCAGGAGGTCGGGCACGGCGCGCTGGATGGTCAGCGGCTGGATCTGATCGTCCACAACCCCTCTGCCGAGGAGGCGCATGTCAGGTAAGTTCCCCCTGTGCACGCTGAGTTGATCTCTTGATGTGCAAGTGACAGGGGGAGGCGCGAGCGCCATGGGCGGGAGACTGTACGGTCAGCAGGCCCTGCAGGAGGGGTTCGTCCCGCGGCTGGTGGGGCTGCATCACAAGGACGGGTACCTGGTCCCCTTCGCCTACCCCAAGGGCGCGCCCGTCGTACGGATCGTCGGCGGACGGGGAAGCGGCAAGACCGCCCTGCTGGGCGCCGTCCATGACGCGTACAACGGCCGGGTGCCGCTCGCCCGGGTCGACCTCGGGGCTCCGGGATTCGGCGAGCCCGGCGTCGCAGATGGCGACGACGACGTCCCCAACGCCTCCCGCATCACCCACCTGCTGTATCTGCTCGCCTACAAACTCGGCCTGGAGGTACGGCACTTCGGCAGGCCGATGGCCTTCCCTCGGCTGTCGCTCGGGCTCCTCGTCGTCACCGCCTGGCGCCCACTGAACAGCGGCGAGACCGATGTGCGACCGCCGGACCTGCGTCGGGCGGAAGCGGATCTGCGTACGCTCATCACCGCCGAGGACCCCGACGCACGCCGCCGCAGGGAGAGCCTCGGCCGCTGGTTCGACCTCGTCACGGACAACCTCCCGCTGGTGCTGTCCGCCGTCCCCGGACTCGACACCATCGCCGGGATCGTCCTCGACGCCGCCCGGGCGCAGCTCGTCAAGAACGAACCGGACAAGGGCGCGCTCGCCTGGTGGGGCGGCCGGCTGCACCCCTCCCAGGGCTACCAGGGCGACTCGCTGCAGCGGCTCTTCCAGTTCGTCCGCGGCTTCCGCAGGCTCGACGACCGCAGACGCACCGCCGAGGAGCACCTGGTCGCCGCCCTCCTCGAGGACATCGACGCCAACTACGGCACGCTGCGCCGGCTCAACAGGAAGCCCCGACCGCTGCTCCTCCTCGACAACGCCCACACCGACGTCGGACGCGCCTTCCTCGGCCTGCTCGACGCCGGACACGGCGGCGACGCGACGGGGAAGGCTCCGACGCGGCCCGTCGCCCTCGCCACCCTTCTCGGCAGGGGCCACGGGTACCCGCCGCTGGGTGAGGTCGGCGGCGACGCCGTACCGCAGGCGCGGCCCCTGGTGCTGAGCGTTCCCGCCATCGAACCGGCCCACATCGCGGAGATGCTCAGCCTCGTCGACTACCCCGACCATCTGCCCCGGGTCGTTGCCCGCTACAGCGGCGGCCGAGCGGCGAGCGCCCGGATCCTGGCGGACGCGGCCGTGCGCCGTGTCGAGGAGGTGGGCACGATACGCGGCGGGGAACTCCTCGACGAGGCCGCACCCGCGCTCCTCGCCAAGCTGCTGCCCGATCCGGTGATGCGGGAGCGCCTGGTGCTGCTGTCCGCCGCGGCCGACGCGGGCACCCGGCGCGGGCTGTGGACCTTCGCCCATCCCGAGGACCACTCCGAGGAGATGGTCGCCGTCCGCGTCCGCGAGGCCGACGACTACCGGACCCGATCCTGTCTCGACGGCGACCGTGCCCTCGATCTGCTGTTGCGGCACCGCCTTGCCGCCACCGTCACCCACGAGCGCTGGCGCGACACCCAGCTGCGGCTGCGCTCCCTGTGCGACCCGCGCAGTGACACGTATCTGCACCACACGCTGGCCCTGGGCCGGGTCGAGGAGGTGGTCAGCGTCCTGCACCACCGGTTCACCGTCGCCCCGCCCGCCGCATGGCTGACGTCGCTCAATCTGATCTGCGCCGCGCCTCATCCCCGCGAGGGCTACGAGCCCCCGGCCGGGGGCCCCACCCTGTCGTGCACGGCCTGCGGCAGCGACGCCCCCGGCCCGCACCACGACGCCGTCGCCTCCCTGGTGCCCCTGCTGTGGCGGCTGTCCGACCCGCTCACCCTCGCCCCGCGCGAGGACGAGCTGACCACCGTCCGCATCGCGCTGGAGACGCTGTACGGCAACAAGGCCGCGCACGCCGCCTACCGCGAGGCGTCCGCCGCCTGGCCGGCCCGTCTGCGGGCCGGAGCACAGGCTCCCGACCTGCCCGTTCAGGAAGGTGCCGCGTCATGACGTCGTTCATCTCAAGACTCCCCGGCGGCCCCCTCACCAAGGCGGCCGCTCTCGTCGTCGCCCTGGCCGTGCTCGGCGCCGCCGTGTGGGCCGGAATCGTCGTCTTCGGACCGGATCCGGCCTGCGGAAGGGGCATCGAGGAACGGGGCCCCGAAGGCTCCCGGGAGTGCACGGGCGTCACCGACGGCAGTTTCGTCTTCGCGGACAACCTCAAGGAGGTCAGCGCGCGGATCAAGGCGGAGAACGAGCGGATCAAGGGCGAACCGCATGTGTCCGTCGCCGTGATGCTGCCGATGGCCCCGGCCCAGACCTTCGAGCAGCAGAAGACGCTCCACGAGGTGCAGGGCGCCTACCTCGCCCAGTACCGCGCCAACCACGACTCCAACAGCAAGAAGCCGTCGATACGGCTGTTGCTCGCCAACCCCGGCCGCAGCCATACGCATTGGCGGCCGGTCGCCGAACAGCTCGGCACCATGTCGGAGTCCACGACCGACAACCTCCGGGCCGTGATCGGCTTCGACGTCTCCACCGCCACCACCCAGGCTGCCATCGCCTACCTCACCCGGGAGCGCGGCATCCCCGTCGTCGGCGGCCCCATCACCGCCGACGACTCCGGCAACAGCGCCGAACGCCCCGACGCGTACCCGGGCCTCGCGCGGGTCGTGCCCACGACCACCGACCAGGCCAAGGCCCTGTCCCACTTCAACAAGGGCATCGATCCCCAGCACACCCTGGTCGTCGAGGACATCCGCACCGGCGACAACTACGTCGACGCGCTCAAGCGGGCCTTCGCCGAACGGACCCTCGGGTCGCCCCGGGCGCCGGAGCAGTACCGCGCGCCCGAGGAGTTCCACGAGGAAGGCACCACCGCCAACGCCTTCGACCAGATGGTCGACACCATCTGCACCTCGGCGGCCAAGGTCATCTACTTCGCCGGACGGCCCGTCCAGCTACGGCAGTTCGTCAACGAACTGGGCAACCGGGGCTGCACCGAGAAGAAGTACACCGTCATCACCGGCTCCGGCGCCTCCACCCTCTCCTCGGACAAGCTCCTCGACTGGGACGCCTTCCGCAAGGGCGTGACCCTCCAGTACGCCGCGGTCGCCCACCCCGATGCCTGGACCGACCGCAAGGCGCCGGCCACGGGCGGCTCCGCCGCGGCCTTCCGTACCCTCTCCGAACTTGCGACCAGCAAGGAGGTCGGGAACATCGGCCCGGTGGAACTCACCGACTCGCGGACCATCACGTTCTACGACGCCGGTCTCACCGCGATCACCGCGATCCGGATGCGCGACGACGGCGACCCCGTCATCCCCACGCTCGGCCGCATCAGCGACTCGTGGCTGCGACTGCACGGCATGGGCAAGGTCGACGGCGCGAGCGGCTGGATCTGCCTGGACAACTACGGCAACCCGTACAACAAGGCGGTCTCCGTGGTGGAACTCGCCCCCGACGCACCAGGCCGCATCCGCTTCGTCGGCCTCGCCTGGCCGACGGGCCGACCGACACCGGCGGACTGCACCGCGAGCCGCACGTGACCCGGCCCGGAACTGCTGTGCCCCGTACGGAAATCGTTTGCCCGAGCGAGCCATGGGAATTCCCTCACGGTTCCGCCGAGAGTCCGAATCCGGCAGTCCGCCCGCCGTGTCGGAAGACCGACGCGGCGGGCGACTGTGACGGTCTGTCACACGCGGGTCAAGGGTGTCGCAGCGCGATGAGGTCGATCCCGTTCGGATTCGTCAGATCGATCGTGTCGGGTTCAGGCACGATCCGCGCATCCTTCCCGTACTGGATGCAGGTGGATTCGATGTTCCCAGGCGATCCCTCGTTGCGGAGCCCCACCTGGACACCCGTCTTGTTGTTGTACTCGTCCATCAGCTGGGCGTTGCGGGTCCAGCCGGGTTTCACACTCCCATCGAGTTCATGGGCCGCGGCCATCCGCTGTACGAATCCCTGATTGGCACCTTCGGTCATCAGACCGTTCCAGATGCAGTGCCGTGCGGCGTCGATCCGATTGTCTTCGGTCGCCGTCGCTTCGGGAAAAGCGTTCTTCGACACGTTGAAGGCCGGCCCCCGCGCGTTGCGGACCCGGAAGCAGTCGTACGGTTCGTTCTCGCACACGATGCGCTGCTTGATTCCGGTGGACCACCACTCTTCGAGGGCGTTCCCCTTCGCCGCGATCGCGGGGAACTCGACCGGGAACGCAGACGAGTTGCCGAGCTGCAACCGCAGCCTGTTCCCCTCGAAGCTCGCCTGAACCGGCACTGCCGCTCCGGTGGAATCGAAGCCCATGGGAAGGCCGACGCCCGCGACCACCGTGCCTGTCGAGTCGGTGAGTTCCACCCGCTGTGGTGTGGCTCGGAGGGTGTAGCCGGCAGGGGCGCCGAAGAGCAGGTCCAGTGACGTGGGGGCGCTGTCGTCCAGTCGGACGAGGGACACCTCGAACGAGCCGTCGCCGGCGACGCGTTGGAATCGGGCGGTGAACCCGGGACCGTTCAGGACCACACCGTCGGGCACGGTTTCAGGCCGGAGCGCACCGGCGGACGGCACACCGAGCGACAGCGAAACCCCCGAGGCCACGGGAATCGTCAAGCCGGAACTGTAGATCCGGTCGTGCTGGAACTGCTGTTCCTGGATCCCGCCGGGGTGGGTGACCGGGTCGGCGGCCGGATAGCCGTACGAACTCGCCTCGAAGCCGGCGCGGGACCACTGATCCAGGATGGATGCGGTGATCGGATGCGCCCCTGTGGTGGGTGACCAGTAGACGGCGCCGTTCTCGAACCGGTTCATGCGGCCCTGCCCGTCGGGCAGCTTGACCTCGTCGCTGGTCGGATAGCCGAGCCAGCCACCTTCCCAACCGGTCTCGCCCCATTTGTCCCTGATGGCACCGGTGACGTAATAGGCCTCGTTCAGGCGCCAGTAGACGGTGCCGCCCTGAAAGTACTGGCGTCGGCCGACGTTGTCGGGATTCACGATCTCGTCCGAGGTCGGATAACCGAGTGGCCCGGACTCCCAGCCATTGCGCTGCCAGGCTGCGAAGAAGTGGTTCACCACGGGGTACGCGCCGCTGTCCGCCGACCAGTAGATGGGCCCGTTCTGAAACACCGAACGCTTGCCGTGCCCGTCGGGATTGGTCAGTTCGTTCGATGTCGGGAACAGCAGAAAGCTGTTCGGACCACCTAGCGCGTTGTACTTGTCACGGATCGCCCCGCACACTTCGTACGGCGCCGGCCAGTAGACCTGGCAGTCGGCCGCGGCGACCGCCGACTCTCGCGACTGCGCCTCAGCCCTCTCGGACTTGGCGAGCAGCGCGGCTTCCATCGTCTCGGCCTTCTCGGCCTGCGCCTTGGTGAAGCCCTCCGGGATCACCTCGCAGTCCGAGCGCATCTGCCCCGGCACGACGGACTTCTTCGGGTTCTTCGTCGATGCCCACTGCGTTCCCTTCGCCCCTGCCTTCCGGCCGGGCAAGGCCGTCGAGCAGGACCTGGCTGCAGGCGTTGACGTGATCGACGACGGCGGAGACTGCGCAGTCGTCGGTGCCGGCGGCGGCGCTACGGCTTGGGCGTTCAGGTTCCCGACTCCGCTGAACAGCACCGACATCAAGACTGTTGCCACCGCCGCCAACCGTGGCGGCCGCTCGCTGTTCGAGCCGGCTGAAGCCACGCGATGCCGTTTCCTGCGTAAGTGCATGTGCCTCTCCCTCTGCTGAACTCCGACCCCACGTTCTCCCCAGCGGAGCCACTGTTCATTCCGCCCGGCCGGGCCCCTTCCTCGGTGAGGGGCGACCGGTGATGACGATGCAGCCGACGTGCGGGTCCCGGTCGGCCTCACCGGGTGAGCCGCGTGGTCGGGCTCGCGCCCGACGCGGGTCCCGCCAGGCCGTGCAGCAGCAGGGCGGTCAGGGTGTCGACGACCTCCTCGTCGGTTGCCTGCGGGCCGTCCTCCCGTGCCGTGATGACGGCGAACCCGAGCATCGAGACCATCGCCCCCATGGCCGCGGCGACCAGCGCCGGGTCGCCCGGCAGCTGGTGGCCGCGCCCGCGGAGCCACTCCAGGTGCTCGCGGAGGGTCGCCGTCTCCTCGGCCAGACTCGCCCATGCCCGGCCCTCGCCGGGAGGGCCGGCGAAGTTGGTCTGCATCAGGGCCACGACCACCGGCAGGTGGTCGCGCACGACCCGCCAGGTGACGGCGAGATGGTCGCGCAGCTGGTCGGGGTCCGTCAGATCGTGGTCGACCGGGTGGCCGCCCGCGCCGATCTCGGTGTCGGCCTGTGCGTTCAGATCCTGCATCAGGGCCTGGAGCAGGGCGTTCTTGTCCGCGAAGTGGGCGTAGAAGGAGCCGGTGGCGCGCCCGGCCTCGCGGGTGATGTCGGTGATCTTCGTGTCGAGATAGCCGCGCTCGGCGAACAGCCGCCGGGCCGCGTCCTTCAGCGCCGCCTCGGTCTCGGCGGCCTTCTCCTTGCGTACGCCCATCACGTGAGTCCTCTCGTCGGGCTTGACGTGTGTCAGCCCCCTGCCTCATTGTGAACCACAGTTCGGTGAACTAAGATTCACTGAATACTGATTCAGGGGGTATGTATGAACGTCATGGTGATCGGCGGCGGAGTGGCGGGCGCGGCAAGTGCCCTGGCACTACGACGACTTGGCGTGCAGGCCACGGTGTACGAGGCGTACGCCGAACCGGCGGGCCAGGTGGGCTCATTCCTGAGCCTGGCGTCCAACGGTCTGCGCGTGCTGCGCTCCCTCGGCGTACTGGACCGGGTGAAGCGGGCCGGGATCGACGTGCCCGGCCAGCGCATGTGGTCGAGCTCGGGCAAGCTGCTGGGTGACGTTCCGCGAGGTCGGCTGAGCGGCGACACGCTGCACAGCGTGACCCTCATGCGGGGCGACCTGGTCCAGGCGCTGCGCGCGGAGGCGCTGGCGGCCGGAGCTGCCGTCGTCACGGGTGAGCGTCTGGTGGATGCGGTCACCACCGAGAAGGGCGTACGGGCGGTTTTCGCGAGCGGTCGTACGGAGGAGGCGTCACTGCTCATCGGCGCGGACGGCATCTGGTCGGCCACTCGGTCGCTGCTCGACGCGCACGCGCCCACTCCCGAGTACGCCGGCCTTTACAGCATCTCGGGCATCGCCGAGGGCATCGAGACCGAACCCGGCTTCTTCAACATGACGTTCGCCCGGAACGGCGCCTTCATCCACCTCGCCGCCCCCGGCGGCAAGGTCTGGTGGTCGGCCCAGGTCTCGTGTCCCGCGCAGCCGGAGCTCGGACTCACCGAGGAGGAGTGGCTTCGCCGCCTGACCGGGCTCCACCGGCACGAAGAGGTGCCGTCCGCGATCCTTGCGGCGACCGTCGAACTGCACCGGCCCACCCTGATGCACAGGCTCGGCGCGGTCCCGGTCCGCCACAACGACCGTATCGCGTTGGTCGGCGACGCCGGACACCCCGTCGGCGCGGGTCAAGGCGCATCGATGGCCCTGGAGGACGCACTGGTCCTGGCCCGGTCACTGGCCACGGAACCCTCGGTGTCCGCCGCCCTCTCGGCGTACGATGCCGCCCGCTCGGAGCGCATCGCCAAGATGGTCAAGGCTGCCTCGGACAACCGCGACGCCAAGACGGCCGGCCCGCTGGCGCGGAGGATGCGCGATCTGGTGATGCCGGTGGCGGTCCCCCTCTTCTTCGAGAAGGCCACGGCCTGGCTCTACACCCACGACTGCGGCGAACTGCCCACCAGCCGAACGGATGGAGACTCCCAGGCCCGTAGCGCGCGACTCTGAGAGGTCGCGGCACCGCGTGCGCGGCCCGTAGCTCCCGATCCTGAGGGGGCACGGCACCGCGTGCGCCTCGCCCCGGATTCCTTCGGCCCGGACAGTCCCTGCCCGGCGTTTCAACGCCGTGGACTGTCCGGGCATTCGTGCGTGCCGACCGCAGGTGTCAGGCCCCGAGTCCGGCGAAGAAGGCGCGGACGTCGGTGACGAACTCCTCCGGCTGCTCCAGCGCGAGGAAGTTGCCTCCGCGCTCCAGCTCGCTCCAGTGGGTGATGTGGTGATCCCGCTCGGCGAAGCGGCGGATGGCGACATCCGTGCCCAGGGCGACGGCCACGCCGGTCGGGACGGTGCCGCGCGGCTTCGGGGCCCAGGCGCTCGCGTCGTGACCCGCTTCGTAGTAGAGGTTCGCCGAGGAGCCGGCCGTACCGCTGAACCAGTAGACGCTGACGTTCGTCAGCAGACGGTCGCGGCCCACAGCGTCCTCGGGGAGCTCAGCGGCAGGGTCCGTCCACTCCTTGAACTTCTCCACGATCCAGGCGAGTTGGCCGACCGGCGAGTCGTGCAGCCCATAGGCGAGGGTCTGCGGGCGAGTGGACTGGATGGCGTTGAAGCCCATCTTGTCCTGCTGGAAGTTCTCCAGCCGGGCCAGCCGCTCCTGCTCGGACCCGGTCAGCCCCTCGAACTCGGCGGGGTCGCCGGAGGGGAAGGTGATCAGGCCGTTCACGTGGATGCCGACGACCTTGTCCGGTGCCTGACGCCCCATCTCGGCGGCGATCCAGGCGCCGCCGCCTGTGCCCTGAACGCCGTAGGAGTCGTAGCCGAGCCGGCCCATGAGCTCCACGAACGCGCCTGCGATGCGGCCGGTGTTCCAGCCTGCGTCGCCGAGCGGACCGGAGAAGCCGGTGCCGGGCGTGGAGGTCACGATGACATGGAAGTCCTGCGTCAGCGGTCGGATGACATCGACGAACTGCATGAACGAGCAGGGCCAGTCGTGCATCAGAAGCAGCGGGACAGCCGCCTCGTTCTGCGAACGGACGTGCAGGAAATGGATGTTCTGGCCGTCGATCTCGGTGGTGAACTGGGGAAACTCGTTGAGCTCCGCCTCCGCCTTGCGCCAGTCGAAGCCGTCGGCCCAGTACGCGGCCAGCGCCTTGAGGTAGTCGGTGGGCACACCCCGGCTCCAGCCGGCGCCGGGGATCTCACTGCCCCAGCGGGTACGCGCCAGCCGATCGCGCAGATCGTCGACCTCCTCCTGCGCGATGTCGATGCGGTACGGGTGGATCCGGGCGTCGGTGTTGCTGCTGGTCTCCATGGGTAAGACAGTAGTGTCCATATAGGCACGCTGCCTTCCTAATAACAGTTCAGGCTTGGTTTCATGCTCGACACTTCCGCGCGTCTGCTGCGCCTGCTCTCCCTGTTGCAAACCCCGCGAGCCTGGCCGGGATCCGAACTGGCGGAGCGCCTCGGCGTGAGCGGCCGTACCGTCCGCAACGACATCGACCGGCTGCGCGAACTGGGCTATCCCGTGGACGCCACGCGCGGAGCCACGGGCGGCTACCGGCTGGGCGCCGGGGCGGCGATGCCCCCGCTGCTCCTCGACGACGAGGAGGCCGTCGCGGTGACGATCGCGCTGCGTATCGCTGCGCAGGGCGCCGTCCCCGGCACCGCGGAGACCTCGCTCCAGGCGCTGGCCAAGGTCGAGCAGGTGCTGCCCTCACGGCTGCGCCGGCGGGTGCGGACACTCCAGGCGTACACCGTGGCCGTGCCGGCCGACCGTCCGGCCCCGGCCGTCTCCGCGGACGTGCTGACGACTCTGGTGTCCGCCTGCCGCGACCAGGAACGGCTGCGCTTCGACTACCTGAACCACGCCGGATCGCCCAGCCGCCGCGTCGTGGAGCCGTATCGGGCAGTGAACTGGGGACAGCGCTGGTACCTGGTGGCGTGGGACGTGGAGCGCGAGGACTGGCGGACCTTCAGGGTCGACCGGATCCAGCCCCGCACCCCGACCGGACCGCGCTTCGCCCCTCGCGAACCGCCCGGCGGCGACATCGCGGCGTACGTCTCCCAACGCGTGTCCGGCGCCGCCTGGCGCTACCACGCACGGGTGACCGTCCACGCTCCGGCGGCGGCTGTGGTCGAACAGATCAACCCCGCGGTCGGCACTGTCGAGGCGATCGACGCCGACACGTGCGTCCTGATCACCGGAGCCGACACCGTACAGACCCTCGCCCTCCACCTGGGCATGCTCGACTTCGACTTCGACGTCACCGAGCCCGCGGAACTGGTCAGCCACCTGCGCCGTCTCGCGGGCCGCTACGGCCGCGCAACACCAGCGGTCCGCTGAGGCGAGGGACGCGTCGTCCGCGGCCGCCGCCCTTCAGGGAGGCGGCGGTGGGTGGTGAGGATGCCGAGGATGACCAGGGCTACGAGCCCTCCGCCAGTCCCTCCCAGTGGTCGGCGAG
Source organism: Streptomyces sp. NBC_01353 (assembly GCF_036237275.1). GTDB lineage: Bacteria > Actinomycetota > Actinomycetes > Streptomycetales > Streptomycetaceae > Streptomyces. The sequence continues at coordinate 7,789,183 of NZ_CP108352.1, read as the reverse complement.
CGCCTGGAGCGTGGCGACGAGCGGTGCGCGCTCCGCCTCGCCGAAGGACTCCAGAAGGATCTTGTCGAGCGACCGCGTACGGTCGTTGGCCTCGCGGAGGGTCTCACGGCCCGCGTCGGTGAGGTAGAGCAGCTTGCGGCGGCCGTCGGAGGCCGCGGTGCGGCGGTCGAGCAGGCCGCGGTTCTCCAGCCTGCGGGCCACGTCGGCCATGGTGGACGTGTCCAGGGAGACAGCGGCAGCCATGGAGCGCTGGTCCCGGCCAGGGTTTGCTTCCACGGTCTGCAACACGGCGAACTGGGGGCCCGTCAGTACCGGGTCCACCTCGCGTGCCCACACCGCGAGATACGCCTGGTAGAGGCGGCGGACCTGATAGCCGGGCGCGGCTGTCAGGGCAGCGGGAATCTCCGGGGTGGTCTCGGCGGGCGGGGTCTGGTCGGCCATGGGGCCTACTTAAGCACGCACGGCCGACGCCGAGCGAGGGCGGGTGACGGCATCTCGGTGGTCGCCGCAGAGGTCGATGCGTGGGACCACCTGCGCGGTCAGAGCCCCGCATCGGGATGGATCGTGCCCGGACGGTCGGCCAGCCGGAGACCGCTGCCTCCCCCCTTCAGCGCGATGATCTCGGCCGCGATGGACACGGCGGTCTCCTCCGGGGTCCGGGCGCCCAGGTCAAGGCCGATCGGGCTGCACAGTCGCTTCAGTTCGGCCTCGGTCAACCCTGCCTCCGTGAGCCGGTTCCACCTGTCCTGGTGGGTGCGCCGGGAGCCCATCGCCCCGATGTATCCGACGTCGGGCAGGCGCAACGCGACCTCGAGCAGCGGGACGTCGAACTTGGGGTCATGGGTCAACACGCAGAGGACGGTTCTCGAGTCGATCCGCCCAGCCTCCGCCTCGGCGCGGAGATACCGGTGCGGCCACTCCACGACGACCTCGTCCGCGCCGGGGAACCGGGCCGCGGTGGCGAACACCGGGCGCGCGTCGCACACAGTGACCCGGTGGCCGAGGAGCGATCCCGTACGCGCGAGGGCCGCCGCGAAGTCGATGGCGCCGAACACGATCATCCGGGGCTGTGGCGCGAAGGACTCGACGAACACCCGCAGCCCCGCGCCTGGCACGTCCAGGTCTTCCGCGCGGCACGCTCCGTCCGCGCCGTAGCGCAGCACAGTGGATCGGCCGGCGTCCAGCAGGCCGCGGGCATCATGGCGTACGAGACGGTCCAGACGCTCCGAGCCGGTGCCGCCCGCCACCCGGTCCGGCCGGACGAGCATGCGGCGGCCGAGGCGTTCCGGCGGCCCGGCGATCACGGTGGCCACCGCGACCGGCCGTCCGGCCCGTACCGTCTCGACCACCTCGCCCAACTGCGGGAACGTCTCGGGGTCGATCCGCTCGACGAACACGTCGAGGGTGCCGCCGCAGGTCAGCCCGACCGCGAAGGCGTCGCCGTCGGACACGCCGTACCGCTGGAGCACCGGCCGCGCACCGACGAGCGCCTCCTGGCCCAACTCGTAGACGGCGCTTTCGACACAGCCGCCCGAGACGCTGCCGACCGCCTCGCCTCCGGGGCCCACCAGCATCGAAGCTCCCGGCCGGCGCGGGGCCGAGGCGTGGGTGGCCACCACGGTGGCCAACGCCGCTGCCTTGCCCTCGGCCCACCAGGACATCAGCGGGTCCATCACGTCACGCATGTGCCACTCCTCTCGCGCCGGCCGACTCGACTGTGCGCTCCGCTCACGGCCGGGCTGCTGTGACCCTCCCGCCGAGCAGGCTGCCGGCGCCCGGTACGACAGGAGGCAGGCCGAGCTCCGTCAGGATGCGGAACGCCGTCGACGTGGCCGCCGACAGCACGGGCAGCCCCGCTTCGTCCTCGACCGGCTGGATCGACGCGAGGGACGGCATCTGTACGCACGCCGACAGCACCAGTGCGTCGGCCCGGCTCAGGTCGAGGCGCCGCCAGTGCTCACGCAGATCGGCCGGGTCGAGTCGGGCCACCGCCAGGTTGTCGGGCACTTCGAGGCTGAGGGCGTCGACCACCTCGATGCCGGCGTCCTCGATGTACTCGACGACCTGGGCGGTGAGCCCCTTCATGTACGGCGTGATGATGGCGACGCGCTGGGCGCCGAGGGCTCCGATGCCGCTGAGCAGGGCGCCGGCGCTGGAGACCACCGGAGCCTCGGCGCCTTCGGCGCGCAGCACGGAGGTGATCTCGTTCTCTGCCACGCAGTGGTGGCCCGGGCCTTGGGCCATGATGGCGACCAGGCAGGCGGTGGCGACGACGTCGGGCCGGGCGTCGGCCAGTTCGAGTGCGGCGCGCCGGGTCTGCGCGTTCATCCCGCGCAGTTCCTCCGGGGTGACGTGCTTCATGCGCATCCGGCTGCTGTGGAACACGAAGCGGTCGTCGGGTTCGAGGGCCTCGCGGGCGCTCAGCATCCGCGGCAGTTCGGTCTCCATGGTGAGGTTGGAGCTGGGCACGATCATGCCGATGTGATGGTCCGTCATGGGTTTGGTCCTCCGGTTGCGGCTCGGGCCGGTCACTCCCCCGTGCGGAGCGCCGAGTAGGGCGGTCCGGCGGCGGGGAGGGCTACGAGCCCGAGGTCAGTCCCACCCAGTGGTCGGCGAGGGACGTCAGCGTGTGCAGAAGGGTTTGGTGTTCGGCGTCGCCGAACGGCTCCATCAGGCGCCGGTCCAGCGCCCGTGCGCGCTGGTCGGCCTCACGGAGAAGGTGCTCGCCCTCCTCGGTGAGATGGAGCAGTTTGCGGCGGCCGTCGTCGGCCGCGGTGCTGCGTGTGATCAGACGCCGGGTCTCCAGACGTCGGGCCACGTCCGCCATCGTCGAGGTGTCCAGCGCCACGGCGGCGGCGAGGGAGCGCTGATCGCGTCCGGGACATGCCTGGACGGTCTGGAGGACGGCGAACTGCGGGCCGGTGAGCACGGGGTCCACCTCGCGCAGCCACGCGGCGAGGTATGCCTGGTAGAGACGGCGCACCTGGTAGCCGGGGGCGGCGGTCAGGGCGGCAGGGGCCTGGGCTGCGGCCTCGGAAGTTGTTTCCGCATCAGACATGACCACGCTTACGCACGCCGCTGGGGGTCGGTACCGGGCTGGGGGTGAGTGCCGGGCTGGGGGTCGGTGCCGGGCTGGGAGAGGACGGTGCTCAGGGCCGTTCGCAGGGCCGCGAGGGCGGTCGCCGGGGTGTCCCAGAAGATCATGTGTCCGGCGCCGGGGATGCCGTGCAGGGCAGCCGCCGGGTTCGCGCGGGCGGCCTCCTCGACACCGGCGGCGGTGACGACCGGGCTGTCGGCCCCGTACAGCATGGCGACGGGCGTCGGGACCCGGGGCCACCAGTCGAAGAAGTCCTCGTGCTCGAAGCCGCGGTGGGTGCCGACGATGGCCTCCTCGGCGCAGCTGGACAGCCAGCGCGCCCTCAGTTCCTGCTCCGGCCGCGGCCATGTGGGCCAGGAGACGGCCACCTCGTCGGCATCCGTGCCGTGACGGGCCTCGGACAGCTGTCGTAGGAAGGCCTCCAGGCTGGTGGGGTACGGTCCTCGGCCCGGACCGCTCATGGGTGGATCGGCCAGGACGGCGCCGCGCACGGCCACCTTGGCCCGCACCGCGACGACGGCTGCGATCCGCGCGCCCATGGAGTGGCCGAACAGCAGGGGGCTGTCGAGCCCCAGGCCGCTGATCAGCGCCTCGGTGTCCTCGGCGTACTCCTCCAGTCCGAAGCCCTCGGCGTCGTCGGACAGTCCCCGGCCGCGTACGTCCAGCACCACCGGCCTGACAAGGTCGGTCAGTTCGCGGGCGATGAAATCCATGGTGATCGCGGGGCTGGTGATGCCGGGCAGGATCACCAGTGGGGGCAGATCGCCGCCGTAGTCGAGCGCATGCAGCCGGATACCGCCGGAGCGGACCCAACGGCTGGTGGCGTGCACGTCGGCCAGGTCGGCGAGCGCGGCCTGCAGAACCGATCGCTGGGACACGGGACTTCTCCTCATGAACGAGCCCGCACGAAAGGAGCGGGCGGAGAGCTGATGTAACGGATGGCATCCTCAAGGCTGATGACGTCGCCGTACTTGGCCTGGATGTCGAAGAGCGCCGCGTCCGCCGGCCCTTCCGCCCGATCGCCCACGCAGTCGCGGGGCACGAGCACCGAGAATCCCGACTGGACGGCGTCCACGGCGGTGGCCCGTACGCAGCCGCTGGTGGTGGCGCCGCACACCACGACGGTGTCGCAGCCGAGTCCGGTCAGGGTGCCGGCGAGGTTGGTCCCGAAGAACGCGGAGGCGCCCTTCTTCACCACCAGCACGTCGTGTTCGGGCCGCATCGGCAACCGCGGGTCGACGGCCACCGCGTCGCTGCCCTCGACCAGCTGCCGCAGGCCCGGCGCCTTGCGCAGCCAGGCGATCGAGTCCCCGGACGCCTCGGCCTCGGTGTAGGCGATGGCGGTGAAAACCACCGGCGCGTCGGCCGGACGCCCCGCCTCGATCAGGTTGGTGGTCGCGGACACGACCTCGGTCAGATCCGAACCCGAGGGATACGAGTCCTCGGTGAAGCCCCGTGTCAGGTCCACCACGACGATCGCCGGACGACTGCCACGCCTGACCGGGGAACCGAAGCCGGCCGCCTTGTAGGTGCGATCGGTGCTCGCACCGTAGAGTCCGGCGCTCATCGGCGCCTGCCCAGGAGCCAGCCCTGAAAGAGCCCGAACAGGAAGGCGGCACCGACCGGGCCGTACTTCTTCAGCACCGGGCCGGCGATCAGCGACAGCCCGTTGAGTTCGGCGGACGCAGCGGCGGGCACGGCGGCCGCGGACGTGGACTCGGCCGAAGCCGGGGCCGCGGTGGGGCCCTGCGCGTCGCTCCGGGCGAGGAGCAAGTCTCCGAGGTTCTGGGCGAACTGCTGCAGGATCCGGTCGGACACCGTGGCGATGGCACCCTTGCCGAACTGGGCGATCTTGCCCCGGATCACCAGATCCGTGGTGAGGTTCAGCTGCGTGCCGTCAGAGGTCGGAAGCACTTCCAGAGAGACCTCGGCCTCGGCGTCGCCGCTGCCGTGGGTATCGGCGCCGCTGGCGTGGACACGCAGTCGCCGCTTCTCGGCGTCGACCTCCAGGAAGCGCACGGTGCCGGCATAGGCGGCCGTGATCGGGCCCACCTTGACCTTGACGGCGCCGCGCCAGGCGTCGCCGTCCCGGCCCTGGAGAGCGGCTCCCGGCATGCAGGACGCCACCCGCTGGACGTCGCTGACCAGGGCGAACACCGCGTCGGGCGCGGCTTTGACCGGAACGGTATTGATCAGTTTCACGGAGTCTCCTCGGAGCACGCGGCCCGCTGAGCGCGCCGGGCGGTCGCGCAGGCGTCGATCGCCTCCACGATGGTCTGATAGCCGGTGCACCGGCACAGGTTGGCGGCGACGACCTCCCTGATCTCCTCCTTGGTCGCCTCCGGCCGCTCCGCGAGGAAGCCTTCGGCGAGCATGAGGAAGCCGGGGGTGCAGAAGCCGCACTGCAGGCCGTGGTTCTCGGTGAAGGCCCGCTGGAGATCGTTGAGTTCGCCGGAGTCGGAGCGGGAGTCGGAGCCGGAGTCGGCTTTGCTTCCTGCGTCGGCGAGAGACTCGACGGTGGCGATCCGCGCCCCCTCCGCCTGGGCGGCGAACATCAGGCAGGCCCGGACAGGAAGCCCGTCGACCAGCACGGTGCAAGCACCGCAGATGCCATGCTCGCAGCCGACGTGGGTGCCCGTCAGTCGCAGGTCGTGGCGGAGCACGTCCACCAGGGTGCGGCGCGGTGCGGTGATCACTTCGTGCGAGGTGCCGTTGACGTCGAGGGTGAGGAGCTGGAGGTCGTCGCCCAGGCCGCTGGTGTCGTTCATGGTGTCTGCTCCAGTGCTGGTGCCGGCGGTACTGGTGCCGCTGGGGTCAGGGCGCGGTGGACGGTCTCCGGTGTGATGGGCGTGTTGTCCAGTTCGACACCGGTGGGGCGCAGCGCGTCGTTGACGGCGTTGAGTACGGCGGCGGGAGCCCCGATGGTGCCGCCCTCCCCGGCGCCCTTGGCGCCTGTCTCGGTGAAGGCGCACGGGGTCTCCAGGTGGTGGATGGAGACGTCGGGGATCTCGTGGGCGGTGGGGACCTTGTAGTCCATGAAGCTGGTGGCCGAGGGCTCGCCCTGGTCGTCGTACGTCACCTGCTCGAACAGGGCACCCGCGATGCCCTGGGCGATGCCGCCCCGGCACTGGCCCTCCACGACCTGCGGGTTGATCGCCACACCGCAGTCCTCGACACAGACGTACGCGAGGATCTCCACCTGGCCGGTGCCCTGGTGCAGTTCGACGACGACACCATGGGTGGCGTTGGAGAAGGTGCCGTCGTTGAAGACGTCGAAGACGGCGGTGGCGGTGAGGCCCGGCTCGATGTCCTTGGGCAGCAGGTGCGCCTTGAGGTACGCGGTGTCGGCCAGGTGCGCGTACGTGAGTGTCGTGTCCGGGTCGTCGAGACGGCGGACCCGGCCCTGGTCCAGTGCGGTCCCTTCCGGAGAGATGCCCCACTCGGCGGCGGCGATCGCGCGGAGCTTGTCGCCGAGCTTGGCCGCCGCCAGCCCCACAGCGCTGCCGCCGACGACGATCGAGCGGCTGGCGAAACTGCCCCAGCCGTAGGTGATGCGGTCGGTGTCGCCCTGGTGGAGCTTGACCTTCGCGAGGTCGACGCCGAGCGCGTCGGCGACGATCTGCGCCATGGTCGTTTCGTGGCTCTGGCCGTGGCTCATGGTGCCGGTGGTGACGGTGACGGCACCGCTGGTGTCCATGCGGACCTCGGAGAAGTCGAATCCGGGGACGACCTCCATCTTGCGCGCGGCGAAGGCGGCGGACCCGTACCCCGTGCGTTCGCTGAAGCAGCTGTAGCCGATCCCGATATGGCGTCCCTCGGCCCGCGCCGCGGCCTGCCGCTCGTACCAGCCGGCCTCCTTCAGGGCCTGCTCGCACAGGTTGAGGGATTCCAGGTACGAGCCGGGGTCGTAGGTGATGCCGTTGACGCCGGTGTAGGGGAACTCGGTGATGACGTTCCGGCGTCGGATCTCCAGTGGATCGAGGCCCAGTTCGCGGGCGGCGCGTTCCATGAGCCGCTCGGCGACCATCACGTACTGCGGACGGCTCACGCCCCGGTAGGGGGCGGTGGGCGCCTTGTTGGTGGTGATGGCCCGGCCGCGCACACGGTAGGCGGGGACCTTGTAGACGCCGGGCATCTCGGCGGAGGCCATCAGCGGCTCGATGCCTGCCGTGAACGGGTAGCAGGAGTAGGCGCCCATGTCGCAGACCACGTCCGCGTCGAGGCCGAGGATCCGGCCGTCGGCGTCGAAGGCGGCGCGTGCGGTGTAGTGCTGTTCGCGGGCGAGGAAGGAGGCGGACAGGGCGTCCTTGCGGTCCTCGATCCACTTCACGGGCCGTCCGAGCCGCCGTGCCGCCGCCGCGGTGGCGATCTCCTCGCGGCCGACCGCGCACTTGAGCCCGAAGCCGCCGCCCATGTCCGGGACGATCACCCGCACCGCGCGCTCGTCGAGCCGGAGGCAGCGCGAGGCGACGGTGCGCACCTGGTGCGGGACCTGGGTGCACGTGTGCAGGACGAGCTGTTCCTCCCGGTCGTCCCAGTGCGCCACCGCACCGCGGGTCTCCAGCGGCAGTGCGTTCTGACGGCCGGTCCTCGTCTCCACGTGCACCACGCAGGGCGCGTTGTCGAAGACGTCGTCGATGCCCTCGGTGGCGAACAGGGAGACGTCGACGAGCGTGTTGTGCGCGGCCTCGTCGTGGACCAGGGCGGCACCGGCAGCGAGAGCCTGTTCCTCGCCGGTGATGGGCGGGAGGGCTTCGTAGGTGACCTTGGCCGCTTCCAGGCCGTCTTCGGCCGTGTACGGGTCGCGGGCGACGACCACGGCGATGGGCTCACCGACGTAGCGGACCCTGTCGCGGGCGAGGACCGGCATGGCGGTGGGTACGAACTCCGAAAGCGGACGCCCCAGTTGGGCCGTGATGTCGCCCATCTCCAGGTCCGAGGCGGTGAACACGGCGACGACGCCGGGCACTCGGCACACGTCGGTCAGGTCGACGGCGGTGATCACGCCGTGGGCGACCGTGCTGCGGACAAACTGCGCGTGCAGCATGCCGGGCAGCTCGATGTCGTCGACGAAACGGCCTCGCCCGGTCAGCAGCCGAGGATCCTCGCGGCGGGGCACCGATCTGCCGACCAGACGGTCGTCCTTGGTGGAATTCATCGGGACATCGCCTCCTCACAGGCGTGTTCGACCAGAGTGCGGATGACGTGCTTGCGGTACTGGGTGCTGCCGTTCGCGTCGCCCGGCGGGTCCACCGCGGCCGCCGCCGCTTCGGCGCAGTCTCGGAAGGAGCCGCCGGCGGCCAGCACCGCCTCCGCCTCGGGGACCCGTACCGGCATCGCGGCGACACCGCCGAGGGCCACCCGGCCGCCGCGGACGGCGGATCCGTCGGCGTCCAGGTCCACGGCCGCTGCCACGACGGCGAAGTCACCGCGACGCTCGGCGAACTCGGTGAGCGCCGCGTGGGGTGCGGGCCGCGGGAAGACAATCTCGACGAGGATCTCGTCGGGGTCCAGGGCGGTCGTGTAGTAGCCGAAGAAGAACTCTCCGGCCGGGATTCGACGCCGACCGCGCGGACTCCGGACCACGATCTCGGCGTCCAGCAGTACGGCGAGCAGACACCACTCGGCGGTCGAGTCGCCGTGTGCGATGCTGCCGCCGACCGTGCCACGGGTGCGGATCGGCAGATGGCCGATCCACGCCATGGCGTCACGGATGACGTCGAAGCCCGCCCCGAGCATGTGCGGCGGGGCGATCTCCACCGTGTGGTGGGTGGTGAGTGCCCCGATGTGCAGCCCACCGTCGGCGTCGACGCCCAGATGGTCGAGCTCACGCAGGCCGGCGATGTCGACCAGGTGGGCCGGCCGCGCCAGTCGGAAGTTCATCATCGCGACCAGACTCTGGCCGCCGGCGATGACCTTGGCTTCGTCGCCCAGCTCGGCGAGGAGCGCCGTGGCGCCCTCGACGTCGCGCGCCCGGTGGTAGCGGAAGGGAGCGGGCTTCATGGTTCTCCTGTCGTACGGAGTCTGACGGGGAGGTGGGCCCGGTCAGGTGGGCGAACCCTCAGAGCACCGCCCGACCGGATGCCGGTACGGGGGCCTCGACCGGCTCGGGTCCCAAGAGGTCCTCGGCGTCGTCGTCGAGCGCTCGCCCCTTGGTCTCGGGGGCCGCGACCGCCGTCCAGACGACGGACCCCACGACGGCCAGGGCGAGCACGGCGAAGGTGAGCGGCAGCCCCAGAAGTGGCCACATGACCGAACCGAACAGCAGCGGGGCGAAGCCGGTCAGCACCCGGCTGAAGGACGACGCCCAGCCGAAGCCGCTGGCCCGCAGCAGCGTCGGGTACAGCTCGGACACATAGGCGTACATGGCGGGGATGGTCAGCTGCATCAGGAGGCCGAAGACGGCGATGGCGACGACGGACCCCGTCGGCATGTCCAGCATCAGCGCGAACGCCACCAGGGCGAGCGCGGCGAGCGGGGCCGTGATTCCGATGAGCCATTTCCGGCCCACCACGTCGACCAGCGCGGTGGACACCAGGACACCGAGGATGCCGACGCCGCTCATCAGCGTCGTACTCATGAAGGCGGCCGTGTCGCCGAGGCCCTGCTCCTTGAGGATGGACGGCATCCAGCTCAGCGCCGCGTAGTACACGAGCATGACGCTGGCGAAGAGCAGCCAGGCGGCGGAGGTGATGCGCGGGCTGAACTTCCAGACGTCGCGGAGCTGTTCGTAGGCGGCCCGAGGCCCCCTCGACCTGGTCTCCTCCACCGGGGCGGGGATGACGTACGGCTCGACCGGCGCTCCGGTGCGGACGACCAGATCGTCGATGACGGCGCGGGCCTCGGCCTCCCTGCCCTTCTTGCTGAGGTAGACCGGCGACTCCGGGATGCCCCGGCGCACCCAGAAGAGCAGCAGCGCCGGGAGGCTCATGGTGGCGAGCATCCATCGCCAGTTGTCGTCGAGTGTCAGCATCATGGTCGACACCAGACCGCACAGGGTCACGCCGATCGGCCACCACACGTCCAGCGCGGTGAGGACCCGCCCGCGGTACTTCCTCGGCGAGAACTCCGCCACCAGGGCGTAGTCGACGGGAATGCAGCCGCCGAGTCCGACGCCGGCGACGAATCGCAGGGCCAGGAAGACGGCGTAGTTCGGGGCGAAGGCGCCGAGCACCGAGAACAGCGCGAAGATCAGCAGGGTGACGCTGAAGGCCTTCTTGCGGCCGATACGGTCCGCGACCGCGCCCCAGACGACGGCGCCCAGGGCCATACCGACGAGGTTGGCGGTGGCCACGAGGCCGCGCTGGGAGAGCGTCAGATCGAAGTGCTCACCCAGCAGCGGCATCAGGAAGCCGTTGAGCGCGATGTCGTAGGCGTCGAAGAGGTAGCCGAGACCGCCGATGATGAAGATCTTTCCCTGGACGCCCCATCTCCATGGGAGGTCCTGAACAATCTGGTCGCCTGTTTTCACGTTCGCTCCACGGGGGTGTTCGAGGGGGACGCGCCCGCGCGGGGCGGACACCGGGGGTGGAAGAGCGGGGTGGGGCTGGGGTCTGGGAGGGAGGGGCCCGGGCTGGGTCAGCGGGCGAAGCGGTAGTCGTAGGCGCCCAGATCCGGGTCGTTGAGCGGGGTGCCGCTCCACAACCAGTCGTAGGACACGTCGGACTCTCCGTCGAATCCGCGCTTGAGCAGCTCGTCGCGGGCCTCCTGACGAGGGCCGTCCGGGTAGTGGTAGAAGGTCTTGTTCTGCAGCGAGGCGTCCTGGACCATGCCGGCGTGCTTGGCGCGCCGGTCGACGTAGCGGCGCAGCGCGAGCTCGGTGCCGTCGACGGTGGTTCGGCCCAGTTCCTCCGCCAGGACGGCGGCGTCCTCCATGGCCTGGGAGGCGCCCTGCGCCTGGTAGGGCAGCATGGCGTGGCAGGCGTCGCCCAGGAGGGCGACGCGGCCGTCCGCCCAGACGGGGTCGCGTCGGCGGTGGTGGAGGGCGAAGCTCATGACGTCGTCCTTGGCCTTGGACAGCATCGCCGCGACGCGGTCGTCCCAGCCGGGGTAGGCGTTCACGAGCTCGTCGGCGCCGGCCTGGGCGGTCCACTTCTCGGCGACGTCGTCGGTGCACGGGACGCAGCCGACGACGTTGAGGTACTCGCCGCCGCGGATCACGTAGTGGACCAGGTGCCGTTCGGGGCCGTACCAGATGGTGCTCTGGAAGCGGTCCATCAGGAATCGCGTCGCCGGGTCGGCGGCGATGAGGTCGCCCGGGATCAGGGCACGGAAGGCCATCTCGCCGGAGAACTGCAGGGTGTCCGGGAGGCCCATGAGGTCGCGGACGCGGGAACGGATGCCGTCGGCGCCGATCAGCACATCGGCTTCGAAGCGTCGGCCGTCCTCGGTCACGGCGGCAGGCCGTCGGGGGTTGCTGCGGTCCAGCTCGGTGACCGTGCTTCCGGTGTGCAGTGCGACGACCGGTCCGGGACCGGCCGGGTCGATGCAGGCGTCCGTGAGGACGCCGTGCAGGTCGGCGCGGTGGTAGTGCCAGTACGGGGCGTTGTAGCGCTGCTTGCAGGCGTCGCCGAGCTGGGTCAGCCCGATGATGCTGCCGTCCTTCCACCTGCGCCGCACCTGGTCCTGGGGCTCGGTGTGGATGGCCTCCAGCTGCTTGCGCAGTCCGAGCCCGAACAGGATGCGGCTCGCGTTGGGCGCCGTCTGGATGCCGGCGCCGATCTCGCCGAACTGCGGTGCCTGTTCGAGCACGGTGACGCCGAGGCCTCGCTGGCGCAGGGCCAGCGCGGCCGTCATCCCGCCGAGCCCGCCTCCGACGATGACGACTTCGAACGATTGGGTGGATGCCATGAGTTCTCCAGATGCGGGTGCGGCAGGCAGTGATCAGAAGTCGACGAGTCGGCCCGCGCTGACGACGTCCTGGTCGTCGACGGACACGGTGCAGTCCCGCATGGCGATGTCGAGGTGTGCGTACGACTCACGGCCGAGGACGGGGTGCGGCCCGGTGGACCAGAGGAAGTTGCCGGCGAACGCCCGGGCGTCCATGCCCATCAGCTCTTCCTTGCCGTACAGGGCGGTGGCGAACCAGTCGGCGGTGCGCATCAGGCCCCAGCCCATGTGGGACAGGCTGCGCGCCCATTCGTCGTTCGCGTCGTCGAAGAACGTGTTCAGCAGATGGGCCTCGGCGCCGCCTGAGACCTTCTCGATGCGCCCGCCGGCGATCTCCAGGGTGACCGGCTGACGCACGTACTCCTTGAACGGCAGCAGGATGTCGCCCTCGGCCAGCACGATCCGGCCGTCGGAGAACTGCGGCCAGCAGAGCACCATGGTGCTCGGCCAGTGGTCCCAGCGGCCCGGGTCGTCGGCGAAGCCCACCTGGAACTCGGGCTTGGAGCCCGGCAGTTCGACGGTCAGGTCGGTACCGGCTTCGGAGGTCACCCGCATCGTGGAGGCGCTCTTCACCAGCTCGACGCCCTTGAGGACCTCGGCCTTGTCCTCCGGCTTGGGCAGATTGCGGATGAGGACGTCCGGCGCGTCGCAGACGAAGAGAATGCGGGTGCCGGTGCGCAGGATCTCCTGCTGGAGAGGGGCGTGGATGAAGCCTTCCCGCGTGAGGTCCACGACGAGGTTTGCGGCTTTGAGCAGCTCCTGGGCGGTGCGGTCGTTCAGCACAGCGGTCAGGCCGGGGCCGGCGCCGGTGTGGGTGCTGTCGGTGGGAGAGGGGTTTCCGCCGGGAACGGTGGCGGCGATGACGTGCGCGCCACAGGCCTTCGCCGCACCGAAGGCGGCGGCGACGTAGTCACCGCGACTGCTCGGCTCGGACAGGACGACGACGTGCTCGCCGGGCGTGAGCTTGCACAGCTCCAGCTCCCGGGTGAACGCGTCGAGCAGATCAACAGAGGTGAGGTCAAACATGTCTCGCTCCTAGGGATGGGAGGTTGGTGAGACGAGTTGGTCGCCGGTTCGGGCATACGAGTGAGGGCATGGATCAAGCCATGCGGAGGGAAACCGACGTCGCAGGATGCGGCACTCCGGAGCGCCGCCGACGGGATTAATCCGAGCACGTACGATCTCACTCTGGCAAGAGGGTCGACCCGATTTGATGGCCGGTTTCTACGCCAACCAGCGCGCCACCTCCACGCCAAACAGGCCTGACCTGGCACTTTCTCCACACTCGCCTCACACCCTCGATCGAGGCCTCTGAATGGGCGATGAAGACGAGGGGTGCGAACCCTTGCGCGGAGGCGACCGTACGTGCTCGGATCTTATTCATCCGCACCCGGACTACCTGCCCCGCGCGCCCCTCCCGTGGCTGATTCCCACCGGCGCACGCCGCCCCCTGAGGAGGGCTCTGATGCAACCCGAATCCTTCGCGTGGCGACCGCACTCCCCACGCAGCTGCCGCGAGCCGGCCGCAGCGGCTGCGGAACCGTAGCCGAGCGCGAGCGCACTGGTCTGCGGCGCCGGTAAAAGGGTCGCGGACGGTGATCCACCTCTGCAGACTGTGGGTCGTGGATCGCTTGACGGAGATCGCGAACCGGCTGACCGATGTCAGCGGCGTCGTCGGGGTGTGTCTGGGCGGTAGCCGGGCCAGAGGAACGCACGTTCCCGATTCCGACTTCGATCTGGGCTTGTATTACCGGCTGCCGATGGATACCGCTGCCCTGCGTCTGCTGGCGGCCGAGTTGACCGGTGGGCCGGTGGAGGTGACCGAGCCTGGCGGCTGGGGACCGTGGGTGGACGGCGGCGCCTGGCTGACGGTCGACGGCCATCGCATCGACTGGATCTATCGCGACCTGGACCGGGTGCACCGCATCTGGCAGCAGTGCCGCGCTGGGCAGTTCGAGATCGGTACCCAGCCGGGGCACCCACTGGGCGTGTACTCCCACGCCTATGCCGGCGAGGTGGCCCTGGGGCACGTTCTGGCCGACCCCAGCGGTGAGCTTCAGACCCTGCAGGGGCAGACTCGCCACTATCCCGAGCCGCTACGCGAAGCACTCATCGACAACGCTCAATGGGAGGCGCCGTTCATCCTGGCCGGCGCCCGCAAGGGGGCAGCTCGCGGTGATGTCTTCCACGTCGCCGGCTGCCTCTTCCGAGCTGTCGGACTTCTCGTGCATGCGCTCCACGCGCATACCAGGTCCTGGGTGCTCAACGAGAAGGGAGCGGTACGGGCCGCAGGCGAACTTGCCGTTGCCCCCGCCGATTTCGCCGACCGGGCTCACGAGCTGTTTGCCGCACTCGGCACCACTCCGGACACGCTCGCTGCCGCTCTCGACAACGCAGACGGACTGACAGCCGAGGTGTGCCATGAGCTGGCCCGGTAGCCAGGAACGACACTGCAAGCTCGTGTTGACGGCCATGGTTGAGTCCAGGGTGCAGCGCCACTCCTGCAGCCTGGGGCAGCCGAGTTGAGGTCATGCCGCAGGTTCCGCCCCGCCCGCACGCACGGGCGACCCGGTCACTGTCCCCACCGGCACCGGGCTGCTGCCCGGCGAGTTGCCCGCTCAGTCCTTGCATCCTGTCGCGGCGACGGTGGCACCCAAGGCCGATCATGGTGTGCCCGCCGACAGCCGTGTTGGCGCCACGCCTTGACACCCAGGCACACCAGATAGGCGGCGCCGACGAGCTTCAGCACCGTCAAGACAGATGAGCACATAAGCACCCAACGTAGTCCCCACCACTGTGGTCAGCGCGGCGCGCTGCGCCAACGCTCGTCCGATCACGAACAGCACGCTGGGCCCGGGGATCCCGATCAGCAGGAACGACATGGCCTCGAAGGCAAGCAAGCGCTCAGCAGACGCCATGCCGCCCAAGTATGCACGGGCCGGGTTGGCTCCTCAGCCCCATTTCATCGTGCATGGCATGGGCACAGGCACTTGGGCGGGCCGCCGGTGGACGCGGACTTCAAGCGCAGCGAGACCTCCCGCCGGCCGGCGCGCGAGCCGATCCCACGGATCCACCGACTCGGTTGACGGAGTGCCGTCCCGGGGAGCAGCACCGAATGGGTACCCGCATATGCCGCAGGTTCTTTCATGCACAACCCTGTTGCACCGGCTCCCCCGGTGGCAGTGTGTCGGTGCGCGGTCCTCGCAGTCCACCCCCGGAGACGGGCTCGCGCAACGGCCCCGCCTGCCCCGGGCGGGCGGGGCCGCGCCGCCCCTCCCGACCTCCCTGCGGGAGGGTCTAGGCGCGCGCAGACGATCGACGAGTCGGAGCGCGCGAAGAGTCTGCGGCTTCCGAGGTCCTCGACCGAGGCGACCGTGCCGCCCGGCAGCAGCGCGTGCCGGTCGACGGGGGTCACCGTGGGGATATCGGCTTTGCGTACGCCTCGAAGCCGTCCCGGGATCCGCCTCATCGTCTTGTCCGCGAGCGGCTGGTCCCGGTCGCTGATGCGCTGCGCAGGCAGCGCCCAGTCGATCGCATCCAACGCGGGCCGGACAGCGAGGAAGACCTCGCGGTGGCACCGGGCGGTCGGGCACCGCCACACGTACTGCGTCTTGTACCTGCCGTACGTCGGGCCGGGTTCTTCCACGCCTGCACGGCCCTCGTGCAGCTGGGGCTGAACCAGGCGAACGTGGTGTTCGGGTAGCGCCGCGGGTAGACCTGAGAGATGTCCGCGCAGTCGTGCGCGGTCTCGGGGTGGTTGGCGTTGTGGACGTCCACTGCCAGGCGCGCAGGGGGTCAGCGCGGTGCGGACCTGTTCTCCGACCTGGCGTGAGCCCTCGGAGGCACCGCCAGCCCCGCAGAGGCCGTCAGTCGTGTCCCCACGCAGTGTCTTACGGCGGATTATCAGGCGGCGCTCCGGTCGTGGGCGTGTCTGCCAGCGACGGCTGGCTCGTGGCGTCGCCGGTGGCGATGCCGTGCCAGTGGCCGAGCTCGATGCCGTTGACCTTCACGGTCAGTTTCACGGCGACGCGGTAGACGACGGTGTACTTGGAGCGGTCGGGGCCGTCGGGGCCGTCGGGGCCGTCGGGGCCGTCGGGGCCGTCGGGGCCGTCGGGGCCGTCGGGGCCGTCGGGGCCGTCGGGGACAGCCTTCTCGCCAACGAGCGTCGTCTCCAGCAGGTCGGTGTCGAAGCCGCCGAACCCGAAAACGCGGATCAGGTGGCGGCGGATGTCCCATGCTTCGACGAGGGAGAAGCCCTTGCCGTCACGGCCGATACGGCGCTGGTCGATTCCCTTCAGGAGGAAGCCGATTCGGGCGTCGGTCAGGCGACCGGGGCTGTTCGGGGCGTGCCGGGTCGGGCCCTCCGCCGTGATGCTGGCGGGCCCCAGCGTGAACACCAAGATCGCCCTCACGCTGAACAACTACCAGGGGAACGGCAGCTGGAACACCGTGCACCTGGACCAGGACCTCAACAGCGCTGACCGGCTCTGGCGCCACCACAAGTCCGACACGACCTGGAACGTGTGACTCCTCGTCCGTCCTTGCACCTTGCACTGCCCGTGCCTGGCGCAAGGACGGGCCTGTGAACAAACCCCAGTCTGCCCAGATCACTCCGTTATCGGCAGGCACTCGGCGAGCAGGTCGACGACGTCCCGCCAAGCTCGCTGCGCGTGCTGAGGGTGATAACCGACCCCGGGAAGCACGATGTGGTCGACCGGTGGGTGATGGAAGGCGTGCAAGGCGCCGCCGTAGACCACGAGGCGCCAGTCGACGCCCGCAGCCTGCATCTCGGCGGTGAATGCGTCTCGTTGCGCGGGCGGCATGATCGGGTCTTCCGACCCGACCCCGGCCCACACCGGGCAGTGAATGCGCGCCGTCTCGCCTGGTCGGCCCGTGGTCAGTCCGTTGACTGTCGCGATCGCGCGCAGGTCGACGCCGTCGCGCCCGAGTTCCAGCGCGATTGCGCCCCCGGTGCCGTAGCCGACGGCGGCGATCCGGTCCGGGTCGGTCCGCGGCTCGGCGCGGAGCACGTCGAGCGCCGCGTGGCCGATGCCTCGCATCCGGTCAGGGTCGGCGAGCAGCGGCATGCAACGGGCCAACATCTCCTCAGGGTCGCCCAAATAGCGCCCGCCGTGGAGGTCGAAGGCCAGCGCCACGTATCCCAGCTCGGCGAGCGCATCGGCCCGGCGGCGCTCGACGTCGCTGAGCCCCACCCCCTCGGGCCCGACCAGGACCGCGGGCCGGCGGTCGACACCGGCCGGGAGCGCGAGGTGCCCGATCATCGTCAGGCCGTCGGCCGCGTATTCGATCGTGCGCGTTGTAACTGTCGTCATGAGCCTGGACTGTAGTGATCGTCGAGCCCGGTCGGGCCGGTGTTCTGCCGCTGGCAGAAGGCAGGTCTCTGGCGTATTCCGGAACCACCCCGTCAGCGGTTCAGCTCAGAGCCTGTGAACAAACCGCCGTCCGCCCGAAGGGCGGGCGCACCGGACGCCGCTGCGCGCAGACGGGGTTTGTTCACAAGCTCTCACCGAAGGATGACGCTCACACCTCGTTCCTCGAAGATCTCCAGGAGCAGGTCGAACAGCACAAGCTCGCGATCGCCGACGGGCACGCGCTCTGCCAACCGCGTCCGAGCCTCGGCCGAGAAGTCCCAGTGCAAGGTGAACGGAGTGGTCGCGCCCCAGCCGCCTCTCAGACAGTCGTCCAGAGCGTCCAGGTTCCAGCCGAAGTATCCACCGGGTCCGTTGATGGCCTCACCGATCGCGCAGTAGAAGGTGTCCCGGTCAACGACATGTCGGCCGTCCAAGGTGAACACCTGGCCTGCAGGCGCATCGGGCTTCCCCTGGCGCTGGTACTCCCGGGACCACAGGGCCACCGACAGCCACGCGTGTCGGTCCCCGGGCGCGAGTTCGTACCACATTCCGGTGTGGTTCAGGCGACCGGTGCGGACCAGCTCCCACGGTCGTTCAGCTCCGGGCAGGGCGTTCTCGCACCAGAGCGTCACCGTGAGGTCGACGAGGCCGGCACCGCTGGCGGAGGGCTTGACGTCGATGACGGTGACCTCGTTGACGAAGTAGGACCCCATGGTGGCACCGTCGCCGTCGAGGAGCTCGAACCAGGCGTTCCCCGCCACGGCACGACGACTGCCGACGTGGTCAACGCACCTGAGTAGGCCACCCTGCGGGAGGCAACTCGCGAGGTGCACTCGGCGCGCGCCCTCCTCACCCGGCAGGGGCGTGAACAACCCCTCTGCCTCGTGAGCGAACCCCCAGAAATCGCTGTCGTCCTCATCCGAGGTCAGCGCGTACTTCTGCCCCTCGCCGCCCAGCCCCGATGTTCGCATCGCACCCCCATGAGAGCGCTGATCTTACCGACGCCGGGGGATCTGCCCGGCGGCCGCTGGCGCCGCCACCACCCCTGACCCCATCCCATCCATCTCGGAGGCCCTTTGACGAGCCACATACCCGCCTTCACTCAGGAGAGTGAAGTACAGAGAAGCACCGAGCAGCAGAAGCGGAAGGTGATCCGAGAGAGGTTCCCCGAGCTGCAGCGCACGAGGTTCATGCCCGAGGCGAGCACAACGCCGAGCAAAGCATCGGCCAAACGGTCCAGGAGGCACAGGCCGCCTCCGCAGGTGTCAGGCACTCCCAGCAGAAGCAGGGAGGGGCACGGGGTCTGGGGTGAGGAGACCGCCGTTCGCCTCCTGTGCGATGTGGGAACGAATCGAGCCGCTGATGCGGCCTGATGGCCCGTGGCAGATGGTGAGCCGACCACCGCCGCACTCTCGAAGCCGTCGAGGCTCCGGCAGTTGGAGCATTCAGGCACTGTGTGAAGGGCTGTTCGGGGGAGCAGCGGGTGTCGCGCACAGGAGAGTCGCAGGTGCGGCTCCTACGTTCGGCTTCCATGACGTACTCACCGAGCGATCCCGGCTCCGGCCCCACCCGTCGCACGACGCTTTCCGGGCTCGTCGGCGGGGCCGGGGCCGTGCTGACCGCCGGGTGCACGCGGTCGGGAGCTGCGCCCGCGAATGCGCCCGCACGCGCTCCCTCGGAGTCGGCTGCCGGCCCCGCGGGCCGAGCCACGCCTGGCGTGATGACCCTCTTCAAGGACCCGGCCTTCAACTTCAACGGGCTCTGGGCACTCGGCGCGTCCGCATTCCGTGCCGCCGAGGTGGGCGAGGTGCTCACCGCCGTGAACGCGATCAACAAGGCCGGCCTCTCGGCCCAGACGTACACCGATACCTTCAGGAGACTCGGCGATCAGCTCTTGAGGCCGCCCCAGGGCTTCACACACGACCGGGAGACCACGCGCTTCCGTGCCCTGCGGGCCGCGCAGTACTACGGCCAGGCGCTGTTCTTCGTCCTGGGCTCCGGCGACCCGGGCAAGGAGCAGCAGCTGTACAGGGCGGGGCGCGGCGCCTGGGACAAGTTCTGCGGACTGTGCGACCCGGCGGCGGTGACGGCGAAGGTCCCGTACGGGACGAAGCCGCTGCCGGTGTGGTTCTTCCGGCCCGACGCCTCGGGCGAGCGGCGCCCCACCGTGATCCTCACGAACGGCAGCGACGGGCAGAACGTCGACATGTGGACCTACGGCGTCCCGACCGCTCTGGCGCGTGGCTGGAACGCCTTGGTGTACGACGGGCCGGGCCAGGGGCAGTTGCTCTTCGACGACCAGGTGGTCTTCACACCGCGCTGGGAGACCGTCGTGACGCCGCTCGTCGACTGGCTGGTCGCCCGCTCGGATGTGGACCCGGACAGGATCGCCCTGACCGGGCTGAGCATGGGCGGGAACCTGGCACCCCGGGCCGCAGCATTCGAGAACAGGATCGCCGCTCTCGTGGTGATGCCCGGCTGCTTGTCGCCATGGCTCGCCTTCCCTCCGGAACTCCGGAAGATCGTCACCCCGGACAAGGAGAAGACGAACACCATCTGGAACAAGGAGATCGTCCCCGAGCTGCCCCCGGACGCAGCCGCGACGATCAAGAAGCGCATCGAGCCCTTCTCCGTGCCGGCGATGCTCGACGCCCGCAAGGGCGAGATGTTCACAGACTTCTGGACCCCCGCCAAACTCATCGAATCCATGGACATCACGAACGTCGTCGGCCGCATCAAGGTGCCCACGCTGCTCTTCGACTACGAGTACGAGCAGTTCTATCCAGGCCAGACGCGCCAGATGTTCGACAAGCTGACGGATGCCTCCAGGTACCTGGCGAAGTTCGATACGACCACCGGCGGGCAGCTGCACTGCTCTCCGATGGCCCCGCAGCAGCACTGTGATCTCGTCTTCGACTGGCTGCAGGACGAGGTCCCAGGCAGCTGACGCAGGCGACACGGGGAGGTTATTGCGGAGTTCGAAGGCCGTGACCTCCGAGCGGTATTCCTCCCATGGAGGTGCTGCCAGTCTGGATGATGAGTCCATCGGAACATCGGGCACTGGCGCACGAAGCCTTGCTGGAACGCTCGCGCCGCCATGCTGTCGCGCCCGAGCCCTTGCCGCTGACCGTGTCAGCCACCACTCCCGCCGCCTTCACCATTGCTCTGGAGAGGCGATCCCAGGTCAACCTGAGCGCTTCAGCTGAAGCGCTCAGTCACAGTCAGGGGCTGGTTGAGTCACTCGGCCGTGGTAGCGGCGGCTTCGTCGTACGCGGCGAGGATGCGGTGCACGGTGGAGCGGCCGACGCCGAGGTGCGGAGGGATGGAGGTCGTTCCTGCTGCCCAGGACTGTCGCTGTAGATCGGCTTGCAGTTCGCCCGTCCCCAGGCGTTGATGATGGCGTCCTTACGCCGCTGAACGGCCCATGAGCACCCTTCCGTTGAAAGGCTCCGTGCCATGTGATCAGCGTACGGGTCCAGTCTCAGGGTGTTGCCCAGCAGCAGGGTGTGAGGGGCAGAGCGGGTGTCAGGCGCGACGTAGGCGGGTGATGCCCAACTTCTTACCGAAACCGCGTAGTTCTACCCAGCAGCGCCATTAGAGTGACTGATCGCGGCACACGCTCCCTGCTTCGGCTCCCCGGGGGTCGAAGGTCTCGCCCCCGGCAGCCAGTCGGTGAGCAGGTTGGAGTGCAGGTGCTGCAAAACGAAGAGCCGCCAGGATGGAAGCAATGGATCTTTCTCGTCCCGGTCGTCCAGTTGGCCCTGGAAGTGATCGGGTTGATCCTTAGCCTCGCCTGACGGCGCCTTCACCTCCGGCATCCAGCTACGAGAGCTGGGTGCCGGACCCATTTCACCCCCGCTGAGCGGAGCGGTGAACGCAACCCAGCGCACTGGTCAGTGCGTAGGTGGCAGATCCCAATCTACATAGGTGCCCACCATTCGGCGTAGGTTTTGGCGCGTGGGTTTGCCTGAGACGCTCCTCGGGATGACACCGTCAGTGACACGCTCCTGGCTTGATCACGCCATTCATGTCCTGGTTGAGACGAGGCGTCACGTCGAGGTGTTCATGGGAGCTCGCCGTGGCGGCAGGCAGCCTGGCGCGGTGCTACTCCCCCCACCGAGCCAAAGCCGTAGCCGCCCCAGCACTCAGCCCTCCGGCCGGTGCGCTGCAGGGCGGTCACGCTTTCACCCGTCGGCACACTCAGTGCCGCGCCGGTCGGCATTCTCTGCGTCGTCCAACAGTGGCGACGGCCCGGGAGTTCTTGAGCCGGTTGATCGTGCGCTCGACCTCGTTGCGGCGTTTGTAGATCTCGCTGTCGAAGCCGGTGGGTGGCCGCCCTCGGTGCTTCCCAAGATCTTGAATCTGGAGAGGGCGAATGATGGTCCCGCAGCCACGGGTTGCATGATGACCCGCATGAACACGGAAACATCCGACCCGGCCGAGCTGGCCGCTCTCCGCGAGATCTTCACGTCCCGCCCCGAGGCGGCGCCGCCGGCCGGCTGGGAGGCGGTGCGGTCCTTCGAGGCGGAGTACGGCATCGTGCTCCCGGAGCCGTACCGCACGTTCGTGGCGGAGATCTGCGACGGACTGCGCGACGGGCCGCCCTACTACGGTCTGCTGCCCCTCGCGCAAACGCCCCCGGACTGGGGCTCTGACCGCCCCGAACGCCTGCTTGCCGAGCCCTTTCCGCTCACGGCGGCGTGGCTGTGGGAGGCGGAGGGCGACGAGGTGGCGCTGTCGGTGCAGGAGTTCGAGGCCCGGACGGACCCCGTGTTCGACCACGGCTCGCTGCTGCTGGGCACCGACGGCTGTGGCATGTACTGGCACTTGATCGTCACCGGCCCGCAGCGTGGTCACGTCTGGCAGATCGCCGGCGAGGGCGCGATGCCCTTCGGTCCCCAGTCGCCCGACGCCCTGATGCCCGGCATCCCTGGCTTCACGGGCTGGGCGACCCACTGGGCCCAGGGCCGCGCCTGGTTCCCGGACGCCTTGGGCCTGGAGTGCTGACGGATGAATGGCGGCTTGTCTGAGCCGCTATCCCCTGCCGGTGCACTGCCCGGCTTGGCGGGCACTGGCGTTGGCGGATCTGGCGGGCGTGCCTGCCACATGCGGGTTTGGCTGTGTGGGTCAATGCGGGTGGAGGTCCGCATGTCACAGGAACGGCCACGTCAGCAACCATCAGGAGCCCCTCCGGCCCGCTGGAGGAGAAAGCCTGCCGCCCTGGCCATGGCTGGGCTGGGCATCGTCGTCACGGCGGCGCTGACCTACTGGGCCACTCAGGGGGTGGAGAAAGCGACGCGAGCCGTCGGGAACACTCTTGGCCTGACCGTACGGACCCCTGGCCCCACGATCCACATCGATGTGGAACAGGGGTTCGGCCATCACGACGCGTACACCTGCGACGGAAGCGGTTGGGTCTTCCCGTGGGATCCGGACAGCAAGGCTGCAAATACCCCGCCAGGACAGGGTGAGAGACGTGGAGGGAAGACGTGGGACGAAGACCCAGCCGCTTTCGGCGGTGTCCCAGCCGGACCACTTGACCTGGTCATCACTGTCAGCGGCGAGTCGGAGAAGGCGATCGTGCTGAAGGATCTGACCTTCCACGTCGAGGAGAGGAGACCACCACTCGCAGGCATCGTCATCCCCGACTGGCAGTGTGCGGCGCAGTTCTCCTATCGAAGCGCGGAAGTCAGACTCAACGCCCGGCCGCCCCAGTGGCAGCCGGCCGCGGCGAGCGAGGAAGGGGAACGAAGCGAGCCGCTGAGATTTCCGTACACGGTGACGGCTGCGGACCCTGAAGTCTTGGTGGTGAGAGTGGATCCGGCTGGCTGCCACTGCACCTGGTGGGCGGAGCTGGCGTGGGTGAGCGGAAGCGAATCGGGCAGGGCCGCCATCAAGGAGGACGGCAGGCCGTTCCAGACAACTTCGGTCACCGGGCTTCCCGCGTTCTCGTGGCTGGGTTCGAAGCGCGAGTCCTTCTGAACGGCCTGAACCTCGACCACTGACCCGGGTGTCGTTGAGGGTGAGATCGCGCCGGGCACGTACCGGACCAAGGGGGATCTCAAGGACTGCTACTGGGAGCGGCAGCGAAGGGAGGGACGGTCCTCGACAACAGGTTCGCGACGTCGGCTCGGGAGGTCACGGTGACGATCCGCGCGTCGGAGGGTGAGTTCACGCCGCGGGGCTGCGGGTCCTGCCGGATCGTGAAGTAGGGGTAGTCGAGTCGGCTCCCTCCAGGCGATCCAGCGTCGCCTGTGCGGTTTCCTGGCCACGGATGAGCTTCCATGTCTCGACACAGCACTTGACGACTTCACCGACGCCGAAGAGGAAACTCAGCACGCGCATGGGCAGCCACCACTGCTCAACGACGGCGAGGAACATCGTCAGAAGACCTAGCAGGAGTGGTCCACCGGCCTTACGGAGCCACAGCTCGATCCAGTCCCACATGTCCCACCTCTTCTCTGCCCGCCAGGGGAGGGCAGGAGAGGGAGCATACGAGGCGCGCGGGGTCAGTCCTGAGCCGAGATGCCGTTCATGAATACGGGGCCCGTGGTTGCGCGGCAGCATCCCTGGGCATGGGTGGGCCCCGCCTGCGGGGGGTGCGGGCGGGGCCGGGGAGCCCTGGTGACGGGGGAGACACGGGGGCTCGTGGTGCGAAGTGTGGCACGGCCCCGTCCGGAAGGGGCGCGGGGACACCGGGACTCCCGGACGGGCCGTACGAGAATCATGCTGACGGGTGCATGGCGGCTTGTCTGAGCCGCTATCCCCGTCAGCCAGTGCGGCGGCGTGTCCTGATCGCGATGATCAGGGTGTCGCAGATCATCGCGACTGCGCCGAGGACGGCGAGCGGCCAGGTTCCCTCCGGCGGGATGTACTGCCAGGTGATCCCAACGCTGATCCCTGTGGCGAGCGTGATGCCGGTGCCTGAGGGGTAGCGCAGAGGGATGGTGAGCGATCGGCCCGGCCCGGGTTCCGGTCCGGCGGCGGGCATGCGATCCTGAAGGGACATCGGGTGATCTCCTAATGGGTGATTCCGGGTGGTTCCGCCGCTTCCACGGTTCCTAGGCCGAGAGGGAAGCGGCGGACTGCTTTCTGGGGTGAGCCGTGCTGCGGGCAGGCTGCCGATCATGTCCGGCTGAGCCTGGTGCGGAGGGAGTTGATCCCCGTCATGCCGGCCCTCATGGCGATGCGGGCCAGGTATGCGAGGCGGGTCCTTCTTGGCTCGGACTGCATGTCGTGCCACTCGGCGGCGTACTCGCAGGTGTAGCGCTCAGCATCGCCAGTCAGGCAGGCGAACAGCCTGATCGTGCGCGGCAGGCGGGTCGGGGCGTTCCGTTGTCCGAGCATCCGGCGAAAGATGAACCAGCTCATCCCGACGCTGTAGCGGAGTTGAACCGACAGGGGGCTGTTCCGGAGCTCGTACATCTCACCGGCCAGCTCCTCCTGGTACCGCTCCCTGTCCGCAGCGGGCAGGAAGGACGTGAGAACGCCGGCGATGTGTCGCCATTCGTCGCGTAGCGCGCGGTCCTCCATGGTCATGCCCCGATTCCGCCGGTTGCGGGACGGAGTCGGGCGGATGCCGCGCCCCCCTGGAATGCCTGAGCCAGCCCGAGCCGTGCGGACTCCGCGCCGTCAGGCGTGAACTGGTAGTACCGCCGCTTCGGGCGGGGTGGATCAGTCTTCTCGATCTCGCTCTCGTCTTCCCAGAACGACTCAACCCAGCCCGCACTCTCGAGGCGGGCGAGGATCGGGTGGACCGTACCGGGAGCCAGCCCGGCGGAGTTGGAGAGCTCGAGGCCGTAGCGGGCCTTGGTTGGCGTCTCGAGCAGGGTTCTCAGTACGAGTTGAGTCTGCAGTGTCATACGCGGAGTCTTCACCATGCTCCGACTCTAATATGGTGCGACCTGCAGTGCAATGGCAGTTGATGGCACGTCACGTCACGATGCCCGCCACCAGACTCGGCGGCGGGCATCGTGACAGATCAAGCCCTCAGAGCGACTTGGTGGGATGCGGCGCTGCTCCCCCACGGCCTGGGCCGGCCCGAATCCGTACATGCCGCGGACCTCTTTGCCGTTCTCGACCTGCCGGTGGATCTTGTCGGCCTTGAACAGGCGGGAGAGCGCGTTGTCGAGGGTGCAGTCCTTCACGCCGGTCAGAGTCCTGATCTGGTCCTTGTGGACGTAGTTGACGTCGATCTCAAGCGGGTCGGCGAGGTCGCCGAGCGCCTTGAGGATCTTGTCGTCGGCGCTGGCCGGCTTCTTCGGCGCCGGGGGGAGGCGGCTGATGTCGAAGATGCCGTCGCCGTCTTCGTCGTCGCCGAGGATCGAGGTGGCGGCGATCTCGTGGCGGTTGCCCCAGTCCGGCCAGTCTGCCGGGTAGGCGATGGCGGTCTCGTCGATGTACGGGGCGGCCGACTCGAGGATGAAGGTGCGCATCATCTCGGCGGCGCCGCCGGGGCCGAGGGTGTAGCCGAGGCCGAAGGTCGAGCGTGGGTCCTGGAGCTGGACGGTCTCGTCGTAGACAAGGGGCCGGTCGACGTCCCAGGAGGCGGGGATCTTGCCGGGGTCGATGCCTTCGAAGCCGGTGGCGGCCAGGTGGGCCTGGTCGGAGTCGGTGCGGAGCATGACGAGGGATCCACCCCGGATGACGTTGGTGCGCAGGGCGGTGGACCCGCCGAGCTTGTCGGCGTTCACGGCCGGTTGACGACGGTGAGGATGATGCCGAGGGAGCGGGCCTTGGCGGCGAAGGCCTCCACGATGATCTTGGCTTCCTTGTTGTGCTCGACCAGTTCGGTGAGGGGGACGTGCGCTTCGTCGATGATGATGCGGACCCAGGGCCGCTCGGGGGTGGCGATGAAGTTCTTCATCTTCAGCCGGGCGGACTCTTCGATCCGCCACCGCAGGAGGGCGTATCCGACGCGGAGGGCGCCCATGATGCCGTCCTCGCCGAGGCCGGAGTAGCAGGCCATGTTCTCGACGTCGGGGTTGGAGGAGCCCTTGGGGTCGCCGTAGATGATGGCGTGTCCGTTGACGTGGTCGGCGAGGGCGACGATTTGGACGAGCCGCCCTTGCCGGAGCCGGTGACGCCGGCGATGAACAGGTGCCGGGCGCCGAGGATGGGGTCGGTGAGTGGGTGCGGGCGGGGAATCCGGAGACGTGGCGCCTGATTTCGACGTAGCCGCCGTCGGAGATCTTCAGGACGTGGGTTCCGGGGAACGGGGTGCCGTCCTCGAGCGGGTTGTGCTTCATCAGGCGGATGGTGCCGCGGCGGGGGTTGCCGGGGGTTGGGGGCGTAGGAGCACAGGAGGGTGTTGGTGCGCAGTGCTCCGGCGAGGTCTTCCTGGGTGGGGGTGTTGAGGCGGGTCTGGTCTTCGTCGGCGACGACGACGGCGACTTCTCCGCCGGTGGCCGGGTCGGCTGGATGTCTTCGAGGTGGGAGCCCTTCATGACGCGGGGGCGACGTACTTGGCCCAGGCGCCGGCCAGCGTCGTGGGGTCGAGGGTGGGGGGCGGGGCGACGTTGACGGTGATGTGCTCCTCGCCGGTGTGGTCGCCGGGGGTGAGGGTGATCCAGGCGGCGGGGACCTGGTGGACGCTGGAGACGGTGTCGCGGCTGACGTTGACGGAACTGCCGGTGGGGGCGGCGATGGTGCCGGTCCAGCGCTCCGGGTTGAGGGTGCGCAGGGTGAGTACCTGGCCGCGGTGGGCGCCGTGGGCGGGGTGGGAGATGTGGACGCCCCAGGCGTGAACAATCCGCTGGGCGTCGGTGAGGGGCACGTCCGGCATTCGGGGGCCGGGCAGTGTGCCGTACGGCGCGGGCCCGTGGTGCGGTGCTGCACAGGCTTTCGGGGGCGGCTGGGCGGGTTGTCGCGTCGTGAACACATTCTCGCCCGTCTCCGGCGACTACCCGGACGCGCCCCGCCTGCCGCTGATCACCCTCGCCGAGGCCCGGCAGGCGGTCGAGCTGCTCACGCACTTCGGGGACGACACGGATGAGGGGCGCGCCGCCTTCCAGCTCGCCGGCGACATTGCTCTCCGGCTACCCGCGGCCGAGTAGTGCCCCGCACGGAGCAGTCCGGACGCTTCCCGTCCGAGCCCGCCTCGGTGGGGCCCTACCCCGTCACTCCGCCTGAGCACGACCGCGATTCCTGATGAGAGCGGCTGGTCTTGGGCGTGCCGTGGGTGGCGTATTGTTGCGCCTACCGACGCGGGGTGGAGCAGCTCGGTAGCTCGCTGGGCTCATAACCCAGAGGTCGCAGGTTCAAATCCTGTCCCCGCTACTGAAGAGACGTGAGGCCCGGATCCACAGGATCCGGGCCTCACGCGTGGTGCCACCGGCGATCGCCTTCATCTGTTGATCGTCAGGCTGGCCAAGCATCGCGCTCAATCACAGCCAGGGGACCTACGGCGTCCGGGGGCTGCCCCTACAGGTCGAACCCCAGGTATTGGATGTCGGTGAAGCGGACCTCCTCCAGGCTCCCGGCGCGGCGCCCGTTGTCCTGGAAGTACACCTCCTTGAGAGCCTCGGCGGCGATCTCCTGCTGTCGTCGTCAGCGCCGGTCAATCCGGTTACTACAAGGCCGCGGAGGGACGGTATCGGACGGGGGCGGTCACTGGGGGTGCGGTACAGCGCTGCTGTACGCCTACGGCGACTCGGTGGTCTTGCCCCGTCGGCGAGGCATCCCGCGGTAGACCACCCAGAGGCTGACCAAAACCAGCAGCGCTCCGCCTATCGGCCACCCAACGGAACCGCCGTCGCGGTACTCCTGGATGCCCATCGCAAGAAGCAGGGCGGATACGGGCAGCCCACAGCCTGATCTTGGCAGGCCCTTGCCCCTCTCACCAGATGTGAGCGCACTTCCGGCGCAGCCTGCAAAGACCGTCAGTGCACCAGTTTGGAAGATCCCGCACGTGGATTCCGGCTGACCTGCACGTTCACTGACATGCGGGGAAGTGTTGGGCGTGCCGTGGTTCCCCGTGACTGCCCCTTGGCACCCGCCGGATCGGGCACGAGAGGGGTCGTGGCCTGCGAGGTGAACTGCTTCATGAGGACTCCTGTGGCCTGGAGGTGCAGGGTGGGGCCGCGCGCCCCGGGAAGGGGGAGTCGGGGCGCGCGGCTGGTGTGGGCGGCACTCATCGGAAGCGGGTCGGTGACGAAGGGGGTCGTGCGGCCGCGTGTCCGGGTGCCTGCTCGGGGTGCCCTCCCCGCTGGGGGAAGTCGGGGAGGTCGTGCGGCCGCTGGAAGGGTGGGGCCGGTCTGGGGGCTAGAGGCCGTAGTCGTCGCTGGGGTCGACGAGTGGAGCCTCGCGGCTCATGCAGTTCTCGTCGTGCCCGCAGGTGTCGCAGCACCCATTGCGTGCGCAATGGAATATGGAGGCGTCGCCAACGCAGAAGGGCCCGACCCCTCCCGGGACCGGACCCCTCACGCCAACACCGTTATCGGCGCACCAAGTAGGGCATCAACTCGTCCCGCTTCGCCTCGGCTACTGCCGAGGCCTCCTCTTCTGTCGCGCAGGTCCCGGGGCAGTGGTTCTTGCCCTGGAACTTGATCCGACCGGGGGCTTCACCCAGCACTGCCTCTGACCTGCGGTCGAGCGACCGCCGGTGTCCACCTTGGCCACCCTCGGCCGCCTTCCCACGGCCCATAGACGGCGCGGAGCCTACTCAGTCGCGAGCCCAGTCGAAGGGCATCGGCGCGCCCTGCGGAACCACCCAAGGGTGCGGATAGCGCGCTCGACAGCCCGTGCACCGCGCTATGAAAGGACCGATTTCCGGGTTCGTTAGAACGCTGTAGTGACTGGAAGGCTGAGCCGGAAGCATGTGTCCGTTCGCTGTCGACTCCAGGCCGGGCCACTCCGGCGAGCACACGCAAGGGCGCTCCACGGCGAACAGCTCACCGTCAGGGAGCTCGGCGGTGCGCTTGAAGAGCCTGGCGAAGTTCTCGCGTACCGACACAGCGGCCTCCGTTTCACGTTGCCCGAATCCCGGGTGGGCAGAGGCTATCCGAGGTCGTGGAGCTGCTCTGGGCTGGACCTGCCACGGTTGCTGCACTCCGCTGCGATGCAGCACAACGAAGGAGGCCCCGGACTCTCGTCCGGGGCCTCTCAGGCTGTGCACTCGGCCGGATTCGAACCTGCAACCTTCTGATCCATAGCTCTGGCCGGATCGGTCAGCGACGCCCGTACCCGGCCGCTCCGAGGCCCCGGAGGGTCGCCACCGGGCGGGGTCGGTTGAAGGGGTGCGGTACCGCGCTGCTGTACAGCGACCAGGCCGGAGTCTGTCCCTCCGGCTCCCTCATTGACTGCGAGTAGCCGCACCTTCTGACACGTCTGTGGCACGCCGGGCGGTCACCAGGTAGCCCGCGAAGCGAACATCTGACCGGGCCTTGGCCCACCTGTCCGCCTCCTTAGCCGGAGCCAGCACGGTGATACCGGAAGCGGGGTCGTGCTCGTTGACCGTGGCCCCCCGGGGGTACCTCGTAACGGCAGTGCACCTCAGCGATGGTCAGCACCTCCAACCAGGTCGGTGGGTGCTCCTGCTCCTGACCGTGTTACTCCTCGCGGAAATCGATCCCAGTCGCACGTTCGCTACCGACGACGCCGGCGTAGTCCTCCGGATCGACCTCCAGCAGCGTCCACGAGACAACGTCCCCTGGCGCGAAGCTCTGTCCGCAGCACTGGATCTGCCAGTCATCGACCCAAATCGTCAAACGCGATCGCCTCCCGCCGGGCGACGGGGTCCAGGACGACCGACTCCCCCATCAGGAACCGAGCCACGGCATCCCGACCCTCGACCGGGGCCGGCGCAGGCGCATCGGTCTGGGGCACCCCGTGCGGGTCGTCGATCGTGTCGTCGTCCCACGCGAGCGGCGGAGCCCAACCGCTCCTCTGGGCACGCAGACGCGTCTTGGCCGACGTGCCAGTACGCATCGACAGCGCTTCGTACGCCGCGCGGATCCCGTCGTCAGCGGCCACCTTGATCGTGGGCCACGACGCAGACGCCAACGCGCCCACCGTGTCCCGCGAGACGCCGGCCAGCTCGGCGATCTGCCAGTTCAGCCCAGCGCATATAGGGCACGGACGCGCCTGTCGGCGCCCAGGTCACCGCGGCCTCCGACGCGGACCGCGTCCCGGCAGCCGTCGCGGCGCATCAGCTCGCGCACCGCGTCCTCGAACCGGGAGTGGTGGAGGGCGTCCAGCTCGGACAGGCCGTACCACAGGGCGTGCGCCCGAACTGCCTCCCATCGATCCCTCTGGCGCTTGTGGTACAACCGGCCGCCGCACGCCGGCGCCGCGAGCGAGCCGAAGACGACCAGGACCCACCAGTGGGCCGGCAGCCAGTTGACGACGGCCACCACGAGGCCGATGGCCAGGGCCGCGGCCACGAGGAGACCGAACAGCCGGTCGCCTGCGCGTTGCCGCCGCTTGCCCGCGCGCCGAGTACGCCGCCGTGTGGGCGGGCGCCTGGTCGCCGCCCCACGGCGCCTGCGCGCGCGGGGCTCATCGACTGGCCTGCGTGACGCCGCTCGCGAGCTCCCCGAGAATGTTCAGGATTCCTTGGCCGACCGGGGTGGGAGCGAGCACGACGCCCAGCGCCAGGACGATGACGACGGTCAACTTCTCGTCGAAGCGGCTGCGGGCCTCCGTACGCCGCCGCAGTCGCAAGAACACGATGACCACGAGCAGCACGGCCACGTTGATGGTCAGCAACCGTCCAGTCCTCCCCCACAACCGGCCAGCACATTTGAGGACGGCAGCGCGCCACCTCGGTCCTCCTGTGTAGCCGGGCCTCGGTGATGTTGGAGGCGGGTTGCTGACGAATGGCACAAATCGATCCGGGCCTGGCCGATTACCGCGCGGCGGGACCACCCGTCGGCAACGTGCACGTACGGGTTCCGCGCCGGGCGCGTCCCCGGCGCCCCACCACACGGGCGAGATCGTCAACGCGGCGGGCGGGCACACCGCTGCCCTGAGGGCGCCCCGCCCGGCCTCCGTGATGTCCGAACCCAGGAGCGCGGGCAGAAT
The DNA here is from genome assembly GCF_036237275.1 of Streptomyces sp. NBC_01353. Taxonomy (GTDB): domain Bacteria; phylum Actinomycetota; class Actinomycetes; order Streptomycetales; family Streptomycetaceae; genus Streptomyces. The sequence goes on along the minus strand of NZ_CP108352.1, from coordinate 7,757,803 downwards.
TGACGTGAGGGTCCCGCTCTGCCGGTGAGTAACGCACTCGCCCTTCGTCCGTGCCCGGAAAGGGGGCCAGGTGTCCTCGCCTCGACCGGGGGGTCGACCGTGGGACGAGCAGGCGCCCGGGCCTCTCTGGTCGGAACCCGGAACGCTGCTGGAACATGTGGCGGTAGCCGTGCTCGGCATCGACGAGGAGGGCCGGATCTGCTACTGGGGGCCCGGTGCGCAGCGGCTCTTCGGCTACAAGGCCGCGGACGTCCTGTCCCGGCCGGCCGCCGTCCTCTTTCCCGCCGCCCCCCTCGACGGGACCGGTGCGGCGGAGCGCCTCGCGGAGCGCGGCCGCACGTTGGGCTACTGGCGGACGCGCGTGCAGGCGCTGCACCAGGACGGCAGGGTCTTCGACTGCGGGTTCCGGGTCTTCCCGGTGACCGGCGCCGAGGGCGGCTCCGTCATCCTGGGGCTGGCGAGCGAGAGCGAGGGGCTCGACCGGGTGAAGACCAACCTCGCCTTTCTCGACGCGCTCTTCGAGACGTGCCCGATCGGCCTGGTGATGCTCGACGAGAACCTGCGCTACGTCCATCTCAACCAGGCCCTGGCCGACATGGACGGGATCCCGATCGAGGACCACATCGGGCGGACCATGGACGAGTTCATGATCACGTCCGACGGGGGCGAGTACCAGCGCATGCTGCGGGCCGTCGCCGACGAGGGCCGGCCCGTCGTGAACACGCTTGTCGTCCTGCGTACGACGGGCCGTCCCGACCGGGACCATGTACGCTCCGTGAGCTTCTTCCCCCTCAGTCAGGCCGTCGGCACGCGGCCTGGCCTGGGCGGTCTCCTCGTGGACGTCACCGACCGTGAGCAGGCCATCGTGGAGGCGGCCGCCGGGCGGCAGAGACTGGCGTTGCTGGACCGGGCCGCGGCCCGCATCGGCGCCACGCTGGACGTGGACGTCACCGCCCGCGAACTGGTCGAGGCAGTCGTTCCCGAGTTCTGCGACGCCTCCGTGGTGGAGGTCGTGGAGTGGGAGGACGAACGCGAGGTGTTCGATCCGGAATCGGTGCTGGTCACCCGTCGAATCGCGGCCGGCACGTGCCTGCCGCCTCCCGCCCCCGAGCTGGTCAGCGGCCTGGAGCGCGTGACCTACCCGCCCGGCTCCAGCATCCACGAGACTCTGAGAACGGGCCGGCCCGTCTGCGTCCCCGTGAACGCCGACTTCATGATCCGGACGGTCATGCACCAGGCCCGCGCCCAGCTCCTCATCGACACCGGTCTGACGTCTCTGCTCATCGCTCCACTCATCGCGCGGGGCACGGTGCAGGGAATCGCCATGTTCGGCCGCTCCGGCACCCGCCCGGACTTCACCGACCAGGACCTCAGTCTGGCGGGCGAGCTCGCCTCGCGGGCTGCGCTGTGCCTGGACAACGCGCGGCTCTACAGCCGCGTCCAGGACATCGCGCTCACCCTCCAACGGGAGCTGCTGCCCACCGCGCTGGCGAACAGCCCGTCCGTGCGCGTCGCCCACCGCTACCTGCCCGGCGGCCGCGTCACGGAGGTCGGCGGCGACTGGTACGACGTGATCGACCTGCCGGGCGGCCGTGTGGCGCTGGTGGTCGGCGACGTGGTGGGGCACGGCGTGCCCGCAGCGGCGGCGATGGGTCGCCTTCGCATCACCGCCAAGGCGCTGGCCCGCCAGAACCTGGAACCCGACAGTCTGCTCAGGGAGCTCGACGCCTGCGCCCAGGACGCCGGCATCGCGTACGCGACCTGTCTCTACATCCGCTACGACCCGACGACCGGCCTGGCCCGCATCGCGAACGCGGGTCACCTGCCGCCGCTGCGCCGCCGGGCGGACGGCGCGGTCGAGTCGATCGACGAGGTGCTCGGAGTGCCGCTGGGCGTCGGCGACGTGCCTTTCCGTACGACGGAGATCGAGCTCCACGACGGCGACACCCTCGCGCTCTACACCGACGGCCTCGTCGAGGCGCGCGGCGTCGACATCGACGAGGGAATGGCGGCGCTCCGGTCGCAGCTCGCAGGCGCGACCGGCACGTTGGAGGAGACGGCGGACGGCATCCTGGCGCGCCTGCTGCCGGACGCGCCCACCGACGACGCCGTGATCGTCCTCGCCCGGATCCGGCGTCAAGGCCCCGAACTCAGGCCGGGTGACCGGGACTGAAGTCGGAGACGTCGCTGAGACGAAGGACGGCGGGCCGGCCGGCGCCCTCGGGTCGGACCGCGCCCTGGGCGTCGGCGGCGCCCTCGGCTTCGGGCTCGGTCTCGGCTTCGGCGCCCGTGGCCTTCTCAGGTTCGGCGGCGCCTACCGCGACCGGGGTGAGCAGGAAGCCGACGTGGTCCCCGCCGTCCCACCGTTGCTCCACCCGACCGACGAACCAGGCGCGGGCGTCGGCGAGTACGGGCACGCCGCCGGGTCCGGTCCGCCACGTCACACGGGTGAACTTGTCGATCTCGTCGCCCGTCTCCTCGCCGAAGAGCCGTGCGGTCTCGATCTGCGCACGGCTCAGGACGTGCACCGCGAGATGGGAGGAGCGGCAGGCGACCGGGTACGTGTGGTTGTTCCGGGACAGCCACACCGTGAAGCACGCAGGGTCGATCGAGCACTGGGAGGCGAACCCCACGAGGCACCCGGCCCTCTCGCCGTTCCCTGCCGCCGCCGTCACGACGTACACCGGGTGGTCGAGCACGTCCGTGAACACGTCCAGTCCCGTCACGTTCGGCTCCTCCCGCCTCGTCGGGACCGATTCGACCACAGCCGTCGTCTTCCGGAAGCCGGGTTGGGCTGTCCGGCCCATGCGGGCCGCGCGTCCCAGCTGGGGTCGGGTCAGGTCGGATCCCGAACGACGCCGATCCGCTCCGGGGAGACGAGCTGATCCGAACCGCCGCCGGTGGCACTAGCGCTGCGGAACGTCCTTGACGAACACGATGCCGTCGCTGTCGGCCAGGTGGGCCGGGTCGAGCGGGGAGTAGCCGAACCAGGGGGATACACGGGGCGCGGGGCGCGTATCGCCGAGGGCGGTGGCCAGCCGCGGGGCGTCGATGACGCAGCGGTCCTCCGGGAGCGCGTACAGGAGTCCTTCGACGGTGTCCGGCGGCGGGGTGTCCACTCCCTGGTGCCGGATCGTGCCGAGGGCCGTGGCCAGGAAGGCGTACCCCTCGCCCAGGCAGGAGTTCACGATCGCGCCGACGCTCCACCACTCCAGCCGCAGGTCGCCCAGCCGCATCGTGCTCTTGTTCCGCTGGAGATGGCCGTTGTGGGCGAAGACCAGTGCAGGGCCCCGTTCGGCGAGGGCGAGGAGGTTGTCGGCCATCATCCGGCCCCGCAGGCCCACCAGCCTCGCCATGCGGCTCGGTGAGGGGTCGGCCATCCAGTAGTGGTAGCGCAGCAGGCCGGTGGCGGTGCGCCCGTACAGGCGCGCCCGGTCCCACGCCTCCCGCGAGGTCGTCGTGATCAGGTGCGGTGTCTGCTCGTCGAGCAGCGCCACCAGATCGTCGGCGAGCAGCCGCAGTTCCCTGGCCTCGGCCGACTGTCCGACGGACTGCGCCGCGTCCGTCATCGCGGCGGAACTGGCCCACCGGTCGTCGGCGCCGAGCAGGCGGTCGAGTGTTTCCGTGGTGCAGGGGAGCAGGTCCGCGTCCACGCCGGCCGCGAGGTAGTCGTGGAGCGCGATGAGGGCCTGCCGGGGGCTCTCGGCGCCGGTGATCTCCAGCGGGCCGTCGAATCCTGCGAAGCGGAGCTGCTCGGGCGCGGGCCGGCCGTCGTTGTACGCCCGCATCCAGCGCACGAGTTCGCGGTTGGCCGCGGACGCGCCGAAGCCGTGGGTGAAGCCGCGCTCCATGACCTCGTCGAGGGTGCCCGCGCCCGAGGTGACGTGGTCGTCCACGATCAGGCCCGCCAGGCAGCCGCTCTCGATCGTGATCGTCCGGTAGCCCTCCTCCTCGACGAGCTGCCGGAAGAGCGCGTTGCGCACGTCGAGCAGCGTGTCCTCGCCGTGGGTGGGCTCGCCCAGAGCGAGCAACCGCGGCCGTGCCGGGAGCAGCCCCATGACGGCGGCGGCCTCGACGGCATGGGCGGTGTCCTTGATGTCGGTAGCCATGCCTTCAACGGTATCGTTGAACTTTCGATTGAAACTTTTCCACGCTATCGGCAGGATCATGGGGCGAAACCTTCAAACCGGGGATCGGCTCAGGCCGGTCGATCTGGCACGCGAGCAAGGTCTGTCCACGCAGGCGATCAGGAACTACGAGGAGGCCGGCATCCTTCCGGCCGCCGGTCGCACACCCCACGGCTACCGCACCTACACGCCGCTGCACGCGGGGGCCCTTCGCGCGTTCCTCGCACTGGTGCCCGGCCACGGCCATCAGACCGCGACGTCGATCATGCGGGCGGTGAACGAGGGCGCGGCCGAGGAGGCGTTCCGCCTCATCGACGAGAGCCATGCCCAGCTCCTCGACGACCGCCTGACCCTCCAGGCCGTGGAGAGCGCCCTCCGCGACCTGGAGCCCGGTGCGGCATCCGAGCCGGCCGCGGTGTGCGGGCCTGGCGGCACGTTCATCGGGCCGCTGGCGGGAGAACTCGGAATCCGGCCCGCGACGCTGCGCAAATGGGAGCGCGCCGGGCTGGTGCGCCCGCGCCGCGACCCGCTGACCGGGTACCGCGTCTACGACGAGGCCGACGTACGGGACGCCCGGCTGGCCCACCAACTCAGGCGGGGCGGCCACCTGCTGGGGCAGATCGCCCCACTGATCGCCCAGGTGCGGGCGGCCGGCGGACTGGAGCCGCTGGAGGCGGCACTGTACGACTGGCGCGGCCGACTGTCCGCCCGCGGGCGGGCGATGCTGACCGGGGCCGCCGAACTGGAGGCGTACCTCCGCGAGCGCGGATGAGACTGCGGTCGCCGGCCGAAGAGGGGGCAGCACCTGTCGACGCCGACTGTTCGATGCCCGGCTGGTCGTAGAGGCCGGTGCCGCCGCACACCTGGCCGGTCCCCGCACAGCCGCCGAGTGGGTCAGGGCCGCAGGGCCACCCTCAGGTCGACCACGTAGTGCTCCTCGATCCAACCGTCGGGGCACAGGGCGGTCAGGCGTCGGTGCTCGTCGACGAGGAACGCGTCCGTGCCCGGTTCACCGATCAGGAAGAGGGAGTGGGTGGACAGCTTGGCCAGGTGCCCGTCGACGGAGATACGGCGCGACCAGGGCAGCAGCCGGGTCGCGAACTCCAGGCCGCCCTGGGAGCGGGGCCGTTGGTTGGTGTAGAAGCCAGGACCGAAGCGCTCTTCGATCCGGGTGTGCTGGTCGGCGATCCACTCGACGCTCAGGTCGGGGTCGTTCGACCAGACAGCCAGGGCGCCGCCGGGCCGCAGCACGCGCAGCACCTCGGGGACGGCCTGATTGGGGTCGGTCCAGTGCCAGGACTGGGCGTAGGTGAGCAGATCGAGGGAGCCCGTGGCGAGCGGCAGCCGGTTGCCGTCCCCGCGTACGAGGGGGATGCGCGGATGACGGCGGCGGAACTCGGCGGCCATTCCCTCGCCCGGTTCGACCGCGACCACCCGGGCTCCGTACGCGTCCAGCAGGGCGGTCGCGATACCGGTGCCCGCGCCGACGTCGGCGACACGGGCACCGGCCGGGTCGCGGCCGGTGAGATCTTTCAGAGCCTCGAAGAGCGTGGGCGGATACGAAGGCCGGTGAGCGGCGTACCGCGCCGCGGCCGTGCTGAACGAGAGGGCGCGGGTTCCGGTCGTGGCGTCCATCGCCGGACTTCAGCCGCCGAACACGGTGCGGGCGGTCACTCGCTGACGGTACATCGGTCCCCCTGACCCTCCGGTGCGGACGTCCGGCAGGTTCTCAGGCTCCCGGCACCACCCGCAACAGGGCACGGCGAGTGGGCATCCGAGGTACGCATGTTCGGCGAGCTGAGTCGTAGGGCGCCTTCGTGCCCCTAAGGGGTCCGCCTTCCGAAAACGCAGGCTCCCCGTCTGATCGGCGGTCTACCGTACGGACATACCGCGCTTCCTGCCGTGGTCACATGAGGAGGAATCCTGTGCCGTCGCCCTGCGACTCCAAGTACGCTCCCGCCGGCGATGTGGGTGCAGCACTCATGATGATCGACTCCCGGCTCAAAGCCATCTACGACGGCAGGACCGAGAGCGACCCCGAACAGCAGCAGCTGGTCGAACAGTTCACGGCGTCCTTGAGCCCCAGGGAAGCCGACGACCTCCTGGACGGCGCGTGCACGCTCATCTTCATGTTCATGAAGTGGCTGCGGATGGCCTACGAGGACCACGACAAGGACGTCATCGCGTATGTCGTGCCCAACCTCGTGGCCTCGATGCGCAAGATGCCCAAGAGCGTCCGCCCCGAGGTCATCCCCACCATGGCCGGCCTGCTCGTCGCAGCAGGCACCGGCCTGAGTCCCAGCCTGTGGCGCCAGCAGTACGGAGACTGGACCGAGGACGAGATGAACCCCCTGGAAGCCACGGCCTTCCTGCTCGCGGAACACATCAACCGGCTCACCGACGACCGCGACTTCGCCACCCGCCTGATCACCGACGCCCTGTCCAGCGCCGACCAGGACTGATATCGCTGCCCGCCTGGCACCCCAGAACCGGCCTTCACATCCCGGCCCCACGCCTCAACTACGGGCGGTCTGCCCTGCCGACGAGACCGCGCCACCCCTCTCGACTCCCCACGGGAGGGCGAAGGCGCGCGCCCAGGCCCACTGTCAGACCCTGCTCGTACGGTCGTAGAGATGGGCCGGGCCTTGCCGGCCACCGGCGCAAGGGAGCAGTTCATGACTGAGATCAGCGTGGACCGGCAGCACCTGGATCACCTCCTGGCCGACAGCGCCAGCGCGTACGGATCTCCGTATCAGCGGGCGTTCGCCGAGCTCGCCGTGACGCACCGCGGCCGGCCCCCGGGCGAGATCCTGCCCCTGCTGCACGCGGCCGCCGACCGTGCGCTGCTCGGGTTCGCCCCGGCCGATCTGCGCGAGCAGGCCGAGGCGATCAGCACCGGCATCCCCTACCTCCTGCGGGTGCGGGTCACCGGCGACCGCACGCCACCTCACCCGTCACGTTTCGCGGTCACACGTCCCAGGTGACCGGGAGACTCTTCACGCCGTAGATGAGGGACCGGAAGGCCGTCGGTGTCGAGTGTTCCCGGCCGTGGGCGGGCGTCGTCGAGTCAGTCGCGGACCTGAGCCTTCACCGCGGGATGCGGGTCACCGCCGTCCGCGCCAAGGCCCGCGAGCAGGCGCAGCCCGTCCTCGGCGGGGCTGTCGGGGGCCGCGGACAGCACCAGTAGCTCCATGCCCGCTTCGCCCGGCAGTGCGAAGTTCTCCTGGTGCAGTTCGAGGAGTCCCACCAGCGGGTGCCGGTACGCCTTGCGTCCATGGGTGCGGGCGCGCACGTCCGCGCGGGCCCAGAGGCGGCGGAAGCGCTCGCTGCCCATCGCCAACTCGCCGATGAGCGAGGCCAGGCGGGGGTCCTCGGGGTATCTTCCGGCGGCCAGGCGCAGATGCCCGACCACGTCGAGGGTGCATGTCTCCCAGTCCGCGTAAAGGCCGCGCTCGGCCTCCTCGAGGAAGATGTGTCGGGCGGTGTTCAGGCCCGGCATCGGCCGGCCGTAGAGGAGCCCGGCGAGGCGGTTCCCGGCGAGCACGTCGAGGCGGTGGTCCATGATCAGCGCGGGTGCGTCGGCCACCAGGTCGAGGACGCGCAGCAGCTCCGGCCGGACCCGCCCGCCCGGCGCCTTCGCCCGGCGGCGGCGCTGCCGGGCGAGCCGGTAGAGGTGCCCGCGCTCGGTCTCGTCGAGGCCGAGGACACGGGCGAGCGCGTCGAGGACCTGCTCGGAGGGCTGGGTCGCGCGGCCCTGCTCGAGGCGTACGTAGTAGTCGACGCTGACTCCGGAAAGGTGAGCGACCTCTTCGCGGCGCAGCCCTTCGACCCGGCGGCGGCTGTCGGTGGGGATGCCGACGGCCGCCGGGTCGACGCGGGAACGCCGGGTCCGCAGGAAGCCCGCAAGATCGTCCATGTCCCCAGTATGGCCTCGGCGGTGCCCGTGAAGGTGGCCCTGCCGATACCAGGAAGTCCCGTCCGATGGAAGCGGCGTCCCTGAACGCCGGGCGGCGCGGCGGCCAGGATCGAAGGCACCCGATCCGAAGGAGTTCCCATGAAGACGCTGATCGTCCACGCCCACCCGGAGCCGAAGTCGCTCAACAGCTCGCTGAAGGACCTCGCGGTGTCCACATTGGAGAACGCCGGGCACGAGGTACGGGTGAGCGATCTGTACGCGATGAACTGGAAGGCGGTCGTGGACGCCGCGGACTACGGCCCCGACGCCTCAAGTCCGCTGAAGGTCGCCCGGGACTCGGGCCGTGCCTTCGACGCCGGGACGCTCACCCCGGACGTCCTCGCCGAGCAGGAGAAGCTCCTGTGGGCCGACACGATCATCTTCCAGTTCCCGCTGTGGTGGTACACGATGCCCGCGATCCTCAAGGGCTGGGTGGACCGGGTGTTCACCTTCCACTTCGCGTACGGCGTCGGCGAGCACAGCGACACCAGGTACGGAGAGCGCTTCGGCGAGGGCACCCTCGCGGGCAGGAAGGCCCTGCTGTCGGTGACCGCCGGCGGCCCGGAGAAGCACTACGCCGCCCGCGGGATCAACGGCCCCATCGACGATCTGCTGTTCCCGATCCACCACGGCATCCTCTACTACCCGGGCATCGAGGTGCTGCCGCCGTTCGTGCTGTACGGCACCGACCGGATGACCGACGAGGACTACCCGGACGTCGCCAAGGCCTGGGAGCAGCGCCTGCTCACCCTGGAGTCGACCGAGCCGATCGCGTTCCGACGGCAGAACTTCGGCGACTACGAGATCCCTTCACTGCACCTGAAGGAGGGACTGGAGCCCGCGGGCCGCACAGGCTTCGGGCTGCACGTACGCGGTTGACCGTCCGCGATGGACCGGACGAGCCGGGGCCCCGCGGGCTCGTAGCGACCGGGCGGCATTGCATCGAGCAATCGTCAAGGCCTGTGGATGCGACGGACGTTGAGCCAGAACTCGTCGGCATGGACATATCGAAGCGGGTATCTGCACCAGATGCGGTACGGCGCCTGGCCGCCGAAGCTCCGCCCTAGCCGGTCTTGTCCGCGCGGAAGGCTCGCCGGTAAGCAGCGGGCGTGGTGCGCAGGGCCTCGTGGAAGCGGCGGCGCAGGTTGACGGCCGAGGAGAGCCCGACGCGGTGCGCGATGGTTTCCACAGGCAGGTCGGTCTCCTCCAGCAGCGCCCGGGTGGCGGCGATCCGCCGGTCCAGCAGCCAGCGTCCGGGACTGATGCCCAGCTGCTCGGTGAAGCGCCGGGTCAGCGTCCGGGCCGAGACCTGCGAGCGGACCGCCATCTCGGCGACGCTGACCGGCTGGTCGAGTCGCCCGGCCAGCCACTCAAGGAGCGGGGCCAGGGAGTCGGCGACCGGTCCGGAGGTGGGCAGTTCGGCGTACTGCAGCTGGCAGCCCTCGCGGTGCGGCGGCATCACCATCTGCCGCGCGATGCGCATCGCGTACGCGGCGCCCTGGTCGACGCTCACCAGGTGCAGGCAGAGGTCCACACCGGCCGCCGATCCGGCGCTGGTGGCGACGTCGCCGTGGTCCACGTAGAGCACCGCGGGGTCGACCCGGACCTGCGGGAACCGGGCGGCCAGCTCGGCGGCCCGGGCCCAATGGGTGGCGGCCCGCCGACCGTCCAGGAGTCCGGCGGCGGCGAGCACGAAGGCGCCCGAACAGATGCCGACGATCCGCGCACCGCGCCGGTGAGCCCGGCGGACCGCCGTGACCACGGCCGACGGCACCTCGGTGCCGACCGGCTGCTGCCAGCCGGGGACAAGCACGGTGTCCGCCCGCTCCAACGCGTCCAGGCCAGTCGTGACCAGCATGTCGTAGCCGGCCTGGGTGCGCACCGCGCCGGGGTGTTCGGTGCAGACCTCGAACGCGTAACGGGCGGGGATCTCCGGGCCGTGGTCGCCGAACACCTCGGTCGCGCAGGCCAGCGGGAAGGTCGACTGCGGCGGCTGCAGCAGGGCCACGACCCGGTGCGGCGCCGGGGACTTCGGCAGCGAACGAAGCGTCATGGCGCGAAAGTACCCCTTCATGTCGTTCGGGACACTGGGTTTGACCGATTGGTCCAGTCCAATATCTGTCCTGTGACCACCGCGCAGACGCAGAAGCAGACCCAGACCGAGACCGCCAAGGCCGAGACCGCCCGGACCGATCCGAGAACCTCCCGGCCGCCCGCCCGGCCCCCGATGTGGGACCGGCGCTTCACGCTCTACTTCACCGCCCGCGCGGTCTCGCTGCTCGGCGACGCGATGATGCCGGTGGCCGCCGCGCTCGCGGTCGGCCCGCTGTACGGGATCTCCGGGGTCGGCTTCGTCCTCGGTATCTGGACCGGGACCTTCGTCCTCCTGGTCCTGTTCGGCGGGGTGTTCGCCGACCGGTTCGGCGCCCGCCGGATGATGGTCGGCGCGGACCTCGTCCGGGTGCTCACCCAAGGTGTCCTCGCTGCCGCGTTCTTCGCCGGGTCGCCGCCGTTCTGGCTGCTGGTGACCATGGCGGCCTTGGCCGGTGCGGCCGTCGCGATGTTCCTGCCGGGGGTGAACGGGATGGTCCCGCTGGTCGCCCGCGAGCCGCAGCGGGCCAATGCCACGCTCAAGGTGGCCGACGCGCTCGCGCATCTGCTCGGCCCGGCCTTGGCGGGGCTCCTGATCGCGCTGACCAGCGCGGGAACCGTGTACGCGATCGACGCCGGCACCTTCCTGCTCAGCGCCCTGTGCCTGGCGCTCATCCGGCTCGCCCCGGCCGCCGCGCGCACGGACACACCGGACGGCGCCGACTCCCCTGCTCGCACCGGTAGTTCACTCCGCCGCGACCTGCGCCAGGGGTGGCAGGAATTCCGCGCCCGCACGTGGATGTGGGCGGTGATCCTGATCTGGGTGGTCTACGGCGTGCTGCTCTTCGGCCCGCTGGTACCGCTCAGCTCGACGCTGATCGGCGCCCGGCTCGGCCCGAACGCCTACGGCCTTGTGGTCTCCTTCCTCGGGGTCGGAACGGTGCTGGGCGGCCTGCTGGCACTGCGGCTGCGCCCGACCCGGCCACTGGCCGCCGGCGCGGCGGCGATGGCGCTCTACACCGTGCTGCCGCTGTGCGTGGCGCTGGGCGCCGGTCTGCCGGTGCTGCTGGCGGGCCACGTACTCGGCGGCGGAGCCTTGGCGTTCTGGTCGGTGATGTGGGCGACCAGCGTGCAGACCCACACCCCACCCGCGGTGCTGAACCGGGTCAGCGCGTACGAGTTGGCCGGCTCGGTGTCCGGGATCGCGCTCGGCCAGATACTGGCGGGACCGGCCACCGCACTGGCCTCCCCGGGGCGGCTGCTGCTGTTGTCGGCGGGCGCCTGCCTGGCGGGCTGCGTGGCACTGTTCGCGATCCCGGCTGTCCGCACCCTGCGCCGCGCTGCTCTCACGGACGGCGGCAATCCGGGAGCCCCGGGCGGTCCGGACGGACGAAATGGACCCGACGGACCGGTTGGAGAATGAGAAGCCCCACGACCCCATTACGCCGCCCACTGCCTCGCTCGCTCCCCGGTCGGACTGCGCCACCGATCCCACGATTCGTGCAGCGGCTGGGCAATCGATAGGGTGCCAGGTCACGACCGCTCCCCGTTCGATCCACGGGCCGGTCAGGGCTCTGCCGCAGTCTGTGGGCACCTCCACGGCTGCCTTGCCGACCCCTGCCTGCCCGGGCCCTGGAACACGGGGGCGATCCTCACGGCGGGGCAGTCGGGCCCGGCCGACGGGTCAGGAGGAACGAGTGGCACAGATCATCGCCGAGGTCTCACGGACGTTCAACGAGTTTCTGCTCTTGCCGAACCGGACCCGGACCGACTGCTCCCCTGCGACGGTCGACCTGCGCACGCCCCTGGTACGGCACATCGTGGGTGAGGCGCCGGCGATCGAGCTGCACTCCCCTTTCACATCCGCGATCATGCAGGCCGTCAGCACACCGGAACTCGCGATCGCGCTCGCTCGCAACGGCGGACTGAGTTTCCTGCACCACAACCAGCCGATCCACGACCAGGCTGCAGCAGTCCGCCAAGTGAAGAACTTCAAGGCCGGATTCGTCACCAGCGACACCAACCTCCGCCCCGACGACAGCCTGGGTCTCCTGGTCGACATCATGCGCCGCACGGGTCACAGCACCGCCGCGGTCACCCATGACGGGACCGCCACCGGCCGCCTGCTCGGCCTGGTGACCTCCCGCGACTTCCACCCTCAACGTCACGACCTGACCGAACCGGTCAGCGGGCGGATGACCGCCATCGCCGACCTGCCGCATGTCGGACCCGACACCACGCTTTCCGAAGCCAACGCCCGGCTGTGGGACGGACGGCTGGACTGCCTCCCCGTACTCGATGGCGAGGGCAACCTGCAGCATCTGGTGTTCCGTACCGACTACACGGACAACAAGCGCTTCCCGAACCAGGCCGTGGACGCCGCCAAGCGCCTGCGTGTGGGGGCCGGCGTCAACACCCATGACTATCAGGAGCGCGTCCCGGCCCTGGTCGAGGCGGGCGTGGACGCGCTGTGCTTCGACTCCTCCGATGGCTACAGCGACTGGCAGGCGCAGGCCCTGACCTGGGTGAAGAAGCACCATCCCGAGATCCCGGTCGGCGGTGGCAACGTGGTCGACGGCGAGGCCTTCACCTTCCTCGCCGAGGCGGGGGCGGACTTCGTCAAGGTCGGCGTGGGCGGCGGTTCCATCTGCATCACCCGCGACCAGAAGGGAATCGGCCGCGGCCAGGCCAGCGCCGTACTGGACGTCGCGGCGGCCAGGGACGCATTCCGCGAGCGCACCGGCGCGTACGTACCGATCTGCTCCGACGGCGGACTGGTGCACGACTACCACGTCGCCCTGGCGCTGGCGATGGGGGCCGACTTCGTCATGATGGGGCGCTACTTCGCGCGTTTCGACCAGGCGGCCGGCGCGAAGCTGCCCACCCGGGACGGCTTCGTGAAGGAGTACTGGGGTGAGGGCTCGAACCGAGCCCGTAACTGGCAGCGCTATGGCCAGGGCGGTCAGGGGCTGGTCTTCGAGGAAGGCGTGGACGGTTACGTCCCCTACGCGGGTGACCTCGACGAAGGGCTCGCCCTGACCGTCGCCAAGCTCAAGACCACGATGGTCTCCTGCGGTTCAGCCACCCTGCCGGAGTTCCAGTCCACGGCCAGGCTGACCCTCGTCTCGGACCAGAGCTTCCAGGAGAGCCACGCCAACGTCACCCTGCGGGACACCCCGGCGACGGTCTCCTGACAAGCTGCCGAGGTCCATCGGGGCTGGTCGCTCCGCGTCAGGACGGGGCGAGGACGCAGAACTCGTGGCCCTCCGGGTCGGTCAGGCACGTCCACGGGACGTCGCCCTGGCCGAGGTCGAGGTCGGTGGCGCCGAGGGCGCGCAGCCGGGCCGCCTCCGACGCATTGTCGTCACCGGGGGACGGCAGCAGGTCCAGGTGGACGCGGTCCGGCACGGTCTTCGCGTCGGGAGTGCGGAGGAACTCGAGATACGGGCCGACGTCCTTGGCGGAGCGAAAGACCGCACTCTCTTCGGTCACCTCGTGCAGGGTCCAGTCCAGCGCCTCACCCCAGAAGCGGGCCATGGCCCGCGGATCCGCGCAGTCGACCACCACCGCGGCGATCGGCCCGGTGTCCCGGTAGACCTCCCGAGGCTCCAGAACGCAGAATTCGTTGCCCTCGGGGTCGGCGAGGACCGTCCACGGCACGTCGCCCTGGCCCACGTCGGCGGGCGTCGCACCGAGAGCCTGAAGGCGCGCGACCAACTCCGCCTGATGGGCCGCGGAGGTGGTGGCGAGATCGAGGTGCACACGGTTCTTTGTGGTCGCCTTGGGTTCCGGGACGGGAACGATGTCGACGCAGACGGCGACCGGGTCCGGCCAAACCAAGTCACCGGCGGGTCCGACGTAGGTGGTCACGCCGGGTTGGAAGACGCTCCAGCCGAGCGCCTCCGCCCAGAACCGGCCGACCGCCAAGCCGTCAAGAGCCTTGATGTTCACCTGCACAGGCCGCAGTCCCATGCCGGCGATCCTATGCGCCCACTCTGTGACGACACCCTCAGGTTCCGACAGATCCGGGGAGTCGCACTCCGTGCCCTCTCAGCCGGCGTGGAGGATCCGAAAGCGATCGGGTTCCGCCGGATCTCGATCAACGACCTGAACCGGCGCCCAAGCCCATTGCCACACGTTGATGCCTGGCGTGCGGGAGAACTGGATCTGGCCGCGGGTGCCTTCGACTGCAACGCGCGGCCAGGATGCGGCAGTGCGCGCCCGATCCCCGCCGTGGGCACGGAGCACATCGGCGAGGACTGCGACCGTGTCGTAGCCCTCGAAGGCGACGAAGGAGGGCTCTTCCCCCAGCCGATCACGGAGGGCGGTTTCGACTCGTGCACCGAGGGGGCTGAGGCGCTCGGGCAGGTAGCGCAGGAACGGGATCGCGGCGCTGTCGTCACCCAGCAGCGTCGCCCATTCGGCGAACTCCGGTTGCCCGGCCGGAGCACCGATCATGACCTCGGCGAGCCGCCGGTCGTGGCGGACAGATCTGACGATCGACACTGCCGGCTCCGGGTGGCCGACCAGAAGAAGGAGGGCTGTCGCGCCCTTGTCCACGAGTTCGTCGCACACCGCCGTGGGGTCGAGCGCGCGCACGTCGAGTTCGATGACGGTGCCGCCGCGTGGAGCGAGATGGTCCCGAAGGATGCGTGCCCCAGATGCCCAGTAGACACTCGGCTCGGCCGCTACGGCGATTCGACTGTGGCCCGCGCTCAGGAGGAAGTCCGCGTAGATCTGCCAGCCGTGGGACTGCGCCGGGGCGAGGCGCGCGACCCATGCCGTCGGCTGCTCGGTGAGCGCGTCGAGAACCGCTGACGAGCACAGGAACGGCAGGCCGAGGGCGTCGGCCCTGGCGGCAGCGGCGCGAGCGACAACGCTGTGATACTCCCCCACCAAGGCAGCAACGCCCAGGCGAGCCAATTCATCCACGGCCGCCGCGGCCCTCTGCGGATCAGCCGCGGTGTCTCGGACCACCAGCTCGATCGGTCTTCCGACTATTCCGCCGGCGTCATTGACCTCGCGTACGGCCAACTCGAGTCCAGCGAGCAGGTGTTGCCCTGCCTCGACCCAGCCAGGCCGAGTGAGCGGAAGGAGAGCTCCGATCTGGACGGCTGATGCGTCAGACCGCTCCGCGCCAGGTGGCGATGGTGGCGTAGTCATGCGTTGGAGTCTCCCGCGTGACGATTCGGTCGCAGTGGGCCCGGATCGGGTGGTGAACGTCAGTGACGCCGAGAGTA
Organism: Streptomyces sp. NBC_01353; assembly: GCF_036237275.1. GTDB lineage: Bacteria > Actinomycetota > Actinomycetes > Streptomycetales > Streptomycetaceae > Streptomyces. The sequence goes on along the minus strand of NZ_CP108352.1, from coordinate 7,742,390 downwards.
GTTGAACCGACCAAGACCGACTTCGGTGCCCTGTCCTGTGGCACCCCGAACCGGCTCGACAGCGGCGCCATCGGGCGCGGCGGATCGGTGACGACGGGAGCCGCGGTCGAGCGAGTCCGGTTTTTCAGCAGCGGAGTCGCGCTCGGGGGGCGTTTCGAGCCGCCGCAGCCGGCTCAGCGCAGCGTCGACGACCAGGCGAAGGCTGCCGGCGTCGCTTGACGGCTAACACCGGTAGCCCTAACGTGGCGCCACGGCTAACACCGTTAGCCGCATCGGTCGGTAGTGAGAGGGAATCGCCATCACAAGGACGGCCCGCCGTGGCTGACCGCGCGCAGCAGATCATGGCCGCCGCCCGCGAACTGCTCGACGCCGAGGGGCTGGATGCGTTGTCGATGCGGCGCATCGCCGAACGTGTCGGCATCCGGGCGCCTTCCTTGTACAAGCACTTCCCTGACAAGGCCGCTGTCGAGGCCGGGCTCCAGGTGCAGGGGATGACCCAGTTGGCGGAGGAACTCGAGGCCGCCGAAGCCGAGATCGGCGACGAACCGCCCCTGCTCGTGCTCGCCCGCGCCTACCGACGGCACGCCCTCGCCAGCCCGCACCTCTACCGCATCACCCATACTCGGCCGCTCGTCCGCACCGCTCTCCCCGATGGACTCGAAGATCGCGCGGCGACGCCGCTGGTCCACGCGGTGCACGGCGACGTCGACATCGCGCGCTCGTTCTGGGCCTTCGCACACGGCATGGTCGTACTCGAACTCGACGGCCGCTTCCCGTCCGGCGCAGACCTGGACGGCGCATGGCGCACCGGCTGCGATGCGTTCGCCCAGGCCATCCGAGACAAGCCACGGGGAGACACCGCATGACCACGATCGCCGAAGAGCCTGCCACCGGCATCACCGCCCGCGCCGCCGGATACGCGCACGCCGCGGCATGGATTCTCGGGCTCGCCGTCGCATGGGGAGCCACACCCGAAGTCGGCGACACACACGCCGCGATCACGGCCGCGTATGCCGACCGGCCGGTCCAGGCCGTGGCCCAGACACTGCTCGTTCACGGTGTGGCAGCTGTCGGCCTGGTGGTCATCGGATCTGGACTGCTCGACCGGGCCCGCCGTACCGGCAACACCACGGCCGGCTTGGCCGGATGGGCCGGGAGGGTCGCGGGGGTGCTCGCTTTCGTGCAGCTCGTCCTGGAGTTGATCGCAGTACCTGGAGCTGACCCAGCGTCACCGGACAGGACCGGCGCACTGTTCGAGGCGGTCCAGCGTGCGGACGGTGTCAAGATGTTCGTGCTCGCCGCACTCGCCGCGGCTGCCTGCGCGGCCTCGCGGCACGGCACACTGCTGCGGCGTTGGGAGGTCGTCATCGGCTGGCTCCTCGCCGCCACGCTCACCGCGTCCGGTATCGGCTACCTGCTCCTGTCCACGGCTTTGACCCCGACGGCGTTCATCTCACTGCCCTTGCTTCTGATCTGGATCGCCGCACTCGGCACAGCCCTCACGCGCCGCCCCTGAGCCCGGATCGAGACTTCGACGGAGTGACCATGGATTTCGCCTACCTGCCCAGTCCTTCGACCGGGGTCCTGCACCTCGGCCCTGTTCCGTTGAGGGCGTACGCCTTCTGCATCATCCTGGGTGTGTTCGTGGCCGTCTGGCTCGGCAACCGGCGCTGGGTTGCGCGGGGCGGGGATCAGGGCGTCATCGCGGACGTCACCATGTGGGCAGTGCCGTTCGGCATCGCCGGTGGACGGCTGTACCACGTGATGACCAGCCCCGACGCCTACTTCGGCGAACGCGGTGAGCCGATCCGGGCCCTGTACGTGTGGGAGGGCGGGCTCGGCATCTGGGGCGCCATCGCCTTGGGCGGGGTCGGCGCGTGGATCGGCTGCCGTCGCCGCCGGATCCCGTTGTCCGCCTACGCGGACGCGGTCGCCCCTGGCATAGCCTTGGCCCAGGCGATCGGCCGCTGGGGCAACTGGTTCAACCAGGAACTCTACGGCCGCCCCACCACGCTCCCCTGGGGCCTGGAGATCGACCCTGGGCACCGCCCGTCCGACATGCTCGACATCACGACGTACCACCCCACCTTCCTCTACGAGTCCCTCTGGGACATCGGCGTCGCCGCACTGGTCCTCTGGGCGGCCCGCCGGTTCGCGCTCGGTCACGGCAGGACCTTCGCCCTGTACGTCGCGGCCTACACGGTCGGCCGGTTCTGGACCGAGTACCTGCGCATCGACGAGTCCCACGCGTTCCTCGGCCTGCGCCTGAACGGCTGGACCTCTGTCGTGGTCTTCGTCGGCGCCATCGCCTACCTCCTCGTATCGGCCCGCCGCCACCCGGGCATCGACGACGTGTCACGACCCAAGGACGAGGGCGAAGACGGGAGGGCCGACGAGCCGCGCCTGGACGTCGCCGTCAAGACAGGAGGCAGCGACGCAGGATGACAGGTGAGACCGCCGGCGCCACCACAAGCCCCGAGATACGGCGAAGGCCGATCGCAAGCGGGGCACGGCTCACCTCACACGGGTCCGACGGCGGGAGGGCCCTCCTGTGCGGACGCATTCCACCCTCAGTGAAGAGCGGCGGGCAGCACGGGATAGTCGGTGTACCCGGCTTCTCCGCCTGCGTACATCAACCCCTTGTCCCGCACCGGGTTGAGCGGTGCGCCGATGCGCAGCCGTTCGACCAGGTCCGGGTTGGCCAGGAACGAACGGCCGAGCGAGATCAGGTCGGCTCCCGCCGCCAGGAGCCGTTCACCCGCATGCCTGCCGCCGTCGGCGGGCAGTGGGCCTCCCCACCCCAGCACCGGATTGCCGATCAGCGTGCCTGACCAGGCCTTTCGGATGTCCTGGAAGAGGAGCTGGTCCGGGTCGGCGAAGACCACGTGCAGATAGGCCAGACCGGTGTCGGCCAAGGCGTCGATGAGCGCCGGGTAGAGGTTCTCGGTATCGCCCTCGTCGATGCCGTTGACGGTGAGCCCGGGGGCAATGCGCAAGCCGACCCGTTCGGGGCCTATCGCTTCGGCGACGGCCTTGACCACCTCGACCACGAAGCGGATGCGGCCGGACACCGAGCCGCCATAGGCGTCAGTGCGGTGGTTGGTGTTGCGTGCCATGAACTGGTGGAGGAGATAGCCGTTGGCGGCGTGCACCTCCACTCCGGCGAAGCCCGCGTCGATGGCATTGCGCGCGGCCGCGGCGAAGTCGGCCGTCGTGGAGTGGATCTCGTCGATCGTCATCTCACGAGGCACGACGGGATCCTGGTGTCCGCTCGGGGTGTGGATCGTCTCCGGGAGCGGCACCGGCGAGGGCGCGAGGGGCGTCAGGCCACTGTTGTCGGGGTGCCCGATCCGGCCGCCGTGCTGCAGTTGTAGGAACATCCGGCCACCCGCATCGCGCACTGCATGGGTGACGCGCCGCCATCCGGCCACGTGCGCCTCGTTGTAGATCGCGGGAATGTTGGGGTAGGTGAGACCCACGGCGTTCGGCGTGGAGGCCTCGGCGATGATCAGCCCTGCCGAAGCGCGCTGTGCGTAGTAGGTGGCCATGATCGATTCCGGAACACCGTCGGCCGCGGCGCGGTTCCGGGTCATCGGCGCCATCACCAAGCGGTTCGGCAGACGCAGGTCTCCGAGACGGGCGGGCTCGAACAGGCGGGATGTCACGTGAGTGTTCGTCATGCCGTTACGGTAGAAGTTGACATCAGTGTCAGGTGCAAGCCCTGACTCTGCAGGCGGGGGTGGGGAATGCGGATCGGTGAACTGGCCCGACGTAGCGGCGTGAGCGACCGTTCGCTGCGCTATTACGAGATGCAGGGGCTGCTCAGGAGCGAGCGGACGCCGGGGGGCCAACGGCACTACGGCGAGTGGGCGGTCGACCGGGTCATCCGTATCCAGGCCCTCTATGCCGCGGGACTGAACAGCAAGAAGATCGCTCAGCTGCTCCCCTGCATGCGTGACGCGGACGGCGCCCCGAACGAGATCGCCACGCCACGGCTGGTCGACGAACTCACCACGGAACGCGACCGGATCAATCGGATGATCACCGACCTGATCCGCTCCCGTGACGTTCTGGACGAAGTCATCGCCACGGCATCGGTCGGCGTGAACGCCTCCGCCTCGTCCCGGGCCGACACCGCCGGGGCGAACCGCGGGTAGTCGTCCGGCCGACCGAAGCCAGGCGCAAGCTGTGCAGGGTCCTTCGCTGCTGCGCTTTCCGATGCTCGGACGCAGGCAAGCTGGGCACCCGCTCCGCCGACCGCCTCCGCCTCGGCCACACCTACCCACCCGGCCAGGCGGTGCCGCCGGCCACGTCGTCGGCTCAGCGGATCGCCGCCGCAGCCCACCGAGCGAAGCCCGCCACATTGCGCGGACAACGCCATCGGGATTCTCCCGCCGGTTCCTGATCGGGGTAGTCGAGGTCCGCCCACTCGTACTCCGATTCCCCGGCCAGCAACGACAGCAGCATCTCGAAGGACTCCAACTTCCCGTCGACATCACTTTCGTCGCACGGATGAATCTCGTGACCGCAGGCCCCGTTCGCGACGGCCAGATCCGAGGCCGCGGCCAGCAGCGCCTCCGTAGCTTCGTTTGCGGCCTTTGGCTCGGCCTCCGTGGCTGCATGGCCATACATCAGCACCAGCCCGAACGTGAAGAACGCAGTGACATCCGGATCCGGCGGCACCGCAGCCCGCGCCACGCGGAGCTGTTCCACGCACTCCAGCAAGGTCTCGTCGTGCTCGCCCAGGAAGTATCCCTGCCGGATCGACTCCCAGTCTTCGGCCAACTCTTCCGCATTCGCAATCATGATCAGGTCGACGTCAGGCATGGGAGCCCTGGTTCCCGATACGACAAAGGCTCCGTTCCGCCTGTACAGCGCTTCGTCGGCGCCGGCCTCGGGTTGATACCGGTGGTGACCTCGGCGATCTTCATGATCTTCCCGCTGAGCCGGTGGGACCGGCCGGTGCGGGTCGACGGCGCGGTGGAGCCGCCGGCGCAGTTGTACGAGTTCCTCAGCTACCTGGCCGTGTACGTCGGGGGCAACACGGTGCTGCCCTGGCTGCTCGGTTGCGGCATCCCGCGCCTGTTGCGCTTCGTACGGGCCCGTCGGTGCGGCCCGGGGAAGCCGCGGGGCGCGGCACACGGCAACGGAGGCGGACGCGGCGTAGTCGCTGAGCCGTCGGGTGGCTGTCAGCAGCGCCGGCCCTGGCACGGCGGCGGCGCGTCCTGTGCTCCGGGCCTTCCCTCGGGCCGGAGCAGGGCGACGAGGAAGGTCAGGGCGATGCCCGCCGCCACCGCGAACAGGGCGTTGCTGATCCCGTTCGCCGTCCCGTCGCGCAGCCGCTCCCCCGTGAGTCCGCCCAGGCCCGCCGTCGCCACGAGCACCAGGAGGGCGAGGCCCACGGCGGCGCCCATCCCGGAGCCGGTGGAGGCGATCCCCGAGGCGATGCCCTGATCCCGGTCGGGCACCCCGGTCCCGGCGGCGATGAACATGCCGGTGAACACGATGCCGTCACCGGCGCTGAGCAGGACGAGCCCCGGGACCAGCTCTGCGTACGAGCCGTCAGGGGAGACCGTCGCGCCGAGCAGGGCGGCACCGACCGCACCGACGGCGAGTGCGCCGAGCAGTGTGCGTCGCAGGCCGAACCGGGTCACGAGCTGCCCCGCGGTCATCGACCCCGCGACGACGACCACTGTCGGGACGAGGAAGCCGGCGCCGGTCTCCAGGGCGTCGTAGCCCAGGATCTGCTGGAAGTGGAGCGAGAGGAAGTACAGCACCGAGCCGAAGGTCGCCATGAACATGAACGCGATGACGACGCTCGTGACGAGACTGGGGTTGGCCAGGAGACGCGGTGGCACGAGCGGGTCGCTGCTGCGCCGCTCGACGAGCACGAAGACTCCCAGCAGGAGGAGTCCGGCCGCAGCACTGAGCAGGATGCCGGGCGAGAGCCAGCCGAGACCCGGTCCCTGGACCAGCGCGAACACGATCAGTGTGACGCCGAGGGTGACACTGAGCGCACCGGGCAGGTCGAACCTGCGAGTCCGGTCGCGCTGCGGGTCCTTGGGGATCAGCACGAAGGCGAGGACCAGTGCGGGAACCGCGAGGGCCACGTTGACGAGGAACACCGCCTCCCAGCCGAAGGCGTGGGTCAGCAGTCCTCCGAGGAGTACGCCGACCACCAGTCCGGCGGCGCCTGCACCGCCCCAGATCCCCAACGCGCGGTTGCGCAAGCGGCCTTCGCGGAAGGTGACGTTGATGAGCGCCAGCGTGGTGGGAAAGACGAGCGCGCCACCGAGGCCCTGGACCGCGCGTGCGACCAGGAGCATTCCGGGCCCCGTCGCCAGGCCGCCCACGAACGCCGCGGCCGCGTAGAGAGTGAGGCCGGCGGCAAGGATCCGGCGCCGCCCGAGGAGGTCTCCGGCCCGTCCGCCGAACAGGAGGAAGCCGGCGGAGGCTACGGCGTAGGCGCTGATCACGGATTGCAGCGACTGCGCGGAGTAGTCCAGGTCACGGGCGATGTCGGGCAGTGCGACAACGACGATGTACTGGTCGAGCGAAACCGTGAACATGGCGAACGACAGCAGCGCGAGGGCCGCCGTGTCACGGTTCCAGCCGAGCCCGCTGGGTCGCGTCGCCCCGACAGATGCCACAGCAGCACTCCTCGGAAGGGGGCCCGTAGAGTCCGGCGTATACCGGAAATGCACCACTATGCCATGAAGATCACCGGTGACGGGGCGTCGGCGTGGGGGCGGGCGGTGTCGCGGGGGTGGGGCGGGGCGCGTCGGCCGTGTACGACGGTCCGGCCGCGTCTCCCCTCGCACGGAGGGCGCCTACAGAGCCGGCGGACGGTACGGCGTCCATGAGCGCCGACACGGCGGTTTCCCTTCCCCGCCCGTCGCCTGCCCGGACCAGGACCGGGCAGGCGACCGGCGGCGAGCACCCGGTAGGCCGGCCCCGCATCGTCGGGGCGTGCCGCGTCGGCCTCGACCGCGGACCCGGACCAATCCCGCACCCGCACCCGCACCCGCTACCCCACCCGCACCCGCACCCGCACCCGACTCACGGTCCGCGCCAGAGGTTGGCGAAGGCCGAGTTCTCGATGGACCGCCTCTGGCGTACGGCCTCCAGTTCCATCACCGCGTCGTGGACGATGGCCACCACGGTCGTCACCGCCTCGTCATCGAGGCCGGGCTCGTCGTCGGATCGTCCGCAGTCGATGCCCACGACCGAGGCGAGGGCGGCCAGGACAGGTTCCTTCTCCTCCCAGCGGTCGGCTGCCCGGCGACGCGCGGGTGTATCGACCGGTTCCACGCGTTCCGAGCCGAAGGGCAATCGGCCGCTTCGCTTCCGCGTCAGCTCCCCGTCTTCCTCCAGGGCGGCCTGGTACGCGGCCGAGAGGTCTCGGCCTCGGCGCCACAGCCAGTCCTCGATCCGCTCGTAGGGCGCCTGCCGAGTGAGCGCTGCCGCGGCCTCGCCGAGGAGCCGATCGTCCGGCGTCGGCGGCCCGTCCGGCACGATGCGGTCGCGGTCCACGGTGACCGCCCCCGCACGGATGAGGTCGATCAGCTCGGCTCCCGCGAGTGCGAGCGACAGGTCCCCCTGTCCCACGGAACGCTTCAACCCCGGGTCCATGGCGATGATGAACAGGTCTTTCGCCGTGGTCATGAACGGCTCCCCTCGGAGACATCGACAAAGGTGCGTCCCCACCGGCGGGGCCTGCATCCAGGGCCGGTGCGGCGGCGGGGCGACTGTCACTATCAGTATCGCCGGGGGACTCCAGTCGCTGGTATCGCACTCCCCAGGCGTTCGGCGCGTCCAGCGCCCGGTCTCGTAGGACGCGGTGCGCGGTTCGCGAGGACGGCGTGACCGGCCCCCGACGAGATCGCCGCCGAGTCACGTCTTCGGGGTGCGCAGACACTGCTCCGCGCGCTGATGCCGGCGCGAGATCCACCTGTGAGCCGTTCTGGGCCGTGGGCATGGCGGGGTCACTCGCCAGAGCCTCCGCTCCCGCCACCACAGCCGAAGTTGGCAGACCCTTCAGGCGATGTGCTCCACGTCGCCGGGGATTGAGGCGCGTGTCCCCCCGGATCGCTTCGGCGCTCCATGGGCAGGTTGGTGATCCCCAGGTCGGCCCGCATCCTTTGCCTGAGTGAGTAGAGGCTCGCCGAGGCTTGAGTCAAACGAGCTTCGATGTCCATCGACGGCGCGTCCGGACTTCCCCACCGCTCCACCGCGATGAGTGCCGCATGGACCTGGTTCAGGTCGGTCACGAGCTGGCCGGCCGGGACGAGAACCGCGTCACTGGCAATCATCTGGGCTTCGGCATATGCGTCGCGCAGCAGACGGCGCGCGTCCCCCAGCTCCTCTTTCTGCTGTTCGGTCAGCGCATGGACGCGTTGCCGGTGGTTGGCGAGCACATCGTGAAAATGGCGCACGGCCTGGTTGAGGAGTGCATACGACGCCCTGCGTGCTGCGAGCATCTCCCGAAGTTCATTGCGCTCCTGCTCTGCCCGCTGCTGGTCGGCCAGGTGCTGCAACTCCACCTGCTTGGCTCGCGTGGCGCTGCGATGCGCAAGCAGGCCGGAAGCGAGGGTTCCGGCAACGCCGACAATGGCTACGACCAAGGCACTTACTGAAGCGCTCATGCTCAGGAAATCTACCCCTCGCCGTACACCTGTGCGGAAGAGCTGCGTCGGACGGAGAATGTCCGATCTGACTCATTCAGAGGCCCCGATACCGCGCCTCCGTCCGGTGATTGATCACGTGCGTGCTGGGCTCCCGCTCGCCGGCCAGTTCGACCACCAGGTCTTATTGGTTTGCCGCCGGCCCGCCCAGTCGGATAGGAAGCTTGCATGCTTAGAGGTAGCAAGGTCGGGCTCAGGGCCCGGCACGAGGACGACATCCCGGTCCTGCAGGCCGATCTGTACGACGACGTGGTCAACCACTCGCGGGCACAAGGACGGCCGTGGCGGCCGATCACGCCCGGCTCGAAGGACTCGCCGCTCATCGTGGACGACACGGAGCACGGGCATGTCCCGTTCTCCGTGGTGGAGTTGGACGGCGGCACGCTGGTCGGCACCGCGGTGCTGTGGGGCATCGACAACCACAACCGGTCGGCGCACATAGGCCTCGGGCTGCTGTCGTCCGCCCGCGGCAAGGGCTACGGCACCGACGTGGTCGCGGTGCTGTGCCACTACGGTTTCGTCGTGCGCGGCCTGCAGCGGCTGCAGATCGAGACGCTGTCGGACAACGCCGCGATGCTGCGCTCCGCCGAGCGCAACGGCTTCGTCCGCGAGGGCGTGCTGCGCTCCTCGGCCTGGGTGATGGGCGAGTTCCTGGACGAGGTGCTGCTCGGTCTCCTCGTACAGGACTGGAAGCCTGACTTGAAGGGCTAGGCCGGCGCCCGATGCTCAAGGGCTCGCCGGGGGCGGCCCGAGAGTTCCCGGCACACGAAGTACGCCGTCCGGCACCGGAACGACGAGGCCCTGGGCCGTTGAAGGGCGGGCTGACCTGCAAGATCATCTCACCGCGACCAGTGATGGGCGGGCTCAAGCGGGTGTGGGGAAGGCGGCTGTCCGGCGTCGGTAGTAGGCGATTGCCGACGCGGTCAGTAGCGGAGCCCAGGCCAGCAGCGGGAGGTAGCAGAGTACGAGGAGCCCCTGCTGGGCCGGTGTGCCCGTGATGCTGTCGGCAGCCAGGTTCCCGATCTGGATGTATCCGACCCAGCCGCACAGACCGAAGAGCGCGGTCGCGCCAAGCAGCGCCGGGACCACTGCCGCGAGTGGGCGTACCCGGCGGCCGCCGAGCAGTGGAATCCAGCGCGACACGGTCTCGCCCCAAGAAGCAGTTACGGGACAAGCCTTAGCGGTTGTTCGAGAGCAAGACAGTCAACTTACTGGCGCCGCTGGCCAAGGACACAGAACTCGTTGCCTTCCGGGTCTGCCAAGACAACCCATGATTGGTCACCCTGGCCGATATCGACATGCTGTGCGCCATGGGCCACCAGACGAGCCACCTCGGCGTCCTGATCATCAGGCCTGAAGTCGAGATGCAGCCGGCTCTTCGCCTTCTTGCTCTCATCCACCCGGACGAAATCCAACCCCGGCAGGCGATCCGGCGCCGGGCGGATCTCGAACTCCTCAGCAGAGGAGTGGACCACTACCCAACCAAGAGCCTCGGCCCACCACTGCCCCAGCGCCACCGGATCTACCGAGTGAACGATTACCTGCTCCCATTCCAAGGTCATCTGCAGAGCCTACACCTGCGCCCTTACGCCAGGTCAGCCGCCAAATCGCGGAGTTCCGGGCTTGGTTCACTGCCTCCGGCGCCGGTCCGCGGTCGGTCGGAGCTCGCAGATGCGGTGACGGCCAAGCGCCCCCGCGCACCGGCCACAGCCCGGCAGCACCTGGCTCCGCGGTGTCCGCAGTGTCCGCGGCATGTCGAAGAGCGGAAGTCCATCCGGATGCGGATACGGCCAATTGGAGGGACGCGCTCCGACCTTGGGGGCGCCGGCCCTCGAAAAGGCGTGCGGGGCCTGGGATCCGGACGGTCGGTGGGGTCCGGTGTCGCACAAGGATCGCTCGGCCGTCATGGAGCCGTCACAGAGCCGTCGTGGCCCCATCGAACTCGCGGCCTTCCGGATGGCCTGAAACCACGCAGCTCAATCCCCCACGCCCGCCCCGCCGTTGATCGCCTCACATACTGCGCTGACCGGCGGCGGGCGCCGTTGCGCCCCGGCCGGAAAACCACTCGACCTCATCCCAAGCTCCTGGGGGAGACTTGCGCGCACACGTGCACAGAGCACGCGCCTTCACCATCGCGGCCGCCACATCGGTGGCGCTGGTGGCAGGCATGACCGGCCCCGCGACGGCGATCGCCGCGAACGCGACGGCCACACCGGACATCACACACGTCGACGGCAACCAGCGGATCCCGCTCATCACGGGCGACCGCGTGGTGGTGGACGCCAAGGGCCGGATGGTGGGCTTCGAGTCCGCCGAGGGCCGTGAACACATACCCGTACAGGTGCAGCGCTTCGAGGACCACACCCTGGTGGTGCCCGGCGACGCGCGACGCCTGATCGCCGCCGGCAAGCTGGACCAGCGACTCTTCGACCTCGACGTGCTCACCGACGCGCGGCTGCGCAAGAGCCATCGGGACGGGCTCAAGCTGATCGTGCAGTACGAAGGGGGTGCCGGTGCCGCACGGGCCGAGGTGCGTGCGGCCGGCGACACCCAGCTGCGGCGCACATTCCCGACCATCGACGCCGACGCCATCCGTACGTCCCCGGACGACGTCGCCAGGGTGTGGGACGCGCTGACCGACCGGCAGAGCAGCGGCGCGCGCGCCACCGCCTCCGGCATCGGCAAGGTGTGGCTGGACGGGGTGCGCGCGGCGAGCCTGGACCGCAGCGTCCGGCAGATCGGCGCCGACAAGGCGTGGGAGTCCGGGTACGACGGCACGGGCGTCACGATCGCGGTCCTCGACACCGGCGTCGACAAGACCCACGACGACCTCAGGCCCCAGGTCGTCGGCGAGAAGAACTTCTCCACCTCCCCCGACGCCGTGGACCGCGTCGGACACGGCACCCACGTCGCGTCGATCGCCGTGGGCACCGGCGCCAAGTCCGGTGGGCTGTACAGGGGCGTCGCCCCCGGCGCCAAGGTGATCAGCGGGAAGGTTCTCGACGATGAGGGCTACGGCGACGACTCCGCCGTCGTCGCGGGCATGGAGTGGGCCGCCGCCGAAGGCGCGGACGTGGTCAACCTCAGCCTCGGCGGCGCCGACAGCCCCGGCGTCGACCCGCTGGAAGCCACGGTCGACAGGCTGTCCGCCGAGAAGGGGATCCTGTTCGCCATCGCGGCGGGCAACGAGGGCGAGGCCGGCGACTCGACCGTGGGCTCGCCGGGCAGTGCGGACGCCGCGCTGACCGTCGGCGCCGTCGACAAGGACGACAAGCTCGCGCCCTTCTCCAGCACCGGCCCACGGGTCGGCGACGGCGCCGTCAAGCCGGACGTGACCGCGCCCGGCGTCGCCATCACCGCGGCCGCCGCCACCGGCAGCGCCATCGACACGCGCCCCGGCACACCGCACCCCGCACCGGGGTACCTGCAGATCGACGGCACCTCGATGGCCACCCCGCACGTCGCGGGTGCGGCCGCGATCCTGAAGCAGCGGCATCCGGCCTGGAAGTCCACCGAGCTCAAGGGCGCGCTGACGGCGTCCACCAAGGGCGGCGCCTCCACCGCCTTCCAGCAGGGCTCGGGCCGCATCCAGATCGATCAGGCGCTGGCCCAGAGGGTCATCGCCGATCCGGTCTCGCTGAACTTCGGAATGGCGCAGTGGCCTCACGGCGACGACCGGCCCGCCACCCAGAAGGTCGCCTACCGCAACCTCGGGACCACCGACGTCACCCTCGACCTGTCGGTGTCCACCCTGGACCCGAAGGGCAAGCCGGCCCCGGCCGGGTTCTTCACGCTCGGCGCCTCGAAGGTGACCGTGCCCGCCGGCGGCAGGGCCGAGGTCGACCTCGTCGCGGACACCAGGATCGGCGACGCCGACGGCACCTATTCGGGCTACGTCACTGCCACCGGCGCGGGCCAGTCCGTCCGCACGGCCGCGGTGGCCGTCCGGGAGGCGGAGTCGTACGACCTCACGCTCAGGACCGTCGGCCGTGACGGCAACGACGCCCAGAACTTCTCCAGCACGCTCAACGGCGTCGCCGGCCCCGCCGCCGGCTTCGAGGCTCGCGTCGACAACGAGCCCGGCAGCCACACGATCCGTGTACCCAAGGGCTCGTACACCTTGAACACGGCCGTCTACCAGGACCCGTCGGACTTCACCAAGGGCACCGACTGGATCGCCCAGCCGAAGCTGGACATCTCCGGCGACACCACGGTCACCTCTGACGCACGCACGACCAAGCCGGTGGACCTCACCGTGCCCGGCATCGACCGGGCGGACTACGGAGGCACCTACTACGAGGTCGCCGGCGAGATCGGCCGCGTCGGCAACGGCTGGGTCCTCAGGGGCTTCACCGGCTTCCGCACCGCCCACATGGGTCCGGCCGTCACCGACGGCTCGCTCCTGCAGACCTGGGACGCGCACTTCCTCAAGGACGCCACCACCCAGTACTCGGTGGCCTTCGGTGGCAGGACGAACAGGGTCACGACCGGCTACACCAAGCACGTGAAGGCGAAGGACCTGGCCACGCTCAAGGTCGGTCTCGGTGCCTCCGCCCCCGGGAAGTCCGCTCTCGCCTCCCCGTTCGCCCATCTCCCGGGCGCGCCGGAGGGCAACGGGTTCTCCGCCCCCCAGGCGGCGCCGGGCACGCGCACGTTCCTTGTCTCCACCGCCGACGGCGTCGAGTGGCTCACCAAGCTCACCCAGATCGGCGAGCCCGACGAGTGGGGCTACCCGGCCTGGGAGGGAAGCTGGGAGACGGTCCGGCCGAAGCGGTACGAGGCCGGCAGGACGTATCGGGAGACGTTCAACACGGGCGTGTTCGGCCCGCTCCTGGGCGAGAGGATGGGTGTCTTCCGTACCGCTCCCGACCCGGCGACGGGCGAACAACAACTCATCGGCGCCGTACCCCTGTTCGCCGACGGCGAGGGCCACACGGGGTTCACGCCGTACACCTCGGCCACGTCGACGCTGTACCGCGACGGCGTCAAGGTCGGCGAGAACGACGACCCGCTGAGCGGCTCGCAGCCCTTCACGGTCGGCGCCGCCGACGCCGAGTACCGGCTGGTGACCTCCGTGGAACGCCCTGGGAACACCGCCTCGGCCTCCACCCGCGTCGACACCGGCTTCACGTTCCGTTCGAAGCAGGTCGCGGAGACCACGGCGCTGCCGGTGTCCACGGCCCGCTTCGCGGCCCCCGTCGATCTCGCCTCGCGAGCCCCGGAGCACGCGCCGGTCGATGTCCCGGTGACCGTGCAGGGCTCGGCGGCCGGGAGGAACCTCAAGTCACTGAAGGTTTCGGTGAGTTACGACGACGGCAGCACCTGGCATTTCGTGAAGGTCCAGAACGGAAGGATCTCCGTGAAGAATCCGGCGAAGGACAAGGGGATCTCGTTCTCCGCCGTGGTCACGGACAAGCAGGGCAACACGTCGACGCTGACCATCCACAACGCGTGGTACGGCAAGTGACGCTGCCCCGTTGTCTGATGTAGCCGGTCACGGCGCCACCACCTCAGGTGGTGGCGCCGTACGGTCCCAGACGACTGCTCTCCGTGGTCTCCGTGGTCTCCGTGGTCTCCGTGGTCTCCGTGACAAGGCTTGACCGGTAGACCTGCGACGACGTAGTTTCGAGCGCACCGGTTCGTGAGCTCATGGAAGGAGGCGAATTCGGATGTCAACCATCTCCGAAGCACATCGCCTCGCTCACGAGACCGCCTGGACTCCGGGTCGTGTAGCACACGGCTGCTGAGCAGCCCCTTTTACCGGCGTGCCCGTTTGCGGCCCCGGCATCTTCCGATCTCTGTTCTCTGTCACCGGCTTCGGCACGTCGTTGCGTGCTGATCAACGCGCCGGGTTCTCGAGCTGCGCCAACGAATACAGAAGGCTTCCGAAATGGCGACTTGGACAATTGGATCGACCGCGCACCGAAATGAGGATGTGCCATGGTAGCGGCGCGGATCACGGTCAACGGGGAAGAAACTCCACTCTCACCGGCTCCACCCCACACCACGGTGCTGGATTTTCTGCGCGAGCGCGGCCTCACCGGCACCAAGGAGGGCTGCGCCGAGGGTGAATGCGGTGCTTGTTCGGTCCTGGTGGCCCGTCCCGGGGTGAACAAGCCCACCGATTGGGTGGCGGTCAACGCCTGCCTGGTCCCGGCCGCGGCGCTCGACGGTCAGGAGATCATCACCTCCGAAGGTCTCGCCGCCGCCGGCGAACCCGGCACGCCGCCCACGCTGCACCCCGTGCAGGAGGAGATGGCCGTCCGCGGCGGATCCCAATGCGGTTACTGCACACCGGGATTCATCTGCAGCATGGCCGCCGAGTACTACCGACCCGACCGCTGCGCGCACTCCGACCCGGCCGAGGGCGCCGACTCCGAGCACGGTCCGAACGGTTTCGATCTGCACGCGCTGAGCGGGAACCTGTGCCGCTGCACCGGATACCGCCCGATCCGCGATGCCGCGTTCGCCGTCGGTACGCCCACCGAGGACGACGCCCTGGCGCAACGTCGCGAACAGTCCCCGCCCGAGCCGGTCGCCACCGCATACACCCAGGGCGACAGCGCGTTCCTGCGGCCGGGCACCCTGTCCGAAGCGCTGCGGCTGCTGCGCGAGCGGACCGACGCCGTGGTGGTCGCCGGAAGCACCGACTGGGGCGTGGAGGTGAACATCCGTGCCCGGCGGGCCAATTGCGTGGTCGCCGTCGACCGGCTGCCCGAAATGCGCGAACTTCGCGTCGAATCGGACCACATCGTGATCGGGGCGGCGCTGACGCTCACCGAGATCGAACGACGCCTCGACGGCAAGGTCCCTCTGCTGGCAGAGCTGTTCCCGCAGTTCGCGTCCCGGCTCATCCGCAACAGTGCGACCCTCGGCGGCAATCTGGGTACCGGCTCCCCCATCGGCGACAGCCCGCCGGTGCTGCTGGCGCTCGAGGCGTCGGTGATGCTCGCCGACGCCGACGGTGAGCGCGAAGTCCCGCTGGCGGACTACTTCACCGGCTACCGGCAGAGCGTGCGCCGGCCCGGGGAGCTGATCCGGGCGGTACGCATCCCGCTGCCGCTGTCGCCGGTGTCGGCCTTCCACAAGATCGCCAAGCGACGCTTCGACGACATCTCCAGCGTGGCGGTCGCTTTCGCGCTCGACATCGAGGACGGGATCGTCCGCAAGGCACGCATCGGCCTGGGCGGCGTGGCCGCCACCCCGATCCGCGCCCTCGCCACCGAGGCGGCCCTGGAGGGCAAGCCGTGGACGGCGGAGACCGTCGAGGCGGCGGCCGGGGTGCTACAGGCCCAGGGCACGCCCATGAACGATCATCGCGCCAGCGCCGGCTATCGCTCCGCGATGCTCGGCCAGAGCCTGTTGAAGCTGTACGCGCACACCACCGAGGCGGTCTCGTCATGAGCCATTTGTCCGAGCGTCCCGCACGGCCCGTCGTCGGCGTCTCGATGCCGCACGAGAGCGCCAACCTGCACGTCACCGGCACCGCGCTCTACACCGACGACCTGGTCCACCGGACCAAGGACGTGCTGCACGCCCACCCCGTCCAGGTGATGAAGGCCCACGGCAGGATCACGGCGCTGCGCACCGAGCCCGCGCTCGCCGTGCCCGGTGTGGTCCGCGTACTGACCGGTGCCGACGTGCCCGGCGTCAACGACGCCGGTATGAAGCACGACGAACCGCTGTTCCCCGACGAGGTCATGTTCCACGGCCACGCGGTCGCCTGGGTGCTCGCCGAGACGCTGGAGGCGGCCCGGCTCGGCGCGGCGGCGGTCGAGGTCGAACTCGAGGAACTGCCCTCCGTGATCACTCTGCAGGACGCGATCGCGGCCGACAGTTTCCACGGCGCCCGGCCCATGATGGTGACGGGCGACGTCGACGCCGGCTTCGGCGACTCAGCGCACGTGTTCACCGGCGAGTTCCAGTTCTCCGATCAGGAACACTTCTATCTCGAGACGCACGCGGCGCTGGCGCTTGTCGACGAGAGCGGGCAGGTGTTCGTCCAGAGCAGCACCCAGCATCCTTCGGAGACCCAGGAAATCGTCGCGCACGTGCTGGGCCTGCACAGTCACGAGGTGACCGTGCAGTGTCTGCGGATGGGTGGCGGCTTCGGCGGCAAGGAGATGCAGCCGCACGGGTTCGCCGCCGTCGCCGCGCTCGGCGCCACACTGACCGGTCGGCCGGTTCGGCTGCGGCTCAACCGGACTCAGGACCTGACCATGTCCGGCAAGCGCCACGGGTTCCACGCCACGTGGAAGATCGGCTTCGACGCCGAGGGCCGCATCCAGGCCCTGGACGCCACCCTGACCGCGGACGGCGGCTGGAGTCTTGACCTGTCCGAGCCGGTGGTGGCCCGCGCGCTGTGCCACATCGACAACACCTACTGGATTCCCCACGCGCGCGTCGCCGGGCGCATCGCCAGGACCAACAAGGTCTCCAACACCGCCTTCCGCGGCTTCGGCGGACCGCAGGGCATGCTGGTGATCGAGGACATCCTGGGCCGGTGCGCGCCACTGCTCGGCCTGGATCCCATGGATTTGCGGGAGCGCAACTTCTACCGGCAGGGGCAGGGTCAGACGACGCCGTACGGACAGCCGGTCGCTCACCCGGAACGGATCTCCACCATCTGGAGTCAGGTTCAGGGAGACGCCGGCATCGACGATCGCAAGCGCGACATCGCGGCCTTCAACGCCGCGCACCCGAACACCAAGCGGGCGCTGGCCGTCACCGGTATCAAGTTCGGAATCTCGTTCAACCTCACCGCCTTCAACCAGGGCGGCGCGCTGGTGCTGATCTACAAGGACGGCTCGGTCCTGATCAACCACGGCGGCACCGAGATGGGGCAGGGCCTGCACACCAAGATGCTGCAGGTGGCCGCGACCACGCTGGGTATTCCGCTGCACAAGGTGCGGCTGGCCCCGACGCGTACCGACAAGGTGCCCAACACCTCCGCCACCGCCGCGAGTGCCGGGGCGGATCTCAACGGTGCGGCGGTGAAGAACGCCTGCGAGCAGTTGCGCGAGCGGCTGCTGCAGGTGGCCGGCACCCAGCTGGGTGCGAACGCCTCGGACGTACGCATCGTCGAGGGCGTCGCACGCGTCCTCGGCAGCGACAAGGAACTGGCCTGGGACGACCTGGTGCGCACCGCGTACTTCCAGCGGGTCCAATTGTCGGCGGCCGGTTTCTACCGGACCGAGGGCCTGCACTGGGACGCGAAGGCGTTCCAGGGCTCGCCGTTCAAGTACTTCTCCTACGGTGCCGCCGCGACCGAGGTGGAGGTGGACGGCTTCACCGGCGCGTACCGCATCCGGCGCGTGGACATCGTGCACGATGTCGGCGACAGCCTGTCTCCGATGATCGACATCGGCCAGGTCGAGGGCGGTTTCGTGCAGGGCGCGGGCTGGCTGACGCTCGAGGACCTGCGCTGGGACACCGGTGACGGGCCGAACCGCGGCCGACTGCTGACCCAGGCGGCGAGTACGTACAAGCTGCCGAGCTTCTCGGAGATGCCCGAGGAGTTCAACGTACGGCTGCTGGAGAACGCGACCGAGGAGGGCGCGGTCTACGGGTCCAAGGCTGTGGGTGAGCCTCCCCTGATGCTGGCGTTCTCGGTACGGGAAGCGCTGCGGCAGGCCGCCGCGGCGTTCGGGCCCGCCGGAGTCAGCGTGGAACTCGCCTCCCCCGCGACACCGGAGGCGGTGTACTGGGCCATCGAAGCGGCCCGCGGGAGCGACGTGCAGCGTGACGACCACGCTCCCGGCCACGGAGCGATCCCCACGGACACGAGCGCCTTGAGCAATGCCTGACATGACCTGGGTCGCCGCGGTCGCACGGTTGCGAGCCCGCCGGGAACCCGGCGTGCTCGTGACCGTCGCGACCGTGCGCGGCCACGCACCCCGCCGGGCCGGCGCCAAGCTCGTCGTGGGACAGACCGAGACCTGGGGCTCGATCGGCGGCGGCAACATCGAGGCCGTCGCGATCGATCGGGCCCGCGAGCTGATCGGCTCGCCCGATCCGGAGTCGGAGCTGATCGAGTTCGCCCTCAACGACAAGGTCACCAGCCGACACGGCGTGCAGTGCTGCGGCGGAGTCGTCGGCGTCCTGCTCGAACCGCTGCCGGTGGTCCAGGCTGTGGCGATCTTCGGCGTCGGGCACGTAGGGCTGGAGCTGGCACGCATCCTGGCCCGCCACAACCTCGATCTGCACCTGGTCGACACCCGCCCCGACGTACTCACCGACGAACGGCTCGGCGTGCTCGCGGACTCTGTGGCGCAGATCCACGTGCACCACATACCGCTGCTTCCGGAGGAGGTGCTCACGGAGCTGCCGCCCGGCACCCACGCTCTGATCATGACCCACGATCACGCCGAGGACGCCGCCCTGTGCGACGCCGCCCTGCGCATCCCCGGCCTGGGCTCGATCGGATTGATCGGCTCGGCCGCCAAATGGGCGCGGTTCCGGCAACGCCTGTCCGCCGAGGGAGGCCACGACGCCGCCACCATCGACCGGATCAAGACCCCGATCGGGATCACCGGGATCACCGGCAAGGAACCAGCCACGATCGCGGTGAGTGTCGCGGCAGACCTGCTCCGGACGTTCGAGCAGGACGGCCACCGGACCGGGCCGAACGCGGTCGCCGCTGTGCAGGCACCCGCCACCAGCCGGTAACCGCAAACTGTGCCCTCAGGGCGTCGAGTTGATGGTGTTCATCCCCAATCCGTGCGTCGCCAAGGCCCACGGCCCCAAGGCGTACCGTGACCACCTGCGGCTGCCCGCGCCATCAGGTCGCGGTCCACCGTGATGGCGTGCTTCCTACCTCTGGACCAGGAGGCCCTTGGTGTCGCGCGGCCCTGGAAGACGGCGGCGACCCACCGGACGGGCGGGGTCTGTGATCGGGGGCACAGACGGCAGATACTGCTGGAGGTCGCACCACACCTGCCAGCGCTGCCAGGAGATGCCCGTGAAGATGCTGATCAACGTTCCCGAGACCGTGGTCGCCGACGCGCTGCGGGGGATGGCCGCCGCGCATCCTGAGCTCACCGTCGATGTCGAGCATCGCGTCGTGCTGCGGCGGGACGCGCCCGTGCAGGGGAAGGTGGGACTCGTGTCCGGGGGTGGGTCCGGACATGAGCCGTTGCACGGGGGGTTCGTGGGGCCCGGGATGTTGGCGGCCGCTTGCCCAGGGGAGGTCTTCACGTCGCCGGTGCCCGATCAGATGGTGCGTGCCGCCGCCGCGGTCGACAGTGGGGCCGGGGTGCTGTTCGTCGTCAAGAACTACACCGGGGACGTCCTCAACTTCGAGATGGCCGCCGAGCTCGCCGAGGACGAGGGGATCCAGATCGCCAAGGTGCTCGTCAACGACGACGTGGCGGTGACGGACAGTCTGTACACGGCCGGGCGGCGCGGGACCGGGGCCACGTTGTTCGTGGAGAAGATCGCCGGGGCAGCGGCCGAGGAGGGCGCGCCGCTGGAGCGGGTGGAGGCGATCGCACGGCGGGTGAACGAGCGGTCGCGGAGTTTCGGTGTCGCGCTGAGCGCCTGCACCACGCCCGCCAAGGGCAGTCCCACCTTTGATCTGCCTGCCGGTGAGCTGGAGTTGGGCATCGGGATCCATGGCGAGCCGGGGCGTGAGCGGCGGTCGATGATGACCTCGCGGGAGATCGCGGACTTCGCCGTCGATGCCGTACTGGACGATCTGCGGCCGTCCGGGCCGGTCCTCGCCCTGGTCAACGGCATGGGCGCCACCCCGTTGCTCGAACTGTACGGCTTCAACGCCGAGGTCCAGCGGGTCCTGACCGAACGTGCGGTGCCGGTCGCCCGCACCCTGGTCGGGAACTACGTCACCTCCCTCGACATGGCCGGCTGTTCGGTGACGTTGTGCGAGGCCGACGAGGAGATGCTGCGGCTGTGGGACGCGCCCGTGCAGACGCCCGCCCTGCGCTGGGGCCGGTGAGAGGAGTGTCCGAAGTGAACGAGTTCGACGCCGCGTTCGTCCTGCGTTGGCTGACCATCGCCGCGGCAGCCGTCGAACGCGAGGCCGACCGCCTCACCGAGCTCGACTCGGCGATCGGCGACGCCGACCACGGGGCCAATATGAAGCGGGGTTTCGCCGCCGTGACGGATGCGCTGGAGAAGGAGCCACCCACGACGCCGGGGGCCGTACTCGCCGCCGCCGGGCGGAAGTTGATCTCCACCGTCGGGGGCGCGTCCGGGCCGCTGTACGGAACGCTGCTGCGCCGGACGGGGAAGAGTCTCGGCGAGGCCCCGTCCGTGACGCGGCAGGAGCTGGCGGTGGCGCTCACCGCGGGAGTCGCCGCGGTCGCCCAGCTCGGCGGGGCGCAGGTCGGTGACAAGACGATGCTGGACGCGCTCGTTCCGGCGACCGAGGGGCTCGGCGAGTCCTTCGCGGCGGCCCGGGACGCGGCCGAGCGTGGCGCCCTCGCGACCGTACCCCTCCAGGCGCGCAAGGGCCGGGCGAGCTATCTGGGCGAGCGTTCCATCGGACACCAGGACCCCGGGGCCACCTCGTCCGCGCTGCTGATCGCTGCCCTCGCCGAGGCGGCGGCCGAGTGAACGCGCAGGTCGGAATCGTCCTTGTCTCGCACAGCGCGGAGGTGGCCGGCGCCGTCGCCGCGCTGGCCCAGGGTCTCGCGGGCGGCGGAGCGACCGCGCCGATCGCCCCCGCCGGCGGCAGACCGGACGGTGGGCTCGGCACCAGCTCCGAGCTGATCGTCGGGGCGGCGCACGAGGTCGACCGGGGTGCCGGTGTGGCGCTGCTCGTCGATCTCGGCAGCGCCGTGCTCACGGTCAAGGCGCTCCTCGCCGAGGAGGACGAGCTGCCGGAGGGGGCACGGCTCGTGGACGCCCCCTTCGTCGAGGGCGCGGTCGCCGCCCTCGTCACGGCGAGCGCGGGCGGGGATCTGGACGCCGTGGTGGCCGCGGCCTCGGAGGCGTACACGTATCGAAAGGAGTGAGAGGGGGGCGCGCGCGAGGTCTGTCACACACCGTCCGGAGGGGCCTCCGTGTTGTGATGTACCTGGTCAACCCACTACTGTCACAGCGCCTTGGTGTACGGGAAGCCGGTGCGGTACCGGTGCGGCCCTCGCCACTGTGATCGGGAAGTCCGGCTCCATCCCTTCGGGGAAGCCACTGGACCACCGCGGGAGACCGCGGTGGTTTGGGAAGGCGGAGCCGCGGCGGCATGACCCGTCAGCCAGGAGACCGGCCAAGGTGCGTTGTCCATCCACGAGGTGCTGGAGAGGGTCTCCCAACCATGCATATAGCCGAGGGGTATCTGCCCCCTGTGCACGCGGCCGCCTGGGGCGTCGCGTCCGCTCCCTTCGTTGTCCACGGTGTTCGCGCACTGACCCGTGAGGTCAAGGCCAACCCCGAGTCCACCCTGCTGCTCGGTGCCTCCGGTGCGTTCACTTTCGTCCTGTCCGCGCTCAAGATTCCGTCGGTGACGGGCAGTTGCTCGCACCCCACCGGCACGGGGCTCGGCGCGATCCTGTTCCGGCCGCCCGTGATGGCGGTCCTGGGCACGATCACGCTGCTCTTCCAGGCGCTGCTGCTCGCCCACGGCGGGCTCACCACGCTCGGAGCCAACGTCTTCTCGATGGCGATCGTCGGCCCGTGGACCGGCTTCGGTACGTACTGGCTGCTGCGCCGGTCCAATGTGCCGCTGATGGTGAGCGTGTTCTTCGGCGCGTTCGTCGCCGACATCTCCACCTACTGCGTCACCAGCGTGCAGCTCGCGCTGGCCTTCCCGGACCCGGGCAGCGGTGTGCTCGGCGCGCTGGCCAAGTTCGGCGGGATCTTCGCCGTGACCCAGCTGCCGCTCGCCGTCAGCGAGGGGCTGCTCACGGTGCTCGTGATGCGGCTGCTCACGCAGTCCAGCAAGGGGGACCTGACCCGCCTCGGCGTCCTGCTCCCGTCCCGGAAGAAGAACGAGAACGCGGAGGCGAGCGCCTGATGAGCAGGAACGCGAAGATCAACACCCTGCTGCTGCTCGTCGTCGCGGCCCTTGCGGTGCTCCCGCTGGTGCTCGGGCTCGGCGACCACAAGGAGGAGCCGTTCACCGGGGCCGACGGCGAGGCGGAGGCGGCGATCACGGAGATCGCTCCCGACTACGAGCCGTGGTTCAGCCCGCTGTACGAGCCGCCGTCCGGCGAGATCGAGTCGGCGCTGTTCTCGCTCCAGGCGGCGCTCGGCGCCGGCGTACTCGCGTACTACTTCGGCCTGCGGCGCGGTCGCAGGCAGGGTGAGGCGCGTGCCGGCGCGGCGAAGGAACCGCTCGTCACCACCGGCGACGAGTAGGCGCCGATGCTGCCGATCGACGCGGCGGCGCACAGCAGTCGCTGGCGCCGCCGTCACCCCTGCGAGAAAGCTGTGCTCGGGTTCGGTCTGACGCTGTGCGCGGTCTGTCTGCCGCCCTGGCCGGGCGCCGTGCTCGTCGCGGCGGCCACGCTCGCCGTGCTCCTCGGTCCTGCCGGGGTGCCGGGGCGCCAGCTGTGGCGGGCGTTCCGGATCCCGCTGGGGTTCTGTGTGACGGGCGCGATCCCGCTCCTGTTCGAGGTCGGCGGAGCACGGGGGCTCGTCGCCCTCGCGCCGGACGGACCGGTGCACGCGGGCGAGTTGCTGCTGCGGACCTCGGCCGCGTCCCTGGGCGTGCTGCTGTTCGCGTTCACCACGCCCGTCTCGGACGTGCTGCCGCGTCTCGTACGGGCCGGGGTGCCGGCGCCCGTGGTGGACGTGGCGCTGGTGATGTACCGGATCAGCTTCCTGCTCCTGGACGCCATCTCCAAGATCCGGCAGGCGCAGGCGGCCCGGCTCGGGCTCACCACCCGGGCAGCGACCTGGCGCTCGCTCGCGGGGCTCGGCGCGACCGCGTTCGTGCGTGCCTTCGACCGGGCGCAGCGCCTGCAGACGGGGCTCGCCGGGCGGGGGTACGACGGGACCCTGCGGGTCCTGGTGCCCCAGGCGGGGGTGTCGACCCGCTTCCTCGCGTCGACGGCCGGCCTCCTGGCCGGTCTCGTCGCGCTCACTCTCGTACTGGAAAGGTCCCTGCCGTGAGCCCTGCACCTCCTGTCGTGGAACTGGTGAAGGCCACGTTCGCCTATGAGGACGGGCCGGTCGTCCTCGACGGCATCGACTTCGCCGTGCCGGAGGGCCGGGCGATGGCCCTCCTCGGCCGCAACGGCGGCGGCAAGACGACGCTGCTGCGGCTGCTGAGCGGGGGTCTGCGCAGCAGCGACGGCGCGCTCCGGCTGGACGGCGAGGACGTGTCGTACGACCGGAAGGGGCTGACCCGGCTGCGGACGACCGTGCAACTGGTGGTCCAGGACCCGGACGACCAGCTCTTCGCCGCCTCGGTCGGCCAGGACGTGTCGTTCGGGCCGATGAATCTGGGGCTTCCGGAGGAGGAGGTACGGCTCCGGGTCCGCGAGGCGCTGGAGGCGCTGGACATCGTGGCCCTGGAGGACCGGCCGACCCATCTGTTGTCGTACGGGCAGCGGAAGCGGGCGGCGATCGCGGGCGCCGTGGCGATGCGGCCGCGGGTCCTCATCATGGACGAGCCGACGGCCGGGCTCGACCCGCACGGGCAGGAGCGGCTCCTGGAGGTGCTCGGGCGGCTGCGGGACTCCGGTACGACGGTGGTCATGGCCACGCACGATGTCGATCTGGCGCTGCGCTGGGCGGACGAGGCCGCGGTGCTCTCGCCCGAGGGGCTGCGGACGGGCCCGATCGAGGAGCTGCTCGCCGACGACGAGCTCCTCGACGCGGCGCGCCTGCGTCGGCCCTGGGGCATGGCGGTGACGCGGCTGCTGCGCGCGCACGGCCTGCTCGCCGCGGACGTGGAGGGTCCGCGCACGGCGGAGGACCTGGACACCTGGGTCACGGCACCGCGAGGCGCGTGAGGCTCACGAGGCATCCGAGGCACCAGACGCAGCTGGGGCGCCGGAGACACCCGCGCGCATGAGGCGACGAAAGCACCCGCGCGCATGAAGCGCCTCAAGCACCTGGGCGCCTGAGGCGTTTGAAGCACCACGACGGCCCCCTGGCGGATCCCCGCCAGGGGGCCGTGGTGTGCAACGTCGCGCAGATCACCCTCCCCCGCTTATGCAACTTGTTGCACAAGCCCCCTCGGGTCGTCTACAACAGTCCTGACGACACTGCGCGAGGAGGCGCCCCCATGACCACCCCGTACCCGCACCTGCTGAGCCCTCTCGATCTCGGGTTCACCACCCTGCCGAACCGGGTGCTCATGGGTTCCATGCACGTCGGCCTCGAGGAGACCGAGAACGGCTTCGAGCGGATGGCCGCGTTCTACGCCGAGCGCGCCCGCGGCGGCGTCGGCCTGATCGTGACCGGCGGCATCGCCCCGAACGAGGCCGGCCGCCCCTGGGACGGCGGCGCCAAGCTCAGCACCGAGGACGAGGTCGGCGAGCACAAGCTCATCACCGAGGCCGTGCACGCCGAGGGCGGGCGCATCGCGATGCAGATCCTGCACTTCGGCCGGTACGCCTACCACCCCGCACTCGTCGCCCCCAGCGCGATCCAGGCGCCGATCAGCCCCTTCGTCCCCAACGAGCTCACCGACGCCGAGGTCGAGCAGACCGTCGAGGACTACGCCCGCTGCGCCGAGCTGGCCAAGGCCGCCGGGTACGACGGCGTCGAGGTCATGGGCTCCGAGGGCTACCTGATCAACGAGTTCATCGCGGCCGCCACCAACCAGCGCACCGACCGCTGGGGCGGCAGCTACGAGAACCGGGTCCGCTTCCCGCTGGAGATCGTCCGGCGCATCCGTGAGCGGGTCGGCGAGGACTTCATCGTCATCTACCGGCTCTCGATGCTGGACCTGGTGCCGGGCGGTTCCACCCTGGAGGAGGTCGTCGCCCTCGCCAAGGAGATCGAGGCCGCAGGCGCCACCATCATCAACACCGGTATCGGCTGGCACGAGGCCCGCATCCCCACCATCGCCACCTCGGTGCCCCGTGGCGCGTACACCTGGGTGACCAAGAAGCTGATGGGCGCGGTGAGCATCCCCCTCGTCACCAGCAACCGCATCAACACCCCCGAGGTCGCCGAGCAGATCCTCGCCGAGGGCCGCGCCGACATCGTCTCCATGGCCCGTCCCTTCCTGGCCGACCCGGAGTTCGTCGCCAAGGCCGCCGCGGACCGCGCCGACACCATCAACACCTGCATCGGCTGCAACCAGGCGTGCCTGGACCACACGTTCAGCCTGAAGATCACCTCCTGCCTGGTGAACCCCCGCGCCTGCCACGAGACCGAGCTGGTCCTCTCCCCCACCCGTCTCGCCAAGCGGATCGCAGTCGTCGGCGCGGGACCGGCCGGACTCGCCTTCTCCGTGTCCGCCGCCGAACGCGGCCACTCCGTCACCCTGTTCGACGCGGCGGCCGAGATCGGCGGACAGCTGAACATCGCCAAGCGCGTGCCGGGCAAGGAGGAGTTCGACGAGACGCTGCGCTACTTCCGTACCCAGCTCGACGAGCGCGGGGTCGAGGTCCGGCTGAACACCCCCGTCGCGGCAGGCGACCTCGACGGCTACGACGAGGTGGTCGTCGCCACCGGAGTCACTCCGCGCACCCCGGCGATCGAGGGCGTCGACCACCCCAGCGTCGTCAGCTACCTCGACGTCCTGCGGGACGGCGCGCCGGTCGGCGAGCGCGTCGCGATCATCGGTGCGGGCGGCATCGGGTTCGACGTCGCCGAGTTCCTCACCGACGGCGGCGAGGGCGCGAGCCAGGACCCCGAGACCTACTTCCGCCAGTGGGGTGTCGACACCTCGTACGAGACGCGGGGCGGACTGCGCGCCCCCGAGCGGCCGAAGCCGCCGCGCCAGGTCCACCTGCTCCAGCGCAAGACCACGAAGGTCGGCGCCGGACTCGGCAAGACCACCGGCTGGATCCACCGCGCCGAGATGAAGCACCGGGGCGTCACGATGGTCGCGGGCGCGTCGTACGAGCGGATCGACGACGAGGGCCTGCACCTCACGATCGACGGCGAGCCGCAGACCGTCCCGGTCGACACGATCGTCCTGTGCACGGGTCAGGATCCGCGCCGGGGCCTGTACGAGGAGCTGATCGCCGCGGGCCGCACGGCGCACCTCATCGGCGGCGCCGACGTGGCCGCCGAGCTGGACGCCAAGCGCGCCATCGACCAGGGCACGCGACTGGCGGCCACCCTGTGATCACCGTGGCCGGCCGCTTCTAGGATGCGTGCATGTCCCTCCCGCACGCGATCCTGACCGCGCTGCTCGAGAAGCCGTCCTCCGGCCTCGAGCTGACGCGTCGCTTCGACAAGTCGATCGGCTACTTCTGGTCGGCCACGCATCAGCAGATCTATCGCGAGCTGGGCAAGCTGGAGCAGGCGGGGCACATCCGTGCCCTGCCCGCCCCGGTGCCGGCACGTGGGCAGAAGAAGGAGTACGAGGTCCTGCCCGCGGGCCGCGAGGAGCTGACCGAGTGGGTGGCGCGGAGCGAGGACCCCAAGCCGATGCGGGCGGCGCTGCTGCTGCGGATGCGGGCCGCGGCGGTCGTCGGGGCGCCCGGTATGCGGGAGGAGCTGAGCCGCCATCTCGACCTGCACCGGAGCCAGTTGGAGGAGTACCTGGCGATCGAGGCACGGGACTTCCCGCCCGCGCGCCGGGAGAGCGAGCCGGACCGGCTGCGGCATCTGGTCCTGCGGGGCGGGATCGATCTGGAGCGGTTCTGGGTGGAGTGGCTGACGCACGCGCTGGCGGAGCTGGAGCGCTGAGGCACGCGCTCGATGAGCTGAAGTGCCGACCTCCGCTCCGGGTCGTCGGCCCCGTCCCTCCGTCCTCCTACTCGGAGTCGCCGGCCAGCTGGTCCACGAGCTCCTTCTCGTCCTCCTCAGCGAGCGAGGTCTTGAGGACCGTTCCGCCGTAACCCTGCATGGCGGCGGCGAACTTGTCCTCGTCCATCTTCGACGCCATGATCACCACGGCGGAGGAACCGGGCTCGAGAAGGGACTGGACCTTCTCCCGGAAGCCCTTGTCGATGCCCATCTGATTCAGCTTGCCGATCAGTCCTCCGATGGCGGCACCCACCACGCCGAGCCCCGGAGTGAGGACGACGATTCCGAAGACCAGGCCCCAGAGCGCCCCCGCCGTGGCCGAGATGGCCGTCTTCTCGCTCTTCTTGGGCGTGTCGACATGAATCTCGCCCTCCAGGTCGACGGAGACGACCGCGAGTCCGCCGAGCTCGACCACGTGGGCCTTCTCCAGCTCCTGAACCGTCTTGAAGGCCTTGTTCGCGACCGAGCGCTCTTCGTAGCCGATGACGATGAGATCTGACATCTGTTCCTCCGTGGTCAGTAGCGCAGGACGCCGGCGATCCGGCCCGCGCCGGACAGCGTGTCGTCGGGTACGAAGCGCACTTCCGCCCCTGTCTGCAGGGCCTGCTCGACGATCTCGTCCACGATGTCGTCCCGCGAGTCGAGGTCGGCCGCCTCGGCCGGTTCCAGGTGGTCGCCGTAGTCGCGGACGATCGCCTGGAAGTGCTCCTCCACCGCCAGCAGCCGGATACGGCCCTCCTTCGCGGCCTTCCACGCCTCGTCGAGACCGCCGGCGAACTCGCGTCGGCCCTGTGCCGCGTCCAGTTCGGAGACGACCGCCGCCTTGTCCGCCGCCGCCTTGCCCGTACGCAGAGGCTCGAGCGCCTGCCACACCTGGGCGGCCGGACCGGCGGCCAGGCCGCCGCGCTGGAGGATCGTCGTGTCCTTGCCCAGCGGACCGATCTCCTCCAGGAAGGACACCGCCGCGGCCTCACCGAGCACGTACAGCGGGCGGGGGGAGGAGCTGAGCACCCTGCGCAGCGCCTCGTGCGCCTGGCGCATGAACTGGCGGGTCTGTTCGTCGCGGAAGGTGCTCGGCATGTCGCCGATGCGTTCCTTGCGCTCCGCGTCCGGGTCCTCCAGGCTCCGCGTCATCGGAAAGCCGTCCTCGGTGTGTTCGGTGACGTGCTCGGCGTCGCCGTTCCACAGCGAGACCCGGTCGGCCGCCACGGCGAGGGCCCAGAAGGGCTGCTCGGCCGCCTGGGCGGCGACGAGGTTGCGGGTGAGGAAGGTGTCGGCGATCACGACGCGCTCGGGCACCGAGCGGGCCACGGACCACACCTGGTGTTCCCCGGGCGCCGCGTAGATCACGAGGCCGTCCTCGGCGTGGACGAGGTCCACCTCCGCCAGGGCATGCTCCAACTGGCTCAGCACGTCCGCACGCCGCTCGCGGGTCACTGCCGGGTCCGCCTGGAGCAGCTCCCCGGCCTGGGCCAGGAGGTTGCGGAGCCGGACGGGATCCTGCGCGTTGTCGGGCTCGCGGCGGTGTGTCGGCATGAGCAACGACACCGCCGGATAGGGACGGGGCTGACGCAGTTTCGCGAGCACGTCGGTACTGAGGGCGGGTTGCATGGGAGCCGACCTTTCGGAGTGCTTGGGCGGGAAGCCGTAGCAAGTCACGGCGCTACTGCGGGCCGGCCGGCTGGTCGGCCTGCCGCACTTCGGTGCGCGCCTGGGCCGCGGAGACGTCGGGGACTCCTCCGTCCGCCCATCGTCGCCCGGAGCGCGGTCGACCGCGAGCGGAGCACCGCATCCGGGGAGGCGGTTCCGCCCCTCCCGATCAGGACCCTCGGCGGCGCCGGACGCGCCGATCGGGGGTGCTCGGGCGGGCCCGAGAACCGCCGCTACGCCCACCGCACAGGCTCACTCAGACCCGCGCAACGGCGGATCGGCCTGCGCGACCGCCCAGCTGGCTTCGACCCGCGCACCGGCAGCACGCCCACGCCCACTCCGACCCGAGCACCGGCAGCACGCCCACGCCCACTCCGACCCGAGCATCGGCAGCACGCCCACGCCACCGACCGTCTCACTCCCCGGCCGCCGCCTTTCGCCAGGCCGCGTCGCGCAGCAGTCGCAGGCCGTTGAGGCCCACCAGGACCGTGGAGCCCTCGTGGCCTGCCACGCCGAGCGGCAGCGGGAGGTGACCGAACAGGTCCCAGATCACCAGGGCGCCGATGCAGGTGCCCGCGATCACCAGGTTCTGGACCACCAGTCGGCGGGCGCGGCGCGAGAGGGCCAGGACCGCGGGGACCGTCGCGAGCTCGTCGCGTACGACGACCGCGTCGGCGGTCTCCAGGGCCAGGTCGGAGCCCGCCCGGCCCATGGCGATGCCGCTGTGGGCGGCGGCGAGGGCGGGGGCGTCGTTGACGCCGTCGCCGACCACCAGGACCTTCGAACCGGCCCGCTCCCACTCCCGTACAGCCTCGACCTTGTCCTGCGGCAGCAGTCCCGCCCGCACGTCGGTGATCCCTGTCTGCTCGGCGATCCGGCCCGCCGCCCCCGCGTTGTCGCCGGTCAGCAGGGTGGGGGTGGTGCCGGTGAGGCGGGTGAGGGCGGCCACCGCCTCGGGGGCGCCGTCGCGGAGCCGGTCGGCGAGTTCGAGGACGGCGACCCGTGTGCCGTCGACGACGACCTCGACGGTGGTGTCGGCGTGTTCGCCGTCCGCGCGCCGGACGCGCACCTCGCGGCCCTCGGCCACGGCCCGTACGCCCTCACCGGGTACCGAGACGAAGTCGCTCGCCTCGGGGACGGCCAGGCCGCGGGCGCGTGCCGCGGCGACCACCGCGCGGGCCAGGGGGTGCTCGCTGGGCAGCTCGGCCGCGGCGGCGAGGGCGAGCGCCTCCGGGTCCCCCTCGACGCGGGTCACCCGGGGTGTGCCCTCGGTCAGGGTGCCGGTCTTGTCGAGCGCGACCCGGTCGACCGCGCCCAGGCGCTCCATCACGACGGCCGATTTGACCAGGACGCCATGGCGGCCGGCTGTGGCGATCGCGGAGAGCAGCGGCGGCATGGTGGCGAGGACGACCGCGCAGGGCGAGGCCACGATCATGAAGGTCATGGCGCGGAGCAGCGCACTGGTGAAGTCGGCACCGAGCGCGAGCGGGATGGTGAAGAGCGCCAGGGTGGCGACGACGACGCCGACGGAGTAGCGCTGCTCGATCTTCTCGATGAAGAGCTGGGTGGGCGCCTTGGTGGCGCTGGCCTCCTCGACGAGGGCGACGATCCGGGCGATGACGGAGTCGGCCGCGTCCTTGCCCACCCGTACGCGCAGGGCTCCGGTTCCGTTGAGGGTGCCGGCGAAGACCTCGTCGCCGGGCGACTTGGCCGCGGGCAGCGACTCCCCGGTGATGGTCGCCTGGTCGACGTCGCTCGCGCCGTCGAGCACCGTGCCGTCGGCGGGCAGCCGCTCCCCCGGCCGTACGAGAACGGTGTCGCCGATCCGCAGGTCGGCCACGTCCACCGGCTCCTCGGCCCCGCCCGTCAGCCGTACCGCCTTCGCGGGCGCGAGGTCGAGCAGGCCGCGTACGGAGTCGGCGGTGCGGCGGGTGGCGAGCGCCTCCAGGGCGCCGGAGACGGCGAAGATGACGATGAGGAGGCCGCCGTCGAGGTACTGGCCGATCGCCGCCGCGCCGATCGCGGCGACCACCATGAGCAGGTCGACGTCGAGGGACTTCTCGCGCAGCGCCTGGAGCCCCGCCCAGCCGGGCTCCCAGCCTCCGGCGGCGTAGCTGACCGCGTAGAGCGGCCCCCAGGCCCAGGCGGGGGCGCCGGTCAGGTCCAGCGGCAGGGCGAGGAGGAAGGCGAGGGCGGACAGCGCGGCCCAGCGGACCTCGGGCAGGGCGGACGCACGCGTGCGGCGGGAGGCCGGCGGGGCCTTGGCCGTAGGGGCAGTGGTCCGGGCATCGAGCACCGGAGAAGCCATGGGTGGGCACCTCTTCGATCGGGACGTCGGGCGGAGGCCACCACCATAGCGGAATACATGAAGAGGTCTTCATTCATCAGTTTATCGCCGCCGCTACGATGAGCGCATGGGACACGGCGTGAACGGCGAGACAACCCCGGCAACCCACCTGGACGCGGAGTCCGCGGCCACCATCGCCGCCACCCTCCAGGCCCTCGCGACGCCCTCACGGCTGATGATCCTCACCAAGCTGCGCCAGGGCCCGTGCGGAGTGACCGCACTCGCCGACGCCGTCGACATGGAGCAGTCCGCCGTCTCCCACCAGCTGCGCCTGCTCCGCGCGTTGGGCCTGGTGACCGGGGTCCGGCAGGGCCGCCGGATCGAGTACAGCCTGTACGACAACCACGTCGCCCAACTCCTCGACGAGGCCGTGTACCACATCGAGCACCTTCGCCTCGGCGCACGCGACGTTCCCCGCGAGACCGTGGATACTGCTCAGTAGGAGATCCACTTCGGGGAAGGGGCGGGGATGGCCGACGAGTTGGGGCACCGCGAGGCACGTCACGCGGTGGTCATCGGGGGAAGTCTCGCGGGCCTGCTGGCGGCGCGGGTGCTCAGCGAGCACGCGGAGAGGGTGACGGTCGTCGAGCGCGACCGCTTCCCCGAGGGACCGGACGCCCGGCCGGGTGTGCCGCAGAGCCGCCACACACATGTGCTGATCGAGGGTGGACAGCACGCGCTGGACGAGCTGTTGCCGGGGTTCATGAAGGAACTCGGTGAGCTCGGTGCGCCTCGGGTGGGAATGCCCGAGGACATGGTGCAGTGGCAGAACGGCCACTGGTTCCGGCGCACGGAGGCCACGACCAGCATCTCCACGGGCCCCCGCGCTCAGCTCGAATGGCTGGTACGCCGACGTGTCCTCGCCGATCCTCGGATCGAGACCGTCGAGGGGGCCGAGACGGTCGGTCTGCTGGGTGACTCCTCACGGGTCCGCGGGGTGCTGCTGCGCGAACGCGGCGCGGGCGCCTCCAAGGAGACCCGTTCCCTGGAGGCCGATCTGGTCGTGGACGCCTCCGGCCGAGGCACGGGCGCCGCCGACTGGCTGGCGGCGATCGGCGCCGAGCCGCCGCACGAGGAGACGATCGACACCGGGCTCGCGTACTCCACCCGCATCTACCGGGGTCCGCGGGACAGCATCGCGGACACCTCGGACGCACGGGCCTACTACATGATCCCCAACCCCGGGCAGGTGTACGGCGGTGGCGTGCTGCCGCTCGGGGGCGGCCGGTACATGGTGACGCTGTCCGGACTGCGGGAGGACCGACCGCCCACGGACGAGGCGGCGTTCGAGGAGTACGCGCTGCGGCTGCCGCATCCGCTGATCGGCGAGTGGCTGGCGAAGAGCGAGCCGGAGTCCGCCGTCTTCGGCTTCCGTAAGACCGCCAACATCCGTCGCCGGTACGACCGTCCGGGTCGCCGCCCCGCCGGCTTCCTCGCCACCGGCGACGCGCTCTGCGCCTTCAACCCGATCTACGGCCAGGGCATGGCGGTCGCCGCGATGAACGCGGTCGCGCTGCGCCGGGCGCTGGCCCACCCGAAGCGCACGGCGACTACCCGGGCGGTGCAGAAGGCGCTGCTCGACTCCTCGAAGCAGGCCTGGGAGATCTCGGCCGGCGCGGACAAGAAGATGCCGGGTGCCACCGGCAACGGGACGGCCACGCGCGCGGTGGACAAGCCCGTGGGCTGGTACCTGGGCCGACTCCAGCAGCGGTACCCCTCGAATCCGGTGGTGGGTGCGCCCTTCCGTTCCGTCCTGAGCCTGACGTCCCCGATGAGCGCGCTGTTCGCTCCCGCGGTGGCCCGGGCGGTGCTCTTCGATCCGGTCCCGCAGACTCCGGCGGGGCCGCCGATGCGGCGCGAGGAGTAGGGCGGGGCCTGGGGCGGGGCGCACGACGGCGGTGTCCGGCACGTCGACGACTGCGGCTTTCGGCGCGCCCACGACGGCGGCGCGGGCGGTCGTCAGACCCCCGGCGCCGCCGTGATCACGCCGGCGGCGATCGCCGCGCTCAGCGCCGCGTAGTCGTCGGCGTTCTGGCCCGCGTACCGGATCGCGAAGTCGGCTATCGACCGGTCGAAGACGTCCGAGGAGCCGAGGTAGGCGGCTATGGCGATGCGGTCGCCGGAGCGGGCGTGAGCGCGCGCCAGGGCGCGGCCGCAGAGACCCGCGTACGCGCGGAGCATCGCCGGGGACATGGTCTCCACCTCGGCCGATCCCTTCATGTCGCGCAACTGGCGCCAGTAGAAGTGGCGTTTCTCGGGTCCGGTCATCCAGCCGAGGAAGATGTCGCTGGCAGCCTGCGTGAGGCGCTGCCCGCTGACGACCCGCTGCCCCTGATGCGTGTACGCGCTCGGTGACAGGTACGGCTCCAGGACCGAGCGGCCGGCCTCCTTGATCTGGAGGATCAACGGGTCGCCGTCGTCGCGGCCTTGGAGCAGGAGGACGAAGCAGCGGGTTCCGACGCTGCCGACGCCGACGACCTTGCGGGCCGCCTCGACGTAGTGGAACCGGTCCAGGAGCAGTCGGCGCTCCTCGGAGAGCGAACTGCGGTAGTCGCTGAAGATCTTGCCGAGGGTGACCCGGTCCATGTCGGTGACGCGTTCGAGGAGTGGTGGGTCGTCGACGATGTGGCGGCCTCCGCTCGCGTCCTCTTCGGTGAGTTTGGCGAGTGCCTGGAGGCTTGTGCGGCGCCGGGCATGGGCGAGGCGGTGCTCGAGGCGCGCGCGGCGGTCGGGACGTACGAGCGCGGTCAGGTCGTCGGCCTCGATCCGCGCGTACCAGACGGGGAGCTCTCCGAGTTCCGCGAGGCGTGCCATGGCGGCGCGGTACGACTCGGTGGCGACGAGGGCAGCCCGGTGGGCCTTGGCCTTGGTGGTGCCGTTCTGGAGGGCTGCCACGACGACACTGGCGGCGAGCCGCTTCACATCCCATTCGAACGGGCCGGGCAGGGTCTCGTCGAAATCGTTGACGTCGAAGAGAAGTGTCCGTTCGGGTGAGGCGTAGACGCCGAAGTTGAGCAGATGGGCGTCGCCGCAGAGCTGGACGGTGAGCCCGGTGTGATGCTGGGCGGCGAGGTCGGCGGCCATGACCGCGGCGGCGCCGCGCAGGAAGGCGAAGGGGGAGACGACCATCCGGCCGTACCGGATCGGGACCAGCTCGGGTACGCGGTCGACGGTCTGCCGCTCCAGCACGGTCAGCGGGTCAGGGCGCTGCGAGGAGGGGATCCAACGGCCGTGTGAGGACCGTGGCACCCTCTTGCGGGCCGCTCTGCCGGCCTGGGCCCGCGCCGCCGGTGTCGTCATCCGGCCTCACCCGCCTCTTCCACCGCGCCTACCGGTCGAGACTCATTACAAGGCCAGACGGTGCCGCGCGCACCCCGGGGCGGTCCCGATTTCGGCCACTCCTCCCTCCCCCTCTTCCTTGATGGTTTAGACCAATGATAGGAATTGATCACCCACGCGGTCCGGACTGTCACGCTGAGCAGTCATCCCGATCAGACACCCGAGCAGACACCCGAGCAGTCACGCTGAGCAAAGAGAGGCTTGGAACATGGCTGAGCCCGAACCCGAGCATGCGGCGGTGGTCCCGCTCTACCTCCGAGTCGCCGCCGCACTGCGGAGCGACCTCACCGACCGGCAGATCTCCCCCGGCAGCCGGCTCCCGTCCGAGCGCTCCCTCGCGCATCGCTACCACGTCAACCGGCAGACGGTCCGCAGCGCGCTCCAACTGCTGCGCGAGGAACGGCTCGTCGTCACCGACCGCCGCGGCACCTTCGCCGCGGGCACCGAACACGGACCACGCGTACCGGCCCTGACGGCACATCGACAAACCTTTCCCGGCGGTACGGAGGCGGCCGACGCCCTGGTCCGCGCCTCGCTCGCCTGGGAGGCGCCGCCGGCCGCGACGGCCGGGCGGCTCGCCCTCGCCCCCGGCGAACCCACCCTCGTCCACCGCCATGTGGTCCTCTCCCCCGGCGGCACATCCCTGCAGCGTTCGGTGTCCTGGTTCTCCAGGCCGGCGGTCGCCGAGATACCGCAGCTCGCCCGCTATCGACGGGGAGGCAACACCGTGCCCCAGCCTGATCTGCGGCTGCTCTACCACTGGATGCACCAGGCCGGACTCCGGCTCACCCGCCGGGAGTCGATCGCCGTGCCACCGGCCTCCGCCACGGGCGTCGGGGACGGCACGGCCCGGCTGGTCGTCCACCGGGTGGTGTGCGACCAGCACGGGCACGCGCTGGAGATCACGGACATCGACTTCGCGGCGCACGGGGCCGCGTGGACCTACGAGTTCAGTGGCTGACGATCCGACCGCACTCATGTCCACCGCGAACTGCCCGATGGTTTGCGGTACTTACACGATGCCCTCCGCGATCTCGGCCTCCTCGCGGGCGCTGCCGTACGCCGAAGGAGTGCCGTACGAGCGGCGGGCCACGTACCACCAGACACTGGCGAGCAGGAGGACGACGGCGAGCGCGATGACGGCGTAGTTCATGGAGTCGATGGTCACCGGGGACTTCTGCGGCAGGCAGAACAACACGGTGACCACGGCGACCCAGATCACGGCGATCCAACCGATCGGGGCGCTCCAGCGGCCCAGGCTCCACGGCCCAGGAGTGAACCGCTTGCCCGCCCGCAGCCGCAGATAGATCGGAATGGCGTAGGCAGGGGTGATGCCGATGACGTTGATGGCGGTGACGGCCCCGTAGGCGGTGGCGGAGTAGAGCGACGGCACGGCGAGGAGCGCGGCGAACCCGACCGCGAGCCAGACGGCCGGCACCGGGGTCTGCGTACGGCTGCTCACCTTGCGCCAGAGAGTGGATCCGGGCAGCGCGTTGTCGCGGCTGAAGGCGAAGACCATCCGGCTCGCGGCGGCCACCTCCGCGTTGCCGCAGAAGAGTTGGGCCACGATCACCACGAGCAGCAGGGCGGTGGCGCCGCCGGAGCCGAGCGCGTCGAGCAGGATCTGGGCGGGCGGGACTCCGGTGGCGCTGTTCTGCGTGCCGGCGTAGTCCTGGATGGCGAAGGTCAGTCCGGCGAGCAGCGCGAAACCGGCGATCCACGAGACCCAGATGGCGCGGACGATGCCCTTGGCCGCGCTGACCGAGGCGTTGGAGGTCTCCTCCGAGAGATGGGCGGAGGCGTCGTAGCCGGAGAAGGTGTACTGGGCGAGGAGCAGGCCGACGGCGGCGGCGTAGAAGGGGTTGGCCCAGCCCGTGTCGTTGACGAACTCGGTGAAGACGAACTCGGCGGACTGGTGCCGGTCGGGGATGAACGCGAGTGCGCCGACGATCACGGCCACACCGGTCAGATGCCACCAGACGCTGATCGAGTTGAGCACGCTGACCAGACGCACGCCGAAGAGGTTGAGCACGGCGTGCAGCAGCAGGATGGCGAGGAAGATCAGGAAGGTGGAGCCGGCCGTGGGCACGATGCCCCACTGGAGGTTGAGGAACGCTCCGGTGAAGAGGGCGGCGCCGTAATCGATACCGGCGATCGCGCCGAGGAGTCCGAGCAGATTCAGCCAGCCGGTGTACCAGCCCCAGCGCCGGCCGCCGAGCCGGTCGGCCATGTAGTAGAGGGCGCCGGAGGTGGGATAGGCGCTGGTGACCTCGGCGAGCGCGAGGCCGACGCACAGCACGAAGAGCCCGACGCCCGCCCAGCCCCACATCATGACGGCGGGGCCGCCGGTGCTGAGACCGAAGCCGTAGAGCGTCATGCAGCCGGACAGGATGGAGATGACGGAGAAGCTGATGGCGAAGTTGCCGAAGCCGCCCATGCGGCGAGCGAGGACGGGCTGGTAGCCGAGCTCGCGGAGCCGTTCCTCCTCGTCCTGCTCGGCGGGGGGCCTGCGTATCTCGTCAGCGGGGACGGTGCGGGACATGCCGGTACCTCCGGGAGCGGGTGAGCGGGGGCGGGCTGGGGAGTCGAGCGGGGCGGTGCGGGTACGTCGCGCCTTCGGAGTCACGGGTCGATACAGCGCGCGCGGGCCCGTACGAAGACCTCTTCGGCGAGCGCCCGGTCGTCGGGCCGTGGCGTGCGGTACGCCCAGGGCAGGACCGTCCAGTACGGCCCGAGGGCCTCGAAGACGCGGGCCGCGTCGGTGAAGCGGAGAGCGCCGAAGAGGGCGTGGGCGAGGTGGTTGAGGTCCAGGAGGGACGCCTCGGCAGTGGCACAGAAGAGGAACCAGGCGTCGAGAGCGCGGCGGGCGTCACGGACGGCGTCCTCGGCGACCCAGTGCAGGTCGAGTGCGTGCTCCTGGCCGCGGTCGCGCCGGTAGCGCTCCACCCGGACGTAGAGGGGGAGCGCGTGCAGGGCGGAGCCTGTGGGGGCCGAACCGGCGGCCCACTGTGCGTAGTTGACCGCCTCGGAGAGCGGTCCGGACTGGCGCCCGAAGAAGAACTGCAGCATCCGGTGGTGCGCCTCGCGGTTGTGCGGGTCGCGCTTCTCGGCCTCGGCGAGGAGTCCCCAGGGGCCGGGCGCCAGCATGGGCGCGGGCGGGCGGAGCCGGTGCTCCTCCATGCGCTGGCGCTCGTCGAGTGCGGCGAGGGCGAGCAGACAGACCCAGGGAACGGGGTCGTCGGGCGCCTGTGCGGCGGCGTCGCGGCAGGCGGTCCATGCCTCCTGCCAGAGGGCGCGCGTGCGGGGGTGGCCGCCGCGGTGGGCGCGTACGGCCCGCTCCACGGCGACCCGGGTGTGCATCACGGTGGCGGAGACGCTGTCCGGCTGTTCCGACCGCCAGATCCGTACGACATCGGTACCGGCGGCGACGGCGGCGAGAACCTGGGTGCGCCGGGTCCAGCCGTCCCAGCCGGGCGTCTCGTCGAGTAATCGGGCCATGGACACCCAGCGGCCGGTCCGAAGGTCCTGGACGGCGTGCCGCAGGGCGTGGTCGTGGCCCGCCGGATGGTAGACGGGCCGGAAGCCGTGTCCTGCCATCACGGAGTGGGGCGTGCGCTGGGAGACATGGGTCCTCGGTGGGTCCTCGGTGGGCGGCGGGGGTGGTCAGTCCCCGGGTGGGTGTCCCGGCCGTTGATCGGCGATCACTATAGAGGTGCGTGGACGAGACCGATCCACTTTCACATCTGACCGTAACTATCCAGCCACTGAACGAATTTGAAGATCCGGCAGATATACGTGACGAGCTGACGCCCCGGCCGTGAACCGCTTGACGAGACGGCCCGCGTGCACCAGTCTTTCCGCTTCCGCGATCAAGAACCGAACATGCTTCGGGGACGGGAGTACGACGATGACGGGCCCGGTACTCGCCGTCGACCAGGGCACTTCCGGGACGAAGGCGCTGGTCGTCTGCCCCGAGCGGGGCGTGATCGGCTCCGGTACGGCGCCCGTGCGGCCGCGGTACCTGCCGGGCGGCCTGGTCGAGGTGGATCCGGCGGAACTGTACGACTCCGTCGTCGCCGCGGGCCGGGCCGCACTGGCCGAGGCGGGCACCCCGGTCGCGGCGGTCGGCCTGGCCAATCAGGGTGAGACCGTTCTCGCCTGGGACCCTACGACGGGCGAGCCGCTCACCGACGCACTCGTCTGGCAGGACCGCAGGGCCGAGAGCGTATGCACAGAACTCTCCTCACACGCCGATGAGTTGAGGCGGTGGACCGGTCTGCCGCTCGACCCCTATTTCGCCGCCCCCAAGATGGCCTGGATCCGACGCCACCTCACCGGCGCGGGCGTGGTCACGACGAGCGACGCCTGGCTCGTGCACCGTCTCACGGGCGCGTTCGTCACGGACGCCGCGACGGCGGGACGCACCGGACTGCTCGATCTCGACACCGTGTCCTGGTCCGCTCCTGCCCTCGACGTCTTCGGGCTGGGCGGCGAACGCCTGCCCCGCGTGGTCGATGCCGACACCCGGGTGGGCGTCACCACCGCGTTCGGGCCGCCGCTCCCCCTGACCGGACTCCTCGTGGACCAGCAGGCGGCCCTCCTCGCCCAGAGCGTCACCGAGCCGGGCGCGGCCAAATGCACCTACGGAACGGGGGCGTTCCTGCTGGCACAGACAGGGCCGACCCCACACCGCGGTGACTCGGGGCTCGTGAGCTGTGTGGCCTGGCGGCTCGCCGGACGGACGAGCTACTGTCTGGACGGCCAGGTGTACACGGCCGCGTCCGCCGTGCGCTGGCTGACCGACCTCGGGGTGCTCTCGGGCGCCGAAGACATCGACACCGTGGGCGGCGCGGTGCCCGACTCCGGCGGAGTCACCTTCGTACCGGCCCTCGCCGGGCTCGCCGCGCCGTGGTGGCGAGGCGATGTACGCGGCTCGCTGCACGGCCTGGGCCTGGACACGACCGGTGGGCACCTGGTGCGCGCCCTGTGCGAGGGGATCGCCGCCCAGGTCGTGGAGCTGGCCGGCGCGGCCGGCGCCGACCTCGGAACACCGCTGACCGCCCTGCGCGTGGACGGCGGGCTGACGCGCTCCGCGCTGCTGATGCAGACCCAGGCCGATCTCCTCCAACTCCCGGTCGAGGTGTCGGCGTTACCGGACGCCACGGCGCTGGGCGTCGGCGCGGTGGCGCGGCTCGGCCTCGACGCCGGCCTCACCGTCGAGGAGGCCGTTCCGGAGTGGAAACCGTCGGCCGTGTACGAACCCGCCATCACGAGCGCAGAGGCGGAGGAACGGCTGGACGGATTCCGTACGGCCGTGACGGCGCTCCTCGACGGCTCCCCCGGATCGTCACGGCCATGACGGCGGGACGGCTGGGCGGAGGCGGCACGGGGGCGGGAGCTTGCGCGGGTGGCTTGGCGGACGGGGCGCGGGCACTGCCCGACACCTCCGGCGTCGTCACCCGAAGAGGAGCGCTGCCGGACTCCTCCGCGCCGGGCTCGGAGTACGACGTCGTGGTGGTCGGCGCCGGGGTGGTGGGCTGTGCGATCGCCCGCGAACTCGCCCGCCGACCGCTGCGGGTCGCGCTCGTCGAGGCGTCCGGCGATGTCGGCGAGGGCACGTCCAAGGCCAACACCGCCATCCTGCACACCGGATTCGACGCCGTACCTGGTTCGCTGGAGGCCCGACTCGTACGGGACGGGCAGCGCCTACTCGCCGACTACGCCCACGAGACGGGCATCCCCGTCGAGCCGCTCGGCGCGCTGCTCGTCGCCTGGGACGAGGAGCAGCTGGCCGCGCTCCCCCGCCTCGCCGACAAGGCGGTGCGCAACGGCCACCGCACCACGCGGCTTCTCAACCCCGGGGAACTGGCCGCACGGGAACCACACTTGGGGCCCGGCGCGTTCGGCGCGCTGGACGTCCCTGGAGAGTCGATCATCTGCCCCTGGACCACCACACTCGCGTACGCCACCCAGGCCGTCCGCTCCAGGGTCGATCTGCATCTCAACTGCCGTGTGGAGAAAGCCGATCCAGGCGATCCGCACCGGCTGGTCACCCCACGCGGCGTGCTGCGTGCCCGGTACGTCGTCAACGTCTGCGGACTGTACGCGGACCGCTTCGACGCCCTGTTCGGCCGACACGACTTCACGGTCACGCCCAGGCGCGGTCAGTTGATCGTCTTCGACAAGTTCGCGCGCTCCCTCGTCCGGCACATCCTCCTCCCCGTCCCGGGTGCGCTCGGCAAGGGCGTCCTGGTCGCGCCGACGGTGTACGGGAACGTGCTGCTCGGCCCGACCGCCGAGGACCTGGACGACAGGTCGGCCACCGGGTCGACGGCCGACGGTCTGGCGGCGTTGCGTGCGCAGGGCCGACGGATCCTCCCCGAACTCCTCGACGAGGAGGTGACCGCCGTGTACGCCGGGCTACGGGCGGCGACCGAGTACGACGACTACCGGATCGCCGCTCAGCCCGGCCGGCGCTACGTCACGGTGGGCGGCATCCGGTCCACCGGCCTGACCGCGTCCCTGGGGATCGCCGCACACGTGGTGGAGCTGCTCGCCGACGGTGGGCTGGCCCTGGGGGCGGAGCGTCCGCTCGCCCCGGTGCGGATGCCGAACCTGGGCGAAGCCTTCCCGCGCCCGTACCGGGACGCCGGACTCATCGCGCGTGAACCGGAGTTCGGCTCGATCGCCTGCCACTGCGAAAGGGTCACGCGGGGAGAGATCCGGGCCGCACTCACGTCGACGATCCCCCCGGGCTCGCTCGACGGGCTGCGGCGCCGGACGAGGGCGCGAGGCGGCCGGTGCCAGGGGTTCTACTGCGGGGCGACGGTCCGGGCGATGTTCGAGGAGGCGGAGTCCCCGTGGTCGGAGCGGTGAACCGTACGGTGGATGTACTCGTCGTCGGCGCGGGGCCCGCCGGACTCGCGGCGGCGACTCGGCTCGCCACGGCGACGGTTTCGGGCTGGGGCGCGGGCTCTGCCTCCGGTTCCGGCTCGGATTCGGCCCCCGGCTCCGGATCGGGCTCGGGATCCGGCTCCGGCTCCGGCTCGCCCGCTACCTCGGGCTCTGCGAGCCGGTACCGGATCGAGGTCCTGGAGCGGGAGCAGGAGGCCGGTGGGGTGCCGCGCCACTGCGCCCACGGCGGCTTCGGCCGGACCGGGCCGGGTCGCCCCACGGACGGGCCGGGTTACGCACGCCGGATGGCGCGGGCGGCGGCCCTGGCCGGGGCCACGGTCCGTACGGGAGTCTCAGCGACCGGCTGGGCGGGCCCCCTCACCCTGGACGTCACGGCCCCGACCGGGCTGGAGAGGATCACCGCGCGGGCGGTGATCCTGGCGACCGGCGCGCGCGAACGGTCGCGCGGCGCACGCCTGGTGCCGGGGACGAGGCCGGCCGGCGTGCTGACGACCGGAGAGCTCCAGCAGTCCGTGTATCTGCACGGGGTACGCGGTGGGCGGCTCGGGCGGCGGGCCGTCGTCGTAGGCGCGGAACCAGTGGCCCACCACGCGGCACGGGCGCTGCGCCGGGGCGGGGCCGAAGTGGTGGCCATGGTCACCGAGCAGCCGCGCGAACCACGGCGGTTCACGGCCGCGCCTCTCCCTCCGCTGCTGACGGGCGCCGTGGTGACGGAGTTGCTGGGCCGGCGGACACTCACCGGCGTCCGCGTGAGCCGTCCCGACGGACGGAGCGTCACAATCCGCTGCGACACCGTCGTCTTCACCGGGGACTGGATCCCCGACCACGAGCTCGCCCGCGCCGGGGCGGTGCCACTCGACGCCGGCACGCGAGGTCCCTCGGTGGACGGTTCGTTCCGCACCGGATCGGCGGGGGTCTTCGCCGCGGGCAACGTGCTGCGCGGGGTCGAATCGGCGGGCGCGGCGGCGGCCGAGGGGCGCGGGGTGGCGGACGCGGTGCTCCGGTATCTGTCGGGGGAGGTGTGGCCGCTGTCGGCGGTGCCGGTGGTCGCGGACGGCCCGGTGGGGTGGGTGGCGCCGAACCGGGTCACCGACACTGCGGCGGGTCGTCCGTTTCTGCTGCGGGTGAGGGAGCCACTGGTGCGCCCGGTCGTGGAGGTCGCGCAGGACGGCCGGATCCTCCACCGCGTGAGGCTCCTGGGCGCGGCGTGGCCACACCGCTCCGTACGGCTGCCCGCCGCGTGGGCGCGCGAGGTGGACCCGGCGGGCGGCCCGGTGACGGTGCGGATCGTCCCGTAGACGCCACTGGCCTGGGCCATTGGCGAATGTCCGGCACCGTTGACCACGGCCTTCCGCATAGTCATGCTCATGGCGGAATCGGGGCGGAGGTCCCGTCCGCTTCCGACACGGAGGTGTCATGGCCCGGCGCATGGTCAGATCTCTGCTCTCGATGGTTCTGTTGGTGGTCGCCGCACTGGCGGGCACGGTCGCCACATCCGGTACGGCACATGCCGACGAGTGCTACACCTGGGGCCGCACCCTGTCCTCGGGCATGTCCGGCGCGGACGTGACCCAGCTGCAGATCCGGGTCGCCGGATATCCCGGCTACGGCGCCGTGTTGACGGTCGACGGCGACTACGGCCCCGCCACCAAGGCTGCGGTGACCCGCTTCCAGCAGGCGTACGGACTCGCCGCCGACGGCGTCGCCGGTCCCGCGACCTTCTCGAAGCTGTACGCGCTCCAGGACGCCGACTGCACACCGATCCA
This sequence comes from Streptomyces sp. NBC_01353, assembly GCF_036237275.1. Taxonomy (GTDB): domain Bacteria; phylum Actinomycetota; class Actinomycetes; order Streptomycetales; family Streptomycetaceae; genus Streptomyces. The sequence continues at coordinate 7,698,852 of NZ_CP108352.1, read as the reverse complement.
CTTCACCTATGCCGAGCTCAACAAGTGCAACGGCGACTTCTCCGGCGGCGCCGTCACCGCGGCCACCGCGAGGTCGAACGCCCTGCGCGCGATGTGGAAGCTGGAGGCGTTGCGCCACGCGCTGGGCGACGTGCCGATCTCGGTGAGCAGCGGATTCCGCTCGCGGGCGTGCAACTCGGCGGTCGGCGGGGCGTCGGACAGCCGGCATCTGTACGGCGACGGCATCGACCTCACGGGCTCTCCCTCGCTGTGCACGCTGGCCAAGCAGGCCCGCAACCACGGCTTCAACGGGATCCTCGGCCCCGGCTACCCGGGCCACGGCGACCACACGCATGTGGACACCCGTGCCTCCCGGTTCTGGTCGGCGAGCAGCTGCGGCATCTGACGCGTTCCGCCACACTGGACGCCATGTCGGACAAGCGCAGTGCCGGGCTCCTTCTCTTCCGCAGGACGGCGGACGGTGGCTTCGAGGTGCTGATCGGGCATATGGGCGGCCCCTTCTGGTCCTCGAAGGACGTCTCGGCCTGGTCGATCCCCAAGGGCGAGTACGGCCCGGAGGAGGCACCGGAGGCCGCCGCCCGCCGCGAGTTCGAGGAGGAGCTCGGCCTGCCGGCGCCCGACGGCGAGCGGCTCGCGCTCGGCGAGGCGCGGCAGTCCAACGGCAAGACGGTCACGATCTGGGCGGTCGAGTCCGACCTCGACCCGACCCGGATCGTGCCGGGCACCTTCACGATGGAGTGGCCCCGCGGCTCGGGCACCCAGCGGGAGTTCCCGGAGATCGACCGGGTCGGCTGGTTCGCTCCCGAGGCGGCCGCTCCGCTCCTCGTGTCGGGCCAGCGGGTCTTCCTCGAGCGGCTCGCCACGAGGCTGGACGGACGGCGCGAGCCCTGAGACGGCCCCTGTAGACCCGTCACACGGCTCGACCCGTCACACAGCGGCGCCGGTGTGCGGCGCGTCGGGTTCCGGTTCCGGCAGGGGTTCGGAGAGCTGTTCGCGCAGGTAGTTCCAGACCACGGAGATCAGCGCGGCCACGGGCACGGCGAGCAGGCTGCCGACGATGCCGGCCAGACTGCCGCCCAGCGTCACCGCCAGCAGGACCACCGCCGCATGGAGACCGAGCCCCCGGCTCTGGATCATGGGCTGGAAGACGTTGCCCTCGAGCTGCTGCACGACGACGATGATCGCCAGCACGATCAGCGCGTCGGTCGGTCCGTTGGACACCAGGGCGATCAGCACCGCGACCAGGCCGGCGAAGAGCGCACCCACGATCGGCACGAACGCGGACACGAACGTCAGCACGGCCAGCGGGAGGACCAGCGGCACGTCCAGGATCCACAGTCCGAGGCCGATGAAGACAGCGTCGAGCAGGCCCACGAACGCCTGTGACCGCACGAACGTGCCCAGAGTGTCCCAGCCGCGCTCGGCGACGATCGGAACGTCGACGGCGAGCCGGCCGGGGAGCTGTCGGGTGAGCCACGGCAGGAAGCGCGGGCCGTCCTTGAGGAAGAAGAACATCAGGAAGAGCGCCAGGACGGCGGTCACGATGCCGTTGAACACGGTGCCGACGCCCGTGGCGACGGCGGTCACCATGCTGCCGACGCTGTCCTGGATGCGGGCCATCGCGGAGTCGAACGCGCCCGAGATCTGGTCGTCGCCGATGTTCAGCGGCGGCCCGGCGGCCCACTCCCGCAGCTTCCGGATGCCTTCGACCACACCGTCGGCCAGCTCGCCGGACTGGGACGCCACCGGCACCGCGATCAGCGCCAGGACGCCCGTGACGACCAGGAGGAACAGGATGGTCACGACAGCCGCGGCCGGCGCGGGGCGCCACCCGTGTCGGCGCAGGAAGCGAGCCAGGGGCCAGGTAAGGGTGGTGATGAACAGACCCACTATGAGCGGCCAGACGACCGGCCACATACGGCCCACGATCCACAGGCTTACGGCGGCCATCACGAGGATCAGCAGCGACTCCGCGGAGACTCGTGCCGCGGTGCGTAGCGCGGCGGCGGCTTTGGTGGAACTCAACGTGGCAGACATGGGGTCACCCTATTGAGGCCGCGGGCACGTTACGGAATCGCTCCTGCTCCGTGGTGGGGTGGGTGTCCGACGACAGACGCGCTCGGACGTCAGCGCGGCGGATCCTCGGGCGGGGAATCGAACGGCTCGGTCCGCGGCTCCAACTGGGCCACCATCGCCGCGAACCGCAGGCACACCCGTTTGATCTCGTCATGGGTGTTGTTACGTTCGGTGATCACGGCCGCGAGGAGGAGAGCCGTCAGCGCCGTCGTGCCGTTGAACGCCTGGAGGGTGACCATGCTGGAGAAGAGATCCTCGCCCGCGAACGGACCCTTCTCGCCGGCGGCCGCCAGAATCGCCAGCGTCGAGACCACGAGCGCGCAGGGCGCCGCGCCGGCCAGCTGGAAGCGGAACGCCGCCCAGATCAGGAGGGGGGAGACGAGGAAGAGCAGGGGCGAGTCCGTCATGCGCGTGACCAGGAGCGTGACGAAGACCGTACCGAGCGCCAGCGCCCCCGCCTCGAGCACGACAGCAGTCTGCACGCGCATCGCGATCCCTGCGACTCCGGCGACGGCCCCGTGGTCAGACCGGCTCCTGGGGTGAGACCGGCTCCTGGGGGCCGTCGTAGCGCACGACGAGGACTGCGGCGTCATCCCGGTGCCCGGTCTGATCGGCCACTTTGACGACGGCGGAGGCCAGCACGTCGGGGTCGGCGTCGAACCCCGCGCGCACCAGCCTCGCCACCTCGGCCAGCCCGTCCTCGATCGGAAAGGTGGGCCCCTCCGCCACGCCGTCGGTGACCAGCACCAGGACCCCCGCCTCTCTCAGACGTCGGTGGGTCACCGGATACCGCTCGCCCTGCAGGATGCCCAACGGCGGCTCATCACGAAGACGTCGTACCAGTCACCGCCCACGTCCAGCCCGTCCCGCGAGGGCGTGTATCTGGCGGCGAAACGCAGCCCGGGCACCTCCGGCAGTCCCGGCGGGAGCATGTGACGCTGCAATGCCATGGCCAGCTCGACCCTGGCCCGCTGGAACTTGATCCGCTCCAGGGCCTGATCGACGAGCTGCCCGAGTGCGACCAGGAGTTGGTGCGCATTGTCGGGCGGCTCGGGACGGTGTCCGCGCATCACGGCTCCGGGTGTTCCGCCGACTCCCAACTTCACCCTAGCCGCCGGTGCCCCATGCCTCCACAGGGCGCCCCGCTCCGCGGCACGACCGTCCAGGTCACCGAAGGTGACCACCGGAGGCGGCCTGCCGGGCCGTCCTGGAGCCCGGTGCCGGTGTCCGACATCCCGAGCGGTGTCGCCTACATCCTCATTGTCAGACCCGTAGGAGAGGGTGGAAGCGTCCAACCTGTCGAGAGGGAGCCCGACATGACCACGTTCTCCGTCCGTGAGCGCGCCGCCGCTCAGGCGTACCTTCGTCTGCTGGAGTCCACCCAGGCGGTGCTGACCGATCCGCGTCTGGAGCCGTACGCGGCGGCGATGCTCACCCACCCCATGGCCGAGGCCGACGCGGCCTTGCGGGCAGCGGGGCTCTCGGGCAACGAGGCGCATCTCCTGCGCCTCGTCTCGGCCCTGCGCGCCTCCCCCACGCCGGACCGCGGCCGGGCGGGGTGAGGGGCGTGACGGGTTACCCGAGGCGTACCGGGAGGGACCGGACGCTGTTGCCGACGAAGCTCGCATGGCGGATCAGATCCGGCTCGGGGACGGCGAGGTCGAGGTCGGGGAATCGGGTGAACAGCGCCTCCAGGGCGATCGACGCCTCCATGCGGGCGAGCGGGGCTCCCAGGCAGTAGTGGGGGCCGTGGCCCAAGGAGAGGTGCTTGGCGGCGGGGACGCGGGTGATGTCGAAGTGGGCGGCGTCCGGGCCGTGGGCCTTGGTGTCGCGGCCGGCCGCCGAGTAGGCCGCGAGGACCGGGGTGCCCTTCGGGATCAGCGTGCCGTCGACGGTCAGGTCGCGGGTGGGGTAACGGAAAGGGAAGTAGCTGACCGGGCTGTCCCAGCGCAGGGTCTCCTCGACCACGTCGGACCAGTCGGCACGCCCCTCGGTGACGTGGGCCAGTTGGTCGCGGTGCGTGCACAGCGCGCGGACGGCGTTGGTGACAAGGTTCAGCGTGGTCTCGTGGCCGGCGATGATCAACAGAACCAGGGTGCCGATGAGTTCGGGCTGGCTGAGCCGGTCGCCGCCTTCGTCGCGGGCGGCGATCAGCGCGGTGGTGAGGTCGTCGCCGGGCCGGTTGGCGCGGTCGGCGGCGATGGCGGTGAGGACCTCCAGGAGTTCCCTGTTCGCGGCCATGGCCTGTGCGGGGCCGATGTCGGTGGCGACGACCTGGCTGGAGAGATGGTGCAGCCGGTCCTGATACTCCTCGTCCACGCCGAGCAGTTCGCAGATGACGCCGAGGGGCAGCGGCAGGGCGAAGTGACGACGCAGGTCGGCGATGCCGTCGCCAGCGTCGGCGGCCTCGGTGAGCCGGTCGAGGAGTCCGGCGGTGACCGACTCGACCCGGGGCCGCAGTTGCTCGACGCGGCGGGCGGTGAACGCCTTGCTGACCAGGGAGCGCAGTCGGCGGTGGTCGGCATCGTCGGCGGTGGTCATGCCCTGAACGGTGGCGAAGGTCCGCAGCGGCCAGCCGTCGGGTATGCGGCCCTCGGTGAGCGCGGTGAAGTGGTGGGCGCTCTTGGCGACTTCCGGGTGCGCGAGGAAGTCGCGCAGGGCGTCGTGGCCGAGTACGGCCATGCCCTCGACCTCTCCGGGCAGGACTACGGGGGTCACGGAGCCCTGGGAGAGCAGCCGGGCGTTGGCCGCGTGAGGGCAGCCGCCGGCGGGGTCGAGGCGGTACGGCGAGGCGTTCAACGGGCACTCCTGACGGCGAAGGCGGATCGATGCGGCTCGCGAGCGGTCAGATCCTATGGTCAACCCGTCTCGAGGCGTGCCGAGTTGGTCACTCCTTGGCGCGGCGGCGATGGGCCGCGACCCGCTCGCGGGAGGCGCAGGCGGCGGAGCAGTACCGCTGCGCACTGCCGGGCCCGGTTCCCGGGTAGAGCGTGGCGCACCGGGCGGAGGCGCATTCACCCCAGGTGATCCGGCCGTGCTCGGTGAGGATCTGGGCGAGCGCGAGGGCGCCGGCCGCGAGGAACCAGTCGGCCCAGTCGGCGTCGTCGCCCCGGTCGACGTGCAGGTGCCAGGGGTGTCCGTCGTGGCGCGAGAGCCGGGGCGGCCCCGCGTGCGCGGCGAGCAGGGAGTTGAGCTCCTCGGCGGCGCGGTCGGGATCGGTCTCGGTGAGGACGCGGGTGATACGGACGACGGCCGCGCGCAGTTCGTCGGCATCGTGCACCGAGAACGCGGTCGGGGTGAGGTCCCGCGCGTTCTCCCCGTGGTGCGCAAGCAGCTCGGCGAGGGCTTCGCGAGGCAGGTCGGGAGTGGCGCGTACGGCGTTGGCGAGGTCGATCATCCGTTGTACGGGCCGGAATCCGTGGCCGGAATCGTTCACGGGAGCCACCACGCCTTTCGTGTAACGTCTTGTAGTTACAAGACGTTACACGAGGGGTGGGGGTCATGGGGAGAGCGGTGCGGCTCTGTCTGGGGACGGCGTTCTTGGCCCGGCTGGCAGAGGAGGGCTTCCCGGTTGCCTTGGTGCTGCTGGCGCTGGCCCGGACCGGCGACGCGACGCTGGGCGCCCTGGTGCTCACCGCGTGGATGGCTCCGCACATCGCCGCCGCCCCGGTGACCGGGGCGCTGGCCGAACGGGTGCGCAGACCGGCCCTGTTCTACGGCGGCGCGCTGGCCGGCTTCGCGGCCGCCGTCGCGTGCCTGGCGTACGTGACGGGTCGCGCGCCGGTCGCCGTCACGCTCATAGTCGCGGCCCTGGGCGGGAGTTGCGGCCCGGTGGTCTCGGGCGGCCTGTCCGGCCTTGTCGCCTCGCTCGTCACCGAGGGCCCGGCCCGGGACCGCGCGTACGCCTGGGACGCCGCGGCCTACAACGCCGCCGCGGTCGCGGGCCCGGCCCTGGCCGGAGTGGTCGCGGCGCTCGCCGGTCCGGCCGCCGCCGTGACCGTACTCGCCGCCTCGGCAGCGCTCGCGACCCTACCGGCCACGGTCCTGCTGTCCGGACGGCGCGGGTCACGGCCGGACGGGGAGCCTTTGAGTGGGGGGCGGACAGCATCGCGGCCCGGGCGGGCGTCGGGAGCGGCGGCGGGGTCGCCGCCGGGGCTGACGTCGAGACCGGGAGCGGGGTCGCCGCCGGGGCTGACCTCGAGACCGGGAGCGGGGTCGCCGCCGGCGCCGGGGCCGGGAGCGGGCTTCCGCCGGTCGACCGGCGCCCCTGCCGCCATGCCGGAGCCGCGCACCAATCCTCGCGAGAAGGCCGACGTCCCTCGGCGGTCGTTGCGTGGTGACCTCGTCGCCGGGCTCGTGGCCGTTTGGGGTGTGCGGGAACTCCGGGCCGTCACCGCCGCCACCTGCCTCGGGTTCCTCGGCCTCGGTGGGCTCACCACCACGGCCGTGCTGCTCGCCTCCGAGCGTGGTCGGCCCGGTGACGGTGGGCTGTTGATGACCGCGTTCGCCGTCGGCGCCCTCGTCGGATCGCTCGCCGTGGACCGGGTGTGGCCGCGCGTGCCGGCCGGGCGGCTGGTCGGCGTCACGCTCCTGGGCACCGGCGCGGCCCTGGGCGCGGCCGCCCTCGTCTCCTCGCCGTGGCTCTGCGCGGCCCTGTTCGGTGCGGCCGGGCTGTGCGACGGTCCGCTGCTGACGGCGACATTACGGATCAGGGCGGATCACGCCCCCGCCGACGTACGGACCCAGGTATTCACCCTCGGGGCCGGTCTCAAGATCTCGGCGGCGGCGTGCGGCGCCGCGCTGACCGGGCTCGCCGCCGGCACGCAGCCCGCGGCCGCCCTTCTGCTGGCTGCCGCCACCCTGCAGTTCGCCGCCGCACTCCACCACCTGCTCCGCCGGGTCCCGGCCCCGAAACCAGATGTCACATAGCCCCCCGTGGCTGACGCCCCAGCAGCTCCGCCAGCCCTCGGCGCGTGGCCGCCAGGACCAGCCGGTCCCCCGCGGCCAGGACTCGGTCCGGCTCCAGTTGCCAGACCAGGCCCGCTCCGTGGCGCCCCAAGGGCGCCGAACCCGTCGCCAGGGCGATCACCCGCCATGCCCCCGGGCGGAATGCCTCCGCCACCGTGCGGCCCTCCAGCAGGGGGTTGCCCGCGGCCTCCACCGCCGCGAACAGCAGAACGCGGCGCTCCACCGGGATGGCGCCCAGGATCTGGCGGCCCATCATGGCGCCGGCGAAGGCGGGCGCGGCCAGGTGGGAGACGCTGCGGCTGCGGGTGAGGGCGTCGGGGTGGGCCACGCGCAGGGTGCGGTACACGGCCGTGGCGAAGTCGTCGTCGTACAGCCGCAGGGCGACCCGGAGGTCGGCCTTGACGGAGCGGGCGGACAGCGCCGCCTCCAGGTTGGTGATGTCGACGCTGGTCAGGGCGAGCAGGGCGTGCGCCCGGTGGACGCGGGCGGCCTCCAGGACACCCTCGTCGGTGACATCCCCGATCACCGTGGGCACGCGCAGCCGGCGCGCCAGCGCGATTCCGCGCGCCTCCGGGTCGGACTCGACGCAGACCACGGGGATGTTCAGCCTCCGCAGTCGCGCGAGGACGCGCGTGCCGACCTTGCCGAGGCCGAGGAGGACCACATGCCCGGACAGCCCGCGCGGCGGGCGGCGCAGCGAGGTCGCCGACTTGAAGGTGCCGAGGGCCTCCAGGATTCCCGCGATCAGGACCGGCATCAGGAGGAGGCCGACGAAGCCGGCGAGGATCTGCAGCACCTGACGGCTGGTCGCGTCCTCGACGGCAGGATCGCCGATGGCGAAGAGGTCGAGGAGCGTCAGGTACGCGGCATGCAGGGGGTGGTCTCCGGTGGTGAGCCAGGTGGCGAGGGCGATCGCGCCGACGGCCGCTGCCACCCCCGCGAGCGACCAGCGCAGGCGGCGGGAGAAGAGCGAGCCGACGGGCAGGGCGGAGGTGCCGAACCTGTTCGAGGGCAGCGTCGGGCCGGCGTACGTGATCGCTTCCAGGGCGACCGTGCCCCGCCCGGGAGCCGCCGCGACCGCCCGGTCGTCGGGCAGCAGCAGCGGGCCCTGGTCGCCGCTGCGCTCCGAGCCCTCGCAACCGGCCGGGTCGTTGGTGGTCGCCGACAGCAGGGCGAGCGTGCACAGGCCGGGGTCGGCGACCTCGCCGCGGGCGGGCGGGGTCCGCTCGACGGCGTGCAGCAGCAGACCACCGGCCTGCACCACCTTGCTCGTGCCGGCGACGGCGGTGGCCGCGAGGGCGGGGGCGGCGGTGTCCGCGTCGGACAGGACGGTCGTCGAGGCGTCGAGGAGCTTGGGGTCGAGGCAGGGCTCGGCGACGGCGGCGGCCTGGTCGAGAAGCGTCTCCAGGTGCTGGCCGAGCTTGCGGTTGTAGAGCCTGATGACCAGGCGCAGCCGTGGGTTGAGGCGGCGCGCGGCGAGCGCGGCCCGGATGTTCGTCTCGTCGTCGTCATGGACGAGGGCGAGGGCGGCGGCCTGCTCCGCCCCCGCTTCGAGGAGCACCGCGTCGTCGACCTCGGCGGTCTCCACGACGCGTACGGCCCGGCCGGCGGGCACGCCCCGCTGTTCCCCGACGGTGGTACGGGTCACGGCCGCCGTCACCCGCCCGAAGAGCGCGGAAGCCCGCCCCGGGCGGCCCACGGGCTGCGGCCGGGTGTCGGTCCTCGCCGGTACGAGAAGGGTGACCCGCTCCCCGTAGACGTCGTTGAGCTCGCCCGCGATCCGGTGGGCGAGGACGTCGTCCCCGCACACGATCATGTGGCCGACCGGGGCGGGCCGCGGCGGCCGCTCGCCACGGAACACCGGTGCGCCGAACGGCACGCCCTGCGGGTCGGCGGTGGACGGTGCCGCGGGCGGACGCTCCACGGGGTCCGGCGGAACGGGCGGGCTCTGGTACGGAAGTGAGGACACGTCACCAGGATGCCCTGCCACATCGACAGCCCGACCGCCGGTCGCGGGTCGCTGCGCGCAGGTCGGCCGAGCCGCCGGGGTCCGGGGCGCGTCAGGGTCGACGATCGCCCGTCCGCCACTCGCCGTACGCCGGTCGGAGCACTACGATCTGCGAGCGCCGCCAAGGCTTCCTACGGTGGCTGAATGATCGTCACGTCAGCTGTCCGTCACGTTGCCGCCGGTACCGCGGCGCTGCTGCTCGTGCTGCCCGTCCCGGCGGCCACGGCATCGTCCGTCACCGAACCCACACCTCCCGCCGCCCGTTTCATCGATCCCGCCCGGCTCTACCGCTCGGGAACCCAGCTCCAGCCGCTGCCCGGAGCGCCTGACAGACCGTCCTCCGTCTCCGCGCTGTCGTGGGTCGTGGCGGACGCCTCGACCGGCGAGGTCCTGGCGGCGCGCAACGCCCATCGACGACTGCCGCCGGCCAGCACGCTCAAGGCACTGTTCGCCGTGACCGCGCTCCCTCATGTCGACCAGAAGCAGCGGCACACCGTCACCGAGTCGGAGCTGTCGGGCATCGGCGAGGGCAGCAGCATGGTCGGTGTACAGGCCGGCTACACGTACAAGGTGTCGGATCTGTGGAACGGGGTCTTCCTCAACTCGGGCAACGACGCGGTCCGGGTGCTCGCGGCGATGAACGGCGGCTGGAAGTCCATGGCCCGTCAGATGCAGGAGAAGGCCCGTGCTCTGGGGGCGCGGGACACCCGGGTGGTGTCGCCCGACGGGTACGACGCGCCGGGTCAGGTGTCGTCGGCCTACGACCTGGCGGTCTTCGGCCGGGCCGGGCTGCAGGATCCATCGTTCGTCCGGTACGCCTCCACGCGGTACGCCGACTTCCCGTCCGGGAACTGGTCGTACGGCATCCGCAACACCAACAGGTTGCTGACCGGGGAGGACGGCGTGAAGCGCTATCCGGGGCTCATCGGGGTCAAGAACGGCTACACGAGCAGCGCCGGGAACACACTGATCGCGGCGGCGCGGCGGGGCTCGCGGACGCTGGTGGTGTCGGTGATGAACCCGCAGTCGGGTGGCGGACTCGCGGTGTACGAGGAGGCGCGCACGCTCCTCGACTGGGGCTTCGACGCGGCGGGCCGGGTGCAGCCGGTGGGTTCCCTCGCACCGGTTCGGGACAAGGCGAAGGAGAAGCCGAAGCGGACGGTGGAGGAGGTGAAGGCGACGAAGGGCCGTTCGTCGCGCGAGTCGTCGCCGAAGCCGGGTCAGGCCGGTCCGCACTCGGGAACCGCTCCGGCGGTGGGGGCGGCGGACGTGGCCGCGCTCGCCGCGCCGGGCAGGACCGTCTCCCGCGAGGCCGTGCCGTCCCGTCCCTGGGCAGGGCTGCCCATGGCCTTGGTGGGGGCGTCGCTCGGCGCCGCGATCTCCGTCTGGCTGTGGCGCCGCCGCTCGACCCGGCGCGGCGACGAGGGCGTCTGACGGAGCCCGCCCCCCGCTCACCACGCTTCGGCGGCCCGACGTCGCGGGACACCTGTATCGACGCGATACGGGCCTGCTTCCTGCGGCCCGCCGAAGCGCGCTGACGGCGCCCGGGGGTCCCGGCTCCCGGGGGTCCCGGCTCCCCCGGGAGCCGGGAGCACTGACGGCTCCCCGACTCCCGGATCAGGCCGGCAGGAAGTCTCCGAGCAGGGTGGCGAACTCGTCCGGGTCCACCAGGCGGATGCCCAGCTCCTCGGCCTTCGTCCGCTTGGAGCCGGCCTTCTCGCCCGCGACGACCAGGCCGGTGCGCTTGGAGACGCTGGACGAGGACTTGCCGCCCGCGCGCTCGATCAGTTCGTTCATCTGATTGCGACTCAGTGCCTCCAGCGGGCCGGTCATGGCACCGGTGACGACCACCGACAGGCCCGCGAGCGGCCCGGCCGCCTCGGCGATGGGGGCCTCGGACACGGACTCGGTCTCGGTCCCCGGCGGGGGCGGCGGGGTGGCTCCGGGCTCGGTCATGTTCACCCCGGCGGCGACGAGCTTGTCGACGACCACGGCGAGCTCCGCCAGCTCGGCGACGATGACCGGCGCCTTCTCCGCACCGATTCCGTCGACCTGCTGCATCGCCTCCGCGTCGGCCGCCCGGACGGCGTCCATGGTGGCGAAGTGGCGGGCTATGCGACGGGACATGGAGCGTCCCGTCCCCCGGATGCCGAGGGCGCACAGCACACGGCCGAGCGGCCGGGTGCGCGCGGTGGCGATCGCGGCGAGGAGGTTCTCCGTGCTGGTCTCCCCCATCCGGTCCAGGCCGAGCAGCTGCTCGTGGGTGAGGGTGAACAGATCGGCCACGTCCGCGACCAGGGTGGCGTCCACGAGCTGGACGATCCTGCTCGCGCCGAGCCCCTCGATGTCGAGCTGGTCGCGGCCCACGGCGTACGAGAGGGAGGCCACGAGGTGGCAGTCGCGTCCGCGGGCGCACCGCCAGCGCTGCTCGCTGCGGTCGATCTCCGAGCCGCATTGCGGGCAGGCCTCGGGGAAGCCGATCGGCTCCTCCTCGCCGGTCCGCAGGTGCGCGACGGGCGCTTCGACCCGCGGAATGATGTCGCCGGCCTTGTAGACCATCACGTGGTCGCCCACGCGAAGATCGCGGCGGGTGATGTCGGAAGGGTTGTGCAGCGTGGCGTACGCGACCGTGCTGCCGTCGATCTCCACCGGCTCCAGGACGGCGCGGGGCGCGATGATGCCCGTGCGGCCCACGTTCCATTCGACCCCGACCAGTCGGGTGACCTTCTCCACGGCGGGGAGCTTGTACGCGATGGCCCAGCGCGGCGCGCGGGAGCCCGAACCGGCCTCGTGCCGGTCGGCCGCGAGATCGGCCTTGATCACGATCCCGTCGATGCCGAACGGCAGTTCGGCCCGCAGGGCCGCGATCTCGGCGACGCGGGCCAGCACCTCCTCCGTGCCCGTGACCGCGCGACCGGGCACTGCGGTGGCGCCCGAGGTGTGCAGGCCGAGGGCGACCGCCCGCGCGATCAGCTCGCTGTGGGCGAGCTCGTCCAGGCCGTCCGGGTCCACCGCCGGGCCGTCCGCCACCGGGCCGTCCGCGTCGGCCGCGGCGATCGGCAGCATGTCGTAGGCGAAGAAGGTCATCTCCACCCGGTACGGACGGTCCTTGGCGCGCAGCGTCCCGGCCGCCGCGTTGCGCGGGTTGGCGAAGGGCTCGCCGCCGTGGGCGACCCGTATCGGGTTGGCCGCCTCGAACTGCTCGGTGGTCATCAGTACTTCGCCGCGAACCTCGACCGTGACGGGCTCCGTGAGTCGCTCCGGCAGGCCCACGATCGTGCCCCGCGCGTGCGACACGTCCTCGCCGGCCGTTCCGTCGCCCCGTGTGACGAGCCGGGTCAGCCGCCCTCGCTCGTAGCGCGCGGCGATCGCCAGTCCGTCGAGCTTCGGCTCCACGCTCCACCGCTCGACCACGCGGCCGATCCGGCGCTCCAGGGACGCGGCCCAGGCCGCGAACTGCTCGGCCGAGAAGACGTTGTCGAGCGAGAGCATCGGCCGGGTGTGCGGTACGTCGCCCTCCGCCGCGCCCCCGGCGACCTTGCCCGTCGGGGAGTCCGCGCGCACCTGGTCGGGGTGGGCGGACTCCCATGCGGCTATCGCCCGGCCGAGGCGGTCGTAGGCGTCGTCGTCGAGCGGGGACGTGCCACCCGCGTAGTAGGCGGCGGCTGCCTGCTTGGCGTCCTCGACCGCCTGCGCGTACGCGGCGGTATCGGCAAGAACCGGAGTCGTTGTCATGGGTCCATCGTGCCGGGCACCACTGACAATCGGCCCTGGCCGCTCAGCCGCCGTCGAGCGCCCGCTTCAGTTCCGCCTTGTCCATGGACGAACGGCCGTGGATGTTGCTCGTACTGTCGTTCCCTCTTGGGGCTCGATGGGGCATGGCGCGCTCCTCTTCCGCGATTCCGTGATGGCCTGATGGCCTGATTCCGTGTGGTTCGGTCGTTCACGCGGCCGCGAGGCCCAGATCAGGACGGGATTCCCAGTCCGTCCCGCCCGGGCGGGTAGCCCGGCGGCTCGGATTCAGACACCCGAGCGCGGCCGACCGGTAGAATCCGGAACGGACGCGATCATTCCGGACAACCACTCGGTGGAGGGACGGGAGGAGTCGTGACGACGTCTGCGGCGGAAGCTCCGGAGCCCGGCATCAACGGTCTCTCGGCCGAGAACAGGCGGCTGCGTGCCGAGCTCACCCGCCGGCATCTCGTCGACCTGGCCACGGGTGTTCTCGCGGCCCAGCTCGGCGCGTCCCCTGCCGATGCGGCGGAGCACCTGGACTCCCTCTCCCACGCCACGGGCCTCGGCATCGAGGATCTCGCCGCCGACATCGTCAACGCCGTCGGCGGTACGACGGCCGAGAGGCTCACACGTACCGGCTCCGCGCCCGCCGAGGCCACAGCCGCGTCCCCTGTCACCGCGCCGGACGAGCCCGCGGCCCCGCCTGTCGTCTTCAGTACCCCCGACGAGCGGCGCGCACGGCGCGCGGCCACGGCCGCCGAGACGAAGGACACCGTCGGCGAGGCGGCCCAGGCGCTCCTGGAGGGCGGTCTCGTGCCGCTCGGCGCGGGGAGCCTGTGGCTGTGGCGACGCGACGCGTGGGGCTGTCTGCGGCTGGCCGGACACGCGGGCGTCGGGGCCGCGGAGGCGGCCGCCTGGCAGTGGATCCCTCCGGCGGCGCCCCCCGCGTTCCGCTCGGCGCTCTCCGACGGTTCGCCGGTCTGGCTGGACTCCGGCCCCGAGAACGGCGAGGTACTGCCCGGGCCCGCGCCCCACGCGGCGCGGGCGCTGCTCCCCCTGCGCCTGCGCGGTACGACGGTGGGCCTGGCGCTGGTCGCCTGGCCCGGACCGAACCCCTTCGACGACCCGCTACGCAGGGCTCTGGTGGGCCTGACGGACGTGGCCGGCACCGTCCTCGACGCGGCCGACTCGCCCCCGTCCGCCGCGCCGGTCCTGGTGGACGTCCTGGACGCCCTCGTCCATCCCGCGATGCTCCTCAAGATCACCCCGGCCGCCGCGCCGCCGACCGTCGAGCACCTCAATGACTACGCCGTGGCGGCGCTCGGCGGCTCCCCTCCCGCCGAGTACCGTTCCCTGGCGCTCGCCCTCCCCCGGCTCCACGCGGACCTCGCCCATCTCGCACGACGCGCGCACCGGACCGGGCGCACCCAGCGGGTGGCCCGGCTGCCCGCGTCCACGGCCCCTGAGCCGGGCGATCCGGCGCCGCTGCTCGACGTGCGCGTGCTGCCGGCAGGCGACGAGCGGGCCGTGGTGCTGTGGCACGACACCACCGATCCGGGGCTGGCCTCGGAGCGCGCCGTGTCCCGGCTGCAGAGCGTGGCCCTCTTCCAGGACAGCCTGACGGGCGGCGACACGGTGTGGTCGGAGCAGGCGTACGTCGTGTTCGGCAGGGGCCGTGACGAGCCCCCCGTACCTCTGTTGGGCCTGCGCGGGCTAGTGCACCCGGAGGACGGCGAAGCGTTGACCGAGCTGCTCAGGACGCTGGTGGAGCGGCGCACGGGCGCCCAGACGGTCCTTCGGATCGTGATGGAGGACCGGGCCGTGCGCCATGTCCGGGTGGCGGCGGAGCCCCTCCTCGACGCCGGCTCGGTCATCGGTGTCGCCGGGGTGTACCAGGACGTGTCGGCGAGCCGACGTACCGAGGCCGCGCTGACCGCGACGTTCGACCAGCTCACCGCCGTACGGACCCAGGCCGAGCTCAGGCACCAGATGGCCCTGCAGCTCCAGCAGGCGATCGTGCCCGAGGTCCCCGATCTGCAGGCACTGCCGGACCTGGTGGTGGCGGCCCGCTACCGGCCCGCTGCCGAGGAGTACCGGGTGGGCGGCGACTGGTACGACGTCCAGCCGCTGCCCAGCGGCAAGGTCCTGGTGACGGTCGGCGACGTGGCGGGCCACGGCATCGACTCGGTCACCGGCATGGTGGCGCTGCGCAATGCCCAGCGCGGCCTCGCGTGCACCGGCGACTCCCCGCGGCGGCTGATGGAGTGGCTCAACGAGATGACGCTGCGCACCAGCGGACACCCCACGGCGACCGCGGTGTGCGCGCTGTACGACCCCGAGGACCGCGGCCTGGTCTGGTCGAGCGCCGGGCACCTGCCGATGCTGCTCCTGCGCGACGGAACGGCACAGCTCCTCGAACCGCCGCAGGACATCCTGCTGGGCGCGGTGCCCTCGTACGCGTACCAGGAGCGCCGTACCGTGCTGCGGCCCGGCGACACACTGCTGCTCTACACGGACGGGCTGGTCGAACGGCGCCACGACGGCCTCGACCACGGGCTCGCGCAGCTCGCCGCGGCGGCCGAACGGCTCACCGGCTACCCCCCGAACGAGCAGGTGGAACGGCTGCTCGAGGCGGCCACCGGCGACACGGACGACGACACGAGCATCGTCGCGGTGCTCGTACGGTGACGGTTCGGGCGGGGTACCGGCGCGCGAAGATCGCGGCGCTCGGAGGCTTCACGTGGCCAGCCACTGCCGGACCTTGGCCATCAGCTCTTCGGCGTCGACGGGTTTGGCGACGTAGTCGCTGGCCCCGGCCGCCAGGGCGCGGGCCCGGTCGCCGGGCATGGCCTTGGCGGTGACGGCGATGACGGGCAGGTGGGCGCGGCCGGGCAGGTTCCGGATGGCGTCGGTGGTGGCGTACCCGTCCATGCCGGCCATCATGACGTCCATCAGGACGAGTTCGACCTCGGGGTGGGACGCCAGCAGGTCGAGGCCGGCGCGGCCGCTGTCGGCCTGGAGCACCCGGACGCCGTGGCCCACCAGCACTTCCGTGAGCGCGTAGACGTTGCGCACGTCGTCGTCGACCACGAGGACGACGTGGCCCGCCGTCCGGGGGTCGTGCCCGCCGGGGGCACGGGCGCCGGCGGTCCCCGTGGTCTCGTCCGCGCCCGGGTCGTCGGCCACCTCCCCGGCTCCGGCCGGTGCGCCCGGCGAAGCCGTGCGAGGGGCGGGCAGGTAGAAGGTGAAGCGGCTGCCCTGTCCGGGCGTCGAGCGGACGTCGATGGCGCCGCCGAGGAGGCCGGCGACCTCTCGGCTGATGGAGAGCCCGAGTCCGGTGCCTCCGTAGCGGCGGGCCGTGGTGCCGTCGCCCTGCTGGAAGGCACCGAAGATGCCTTCCAGGCGTTCGGCGGGGATCCCCACCCCGCTGTCGGTGACATGGAAGGCGAGCACCGTTCCGCTCGCGCGCATCGTGGCCGGCGGTTCGTCCCCTCCGGCGTACTCGATCGTCAGGTCCACCCCGCCCTCGTCGGTGAACTTCAGCGCGTTGGACAGCAGGTTGCGCAGGATCTGCCGCAACCGGGACTCGTCGGTGGTGAGTTCCTCGGGCACGTCCGAGGAGACCGTGACCGAGAAGCTCAGCCCACGCTCGTCCGCCACCGGTCCGAAGGTGGCCTCCAGATACTCCAGGAGCTGGTGGAGCGGGAACCGTTCGGGGCGGATGTCCATCTTGCCCGCCTCGACCTTGGACAGGTCGAGGATGTCGTTGATCAGCTGGAGCAGGTCGGAGCCCGCGGAGTGGATGACCTCGGCGTAGTCGACCTGCTTCTCCGTCAGATTCCCTTGCGGGTTCTGGGCGAGCAACCGGGCCAGGATCAGCAGGCTGTTGAGCGGGGTGCGCAGCTCATGGCTCATGTTGGCCAGGAACTCGGACTTGTACATGGACGTGCGGGACAGCTGCTGGGCGCGCGCCTCCAGCTCCTGGCGGGCCTGTTCGATGACGAGGTTCTTGGACTCGATGTCCTTGTTGCGGTCGGCGAGCAGCGCCGCCTTCTCCTTCAGTTCGGCGTTGGAGCGCTGCAGTTCCTGCTGCCGCGCCTGCAACTCCTGGGAGCGGGAACGCAGTTCGTCGGTGAGCCGCTGGGACTGGGCGAGGAGCTCGTCGGTACGGAGGTTGGCGACGAGCGAGCTGACGACTGCTCCCGCGGTGTCCACGAACTGTTCGAGGAAGTCGCGGTGGATGGCGGTGAAAGGCTGGAGCGAGGCGAGTTCGACGGCGCCGAGGACCTGGTCCTCGACGACGATCGGCAGGATGATCAGCATGGCCGGTTCACCGGAGCCCGCCGCGGAGGAGACCGTGGCGTATCCGACCGGCAGCCGCTCCACGACGACCGTGCGCCGGTCGTGGGCGGCCTGGCCGACGAGGGACTGGCCGAGCCGGAAGCGGCGCGGCGGGGTGACGGGTTCCTCGGGGGCTCCGTAGGACGCGGTCACGACGAGTTCGGTGCCGCGCGCGTCGTGCCGGGCGAGGAAGAAGGCGCCGTACTGCGCGGAGACCAGCGGCGGCACCTCGGTCATGATGAGTTCGGCGATGTCGGTGGGGGTGCGGGTGCCCTGCATGAGGGCGGCGATCCGGGCGATGTTCGTCTTGAGCCAGTCCTGCTCCTCGTTGGCGCGGGTGGTGGCCCGCAGCGACTCGACCATCGCGTTGATGTTGTCCCGCAGCTCGCCGACCTCGCCCGGGGCGTCGACCGTGATGGAGCGGGTGAGGTCGCCCTCGGCGACGGCGCCGGTGACCTCGGCGATGGCGCGGACCTGCCGGGTGAGGTTTCCGGCGAGTTCGTTGACGTTCTCGGTGAGCCGCTTCCAGGTGCCGGAGACGCCTTCGACCTCGGCCTGACCACCGAGCTTGCCCTCCGTACCCACCTCGCGGGCCACGCGCGTGACCTCGGCGGCGAAGGAGGAGAGCTGGTCGACCATGGTGTTGATGGTGGTCTTGAGCTCCAGGATCTCGCCGCGCGCGGACACGTCGATCCGGCTGGTCAGATCGCCCTGGGCGACGGACGTGGTCACCTGGGCGATGTTGCGCACCTGGTTGGTGAGGTTGTCGGCCATGGAGTTGACGTTGTCCGTGAGGTCCTTCCAGGTGCCGGAGACGCCGTGGACGGTGGCCTGGCCGCCGAGCTTTCCCTCCGTACCGACCTCGCGGGCGACCCTGGTGACCTCCTCGGCGAAGGAGGACAGCCGGTCCACCATCGTGTTGATGGTCTCCTTCAGCTCCAGGATCTCGCCGCGCGCGTCGACCCGGATCTTCCGCGTGAGGTCGCCGCGGGCGACGGCTGTCGCGACCTGGGCGATGGATCTGACCTGGGAGGTCAGATTGTCGGCCATGGTGTTCACGCCGGAGGTCAGCTCGCGCCACACCCCGCTCACCCGTGGCTCGCGGGCGCGGCCGCCGAGCAGGCCCTGGCCGCCGACCTCGCTGGCGACACGGGTGACCTCGGAGGTGACAAGGGACAGCTGGTCGACCATGTCGTTGTAGACGGCCGCGATCTCGCCGAGGATGCCTCCGGCGGAGTCCGGGAGTCGGACGGAGAGATCACCGTCCCGTACGGCGGTGAGCCCGGCCAGGAGCTTTCCCAGCCCGTCCTCGCCCAGCTGTTCCGGCGGCACGCGCGGCTCGGACGCGGGCGGTCGGGGGGAACTCTCCATCGCGGACCTCGCGCGGCAGGGAGACGACAGGGACGCGGATCGGGTCCCGCCACGGGGTCCGGCGTGATGCGCCCGCGACGGCCCCCGCCCCGCTCCTCCACTCTAGGCACGGCGCGGGCCGGCGGCAGCGTCTGTGGGGGCGGCGCCGTCCGGCGCGGGGGCGTCTTTCACGGCGGGGACCGACGTCAGCTCCACCTCGAACCAGACCGCTTTGCCCTCGCCGCGCCGGAGCGAACCCCACGCCGAGGAGAGGCGTTCGAGCAGATACAGCCCGTGTCCCGAGGAACGGCTCGCGCTGTGCGGGCCGTGGGGCCTGGGACGTACGGGACTGGTGTCGCTGACCTGGACCCACAGCCGCGCGTCGGTGCGGTCGAGGCGGAGTTCGTACGGGGTGCCACCGTGGGTGTACGCGTTGGTGACGACCTCCGAGACGAGCAGCAGGACATCCTCCACGAGGACCTCCTGCGCGCCTCCCACCGGGCCGAACCAGTCACGCAGCGCCTGGCGGGTGAGGTCGCGGCACTCTCCCACCACACCCGGGCTGTCGGGCAGGGCGTACCGGAGTGCCGTTGTCGTCATGCGACACGACTGCCCGAACAGACTGTGTCAAACCACCACCAACGGGAATGTTTCTGTACAGGACGCTCGAACGACGGACCCCCGTCGCCCGCGCGGCGGCGAAGGCCCACGCCACCCGGCGAGGGAGCTTTTATGTCCACCCGGAGCAAGCCCCGCAGCAAGCTGTCGTCCACGGAGCCCGCCGCCGTGCGCCGCCGTGCGCTGGACGGTCTGCCCGAGATCGACCGGCCCACCGAGGTGAGCACGACAGACGCCCAGGCCCTGTCCACGGCGCTCTTCACCCGCCTGGAGAGCCTGGAGGAGGGCACGCCCGAGCACGCGTACGTACGGAACACGCTGGTGGAGCTGAATCTCAGCCTCGTGAAGTTCGCGGCCCGCCGATTCCGGAACCGCGCCGAGCCGACGGAGGACATCGTCCAGGTCGGCACGATCGGCCTGATCAAGGCGATCGACCGGTTCGAGGTCGGCCGGGACGTGGAGTTCTCGGCGTTCGCGCTGCCCACGATCGTCGGCGAGATGAAGCGCTTCTTCCGGGACACCAGCTGGTCCGTCCAGGTACCGCGGCGGCTCCAGGAGCTGCGCATCGAGCTGGCCAAGGCCGTCGACACCCTGGAGCAGCGGCTCGGCCGGCGCCCGAGCAGGGCCGAGCTGGCCGCGTATCTGCACATCGACGAGGAGAAGGTGGCGGAGGGCGAACAGGCGTCGAACGGTTACGTCGCCCGCTCGCTCGACACCCCGGCCGGCGACGACGAGTCGTCCCTCACCGCGGGCGCGCGGCGCCTCGGCGAGGAGGAGCGCGCGTTCGAGCTGATCGACTCGCTGGAGTCGCTGAAACCGCTGATCGCCGGGCTGGACGCGCGGGACCGCACGATCCTCGCGCTGCGCTTCGGCGACGAGCTGACCCAGGCGGAGATCGGCGAGCGGCTCGGCCTCTCGCAGATGCACATCTCCCGACTGCTGGCCCGGATCCTGGACGAGCTCAGGACGGGCTTGGTGGAGGACCGCGACAGCCCTCGGCGGTCGTCGACGGGGTAGCGGGGGCGGGCGGTAGAGGCGGCGGGTCGCCGCAGGCGGTGTCAGGCTCCGCCGTCCCCGGCGGGTCGCCGCAGGCGGTGTCAGGCTCCGCCGTCCCCGCGCCACGGCGGTCGGGACGGGCGGCCGACCTCCAGCCAGACGACCTTGCCGCGCTCGCGCGGCTCCGACCCCCAGTTCCCCGCGAGCCGGTCCAGGACCATCAGCCCGTGGCCGCCCGGCAGCGACGGTGCTCGGGGCTGTCGCCGCCGGGGGTGCTCCGGGTTAGCGTCGGAGACCTCGACCCTCAGGCGGTCCTGGCGGTGGCGGAGAACCAGTTCCTCGGGGCCTCCCGCGTGGAGGCAGGCGTTGGTGACCACCTCCGAGACCAGAAGCAGCACGTCGTCGACCCGCTCCCGGGCCTCGTCGTCCTCGGCCGGGAGCCAGCCCCAGTCGGTGAGGGCGTCCGCGGTGAAGTCGCGACAGCGCATCACCACGCCCTTGGTCCCGAACAGCACGAGCCTCCGGACCTGGTCTTCCTCCACGGTTTCCTTGCCCACCGCTCCCTCCGCGATCGCCCGCCTAGCCGTCCGCCCGTCGATCCGTGAGCGCCTCGGCCACGTTCTCGTACACGCGGAAAACGGTCCGCGCTCCCGTGATCTCGAACATCCGGGCCACCGGCGGTCGCAGCCCGGCAAGCTCCAGGCGGCCGCCGGCCTCCAGCGCGTGGAGACGGGCGCGGAGCAGTACGTTCAGGCCGGTCGAGTCGCAGAACCGGAGCCCCTCGCAGTCGACCAGGATCCGCACCGCTCCGTTTCGCCCCTCGAGCTCCCCGCGCAGCGCGTCCGCGGTGTCGTGGTCGAGCTCCCCCGTGAGGGCAAGCACCACGACTCCGGGTTGCGGCCCGGGCGCCGCCGTGACGGTGAACCGCTCCGACGCCATCGGGTCACCCGCCTCCCTCCGCTTCCGTACAGGGGCATCTACCCCACTCATGCCCCGGAACGCTCCTTTTGCCTCACCCACCCGCCCACTCGCTCACCCCACGCCACTCGCTCGCTCACTCACTCACGAGCCGGGCAGCCCTTCGAGCGCCTGCCGGGGCGCGGGGCTCCCCTTGGCCACGTACCGCTCGGCGGCGTGGACAGCCTCGCGCGCGGTCCGCTCCCCCATCAGCACACACAGCGTGTAGGCCGTGTCCTCGAAGCGCCTGCGGACCGACAGGTCGCCCGGCCTGGCCAGGACCGCGCGTTCCTGCGCCCGGTAGTGCCGCAGCAGCCGGTCGATCGTGTTTCTGTCGGGCAGCAACATCATGTCCTCCTGGCACACCCCCTTCGCTCCGTTGCTCCATATTCGGGTCACTCCGTCACCCGCGCGACCCAACCGAACACGATCCGTCACGGTCCGGTCCGGCGTGCGCGCCGGCCGGGGATGGCGGAAGGTCGAAGTATGAAGGTGAGCGAGGGACTGAGGGTGGTCGTCACGGGCGCCACGGGCAATGTCGGGACGAGCCTGGTCCGGGCCCTGGAACGAGAGCCGCGGATCGCCTCCGTCCTCGGACTCGCCCGCCGCAGACCCGCGTTGACCTTGTCGAAGACCGAGTGGGCCGAAGTGGATCTGTCGCTGGAGGGCGACGAACCGCGGCTCGCGCAGTACATCGCGGACGCCGACGCGGTGGTCCACCTGGCGTGGCGCTTCCAGCCGACCCACGACGTGGCCGAAACATGGCGGTCCAACGTCCTCGGCACGCTGCGGGTCCTCGACGCGGTGGCGGCGGCGCGGGTGCCCGTCCTGGTGCACGCCTCGTCGATCGGGGCCTACTCTCCGGGCCCAGGAAACCGTGCGGCCGTCTCGGAGTCCTGGCCGACGCACGGCTGGCCCGGCGCCGCCTACACCCGCGAGAAGTCGTATCTGGAACGGGTCCTGGACACCTTCGAGCGTGATCATCCGACGACGCGGGTGGTGCGGATGCGACCCTGTTTCCTCTTCAAGGAGGAGTCGGCCAGCGAGCAGCGCCGGATCTTCGCAGGCCGCTACTTCCCCGGCGGCCTGATGCGCCCGGATCTGCTGCCGTTCCTTCCCGGGCTGAAAGGGCTGCGCTTCCAGGCGCTGCACACCGACGACGCGGCCGACGCCTACTGCCGGGCGCTGGTACGTGACGTCCGCGGCGCCTTCAACCTGGCGGCGGATCCGGCGATCGACACCGCGGCGCTCGCCTCGCTCCTGGACGCCCGGGCGATCAAGGTGCCCAACGGCGCGGTACGCGGCGTGCTCTCGACGGCCTGGAAACTGCGGGTGGCCCCCGCGTCCCCGGACCTCTTCGACGCCGTGTTGCGCCTGCCGCTGCTCGCCACGGAGCGCGCCCGCCGGGAGCTCGACTGGGCGCCGTCCATGACCCCCATCGAGGCCTTCGGCACCTTTCTGCGGGGCGTACGCACGGGTAGCGGCGACTCTACGGAGCCGCTCGCCGGGCGACGCATCGGCTGACGGGCGCTCCCGCACGCGCGGCCCGCCGCATGGGTGGGAGCGATTCGGGTAGCCGCGTCTGCGTCCCACCCCCGGCCTCGTCCGCGAGGCCCCGTCCCCAGAGACGAGCACACCATGGTTTCCCTCGCCGACCCGGCCACGGGCGTTCCGCTCCAGGAGGGCCGTATCGTCCGGCTGCTCGGACTGGCGCTCCGGTTCACCGGCCCGGGCGACATCTCGCTGCCGGTGCCTCCGTCGGGGGCGGCACCGGAGCCGTTCACGGTGAAGGAGGGCGCGGAGTTCCGAGCCGTGGTGCGCTTCCGGGTCGAGGGTCCGTCGGTGACCGGCCTGAAGGTGGTCGACCAGCGGAGCAAGGACGGCGCCGACCTGGGCGGGGCCGATGTGGTGCTCGGGGACTTCCGGCACGGCGGGCCGTACGATCTGGAACTCCCGCCGGAGCGTGTCCCGAGCGGACCGCGGGCGCGCGGCGTCTACGAGGTGTCCGCCTCGCTGGTCGACGGGGACGGCCGGGTGCTCGACCGGCGCGACTACCGCTTCGAGGTCAAGAAGGACTGGGAACCGCCCTTCGCCTGACGGTTCCGGTGTCGTCCCCCGCGTCACCTCAGACGCGGTACGCCCGCCAGTCCACGATGCTCATGGCGGCGCCCGCCGCCTCCTGGCCTCGGCAGTGGGCGCGATGACGGCGCGCGATGCCGTCGAGGTCGAGGTGGCGCCCGAACGCGGGCCGTGCGGCCAGGCGTTGGGCGTAGGCCCACAGTGCGGGATGGTCCGCGACACGATCCATGGCACCGGCATCCAGGTGCCAGCGGTGCACGGTGTCCAGTTGGAGGAGCGTCACCCAGACCTGCACATCGGCGGCGGTGATCTCGTCGCCGAGCACGTACGCCTGCCGCTCCAGCCTCCGTTCCAGCCGACCGAGGGCGGCGAGGAGCACGGTGAGCGGGTCGCGGTGCGCGGCCAGGTCGTCGAGGCCCAGCTCGCCGGCGCGCTGCGCGGCACGGTTGACGCTTCGCTCGCACAGGTCGCCGATCGCCTCGATCTCGGACTCGCGCCCCGCAGGCAGCAGCTCGGGGCCGGTGCCGCGGAAGCGCACTGCGAGGTCGCGCAGGATGTCGGGGACATGGGTGCTCACGATCCGGCCGGTCCAGCTGTCGCTGAGCACGGGGGCGGCGGCGGGCCCGGCGTACAGATGGGCACTGGCTTCGTACAGCGGGCGCAACGTGGCGTAACCGCCGCCGGGCGTGTCGGGGGTGGCGGGCAGCAGGGTCAGGGGAAGCGTGTTCTGGAGTCCGAGCAGGCTGTGGGTGACGGCGACGCGCAGACAACTGGGGCAGGAAAGCGCCAGATGAAGCCGGTAGCGGTGCGGAACGGCGTAGTGGCCGCTGCGTACGTCGCAGCCGATCCGGCCACGGAAGACGGGCGGTGCGACGACGGACGGGATGACGGACATGCTTCTCCCTGAGGGTGCTCGGTGCTGGGTCACGGCGGCACGCCATCGACGCGCGCTCGGAGGCAGCAGAGATACGAGAAGGAAGGAGAGGGCGCTGAGGAAGGCGGGCCGCAGGCTCAGAGCGCGGAGGGGACGGCGGTGCCTGTGCCGGTGCACCCCAGGCGCACACGACTCGCCGCGCTGCACACGCGCAGGAGGTCGATGTGGCGTCGCGAGGTCAGGGGCAGGGAGCGGGGCAGCCGGACGGTGCGAGCCGCGTCCGTTCCCGCCGTGAGCCCCATGGTTCCCTACCCGTTCACTCGGATTCCCGTCCCCGAGTGTCGGGGCGGTCACGGCCCGCGTCAAGGGTGCGGACCGCCCTGAGACCCGCGCCTGTGAGCGTACGAATCCGGTCACCGCGGTGCGGAATAATGCGGACCATGCGCATCTCAGCCAGGGCCGACTACGCGGTGCGTGCCGCACTTCAGCTCGCCGCCGCCCAGGACGCGGGACCGTTGAAGGCCGAGGCGATCGCGGAGGTCCAGGACATCTCCCACAAGTTCCTCGAGGGGATCCTCGGCGACATGCGCCGGGGCGGTCTGGTGCTGAGTCAGCGGGGCGGGAACGGCGGGTACTGGCTGGCCAGGCCGGCCGACTCGATCTCCGTCGCGGACGTGATCCGATGCGTGGACGGCCCCCTGGTGTCGGTGCGCGGGGTGCGCCCTCCGGAGCTCTCGTACACGGGCCCGGCCGAGTCGCTGCTCACGCTGTGGATCGCGCTGCGGGCGAATGTGCGCCAGGTACTGGACGGGGTGTCGCTGGCGGACGTGGCCGCGGCGAAACTGCCCGCGGGGATCTCCGAGCTGGCGGACGACCCGGAGGCATGGACCAACCCCTGACCGGCGCACGACCCCCTCCACCGACTCGACCGCGCCGCACCGGTCTCGCTGCGCGAGACCCGGTTGTCCACCATGCGAACGCCCCTTGGGACCTCCGCCACCCCTCTGCCACTATCCCTACTATTCCAGTGGGAATACTAGGGATCATGTGAGGTGACGTGAGAACGCCGAAGAAGTCAGCGATACGGCCCACCTCCGGACCGGTCGACCGCCCGGCCGACGACGAGATCTGGCCCCGTGTCACCCGGGAGCTCGCCGACGACCTCGCGGTCGACGCGCCGGCCAGGGACCGGGCCGGCAAGGCCCCGTTCGACGAGGTGGCCCGGCTCAGGGAAGCCGGACTGCCCGCGCTGCTCACCCCACCGGGGCCGAGCCGCCGCGGCGCCGACTGGCGGGCCGCCTGCACGGTGATACGCGAGATCTCGGCAGCGGACAGCTCGATCGGCGAACTCCTCGCCCACCACTACGTGTTGTCCTGGACCGCCCGTTTCCTCTCGGCAGGCGCTACGGCATCGAGCGCCCCGGAGACCCTGGAGAACCGCACGACACAGGAGCGATGGCTGCTCGCCGGCGGCATCGAACCGTCCCGTACGATCGGCCGGCCCGAGCCGACCCTCACACCGGTCGACGGCGGCTACGTTCTCGAAGGGCGCCGGTCGTTCGCCTCCGGCGTCGTCGTCGCCGACCGACTGATCGTGGGGGCGCGGTGTACGGGGACGAGTGAGACCCTGGTCGCACTGGTGGATCCCGCGGATCCCGCGGTGTTCACCGAGGCCGGGACCGACCGGATCGGCCAACGCCTCGCCGGCTCGGGAACCGTGACCTTCGATCAGGTCCTGGTGAGTCCCCGGGACATCCTGGGCTCGCTCCCCGGCGACGAGCACGCCGTGGCCCCCTTCACGACACTGGCCCCGCTCGCCCTGCGACTCCTCCTGGTCCACGTGGGCCTCGGTATCGCCGAGGGTGCGCTCGCGGAAGCCCGGGACATCAGCCGCGCCACCCAGGCCGCCCCGCCGACCGACGAGTACCCGGTGAGCAGCGGGGAGGACCCGTACCTCCTGCTGGCATACGGAGAGTTGGCCACGGCCGCGCACACCGCCGCGGCGGTCGTCGAGCGGGCGACGGAGGCCCTGGCGCGCGGGCTGCCGGCGGAGCGATCGCTCGGGGTCGAGGAACGGGCCGACATCGCCGTGCTGGTGGCCGCGGCCGAGGCGGTGACCAGCCGCTCCGCGATCCAGATCACCACACGAATCCTCGAACTCGTCTCCGACACCGCGGGCGGCGGACCGGACTTCGACCGCTTCTGGCGCAATGCCCGTGCCCTCACGGCAAGTTCGTCCCCGGCCCACCGCCTCCGCGACATCGGCGACCACTATCTGAACGGCACGCATCCGCGGCTCACACTGCGGGCGTGAGCCGCGGAGCGGACGACCGGCAGGCCGGATTGCGCCGACCCTCCGTGACCGGGATCACAGGCACTTCTGGATCAAGCCCTCGACAAGATCAACTCGCGTGCTGACAATCGAACTCCGATGCCCAGCGGAGACCGTCGAGTTGACCGGCCTCGCACCCCTGGGCGCCAATCAGGGAGACGAACCGACCTATGCGCACCCACAAGCTTGCCCGCCTGCTCACCAGCGCCGCCGTCGTCCTCGGCGTCGGCGTCGTCGCGCCGGTCGTCACCGCGCCCGCCGCGTCGGCCGGCGGCTACGGCTGCAGCGGTGGCCTGGTGGACAGCTACGGCATCAACGCCGACCATGGTGTGCACGCCGGCATGAAGATCGCGGACGTCTACACCTACTGGGACGGCTCGCAGAACTGTCAGGTCGTGGTGAAGCGGGGGCCGCTCGCCGGAATCTCCACTCGTATGTCCTTCTACACGTATGCCATGACAACGAGCCGGACCATCAAGGACTGGGACGAGGACCCCGGTTACTTCAGCAGCTACGCCGGCCCCAACTGGGTGAACGGCGCGGGTCTGTGCGTCGCCGAGGAGGTCAACATGTGGGACCAGAACGGCACTCTGGCCTACCAGGGCGGTTCGTACCGACTGCACAACTGCGGCTGACCGTCCCTTCCCGAACTACTGAGGCCGCCCCGTGCATCATGCACCGGGCGGCCTCCGTCGCGTCGGTCGGCCGTCGTCCGCGCCGGTGGTCGCCCTGCTACTCAGGGGAGGTGAGCACGTGCGGCCTGACACCGTCAGTCGTCGAAGCGGCGGCGCGCGGCCTCGATGTCGCCGAGGTACTGGTGGGTCCAGTCGCACAGTCCGTCGATCGTCAGTCGCAGCGCCCGGCCCGGTTCGGTGAGGGTGTATTCGACGCGGCGGCACGGTGGGGTACACGGTCCTGTCGACCACGCCGTTGCGCTCCAACATGCGCAGGTTCTGGGTGAGCATCAACATCGGCACCGCCCTGGCCGAGGCCGGCGGCACCTTCGACGACGTGGCGAAGCTGACCGTGTACGTCGTCGACCGGACCCACGACGAGATGCCCCTCCTCCTGGAGGGGATGGCCCGGGCGACCAAGGGGCTCGGCGTCACGCCCGTCCCCCGGCCACACTGCTGGGCGTCGCCGCACTGGACGTACCCGAGCATCTGGTCGAGATCGAGGTGACCGCGGTCATCGATTGAGCAGATGCTCTTCTCGCCCGGCTTCCGAACGCATCACCCTGACGACGGCTCAGTGCCGGTCGAGGCCGCGCCCACGGGGTGAGCGGAGGCGACGGAGCCGGGACCGACGTACCGTCATGGCGGGACATCCGGCCCTCTCGTCGAATGGTCGGCGGTCCCACGCTGGACGGGAGAGGGGCCGGTCGACGGGCCGGGCCCGCCAACGGAGGGACGGAGTCACCCGATGAGTCGAGAGATCGTGATCGGCAGCGCGGGACAGGTACTGCTCGGCTCCTCGGGCGACGCCCGGCTCCTGGTGGTCGGGCGGCGGGCGCGGCGCCGGGCGATCGGGACCCGGATCGGTTCGGTCGCCCGTGCGGCGCCGCACCTGGCGACGTGCCCGGTGGCGGTCGTACCGCACGAGTGAGCGGCGGCGCACCTCGTTGACGAGGTGTGTCGACGGGTGGGAGGCCGGAAAGGGTTATGTCCGTCGCCCCGGCGGCTCTCCCTTGCGCCGGACGGTCCGGTGGACTCGGAGAAGAGAGCGGAGCCCATGCAGCACCACGACGAGCACAGCCCCGACGACCGGCGGACGAACGGCGGCGGCAGGCACCGCAGAGGACGGCGTGCGGGACGTCGCGCTCGCCGCGTGCCGTCCTTCCGTACCGCTGTGACCGTCGCGGGTACGGCGACCGCCGTCCTCACCGTCGCGGCGGGAGCGTACGTCGCGTCCCTGGGCTCGCCGGAGGGTGCGGGAGCCCGCCCGGACGCGGTCGCCCTGTCGCAGGTGGCGCCCCTGGCCAAGGGGTCCGTGCCGTCGGCCGTCCCACCGGTCGCACCCTCGGAACGGACGCCGCCGGCCGTACGGTCCGCTCCTTCGGTCGCTCCGTCCTCGTCCCCGTCCCCGTCTCCGTCCGGGCCGGCGTCGGCCTCCGCGCCGAGCCCATCGCCGACTTCCGTGCCGGCGCCCGTCCGCCCCACGCCGGCACGGCAGAAGGCTGCGGTGCCCGGCCCGCTCGAAGCGGTGGCGCGTGTCGTCGGGAAGGTGGACCAGTACGTCGAACAGGTCGTCTCGCTCGCCAACGTCGAGCGGGAGAAGGCGGGTTGTTCCCCGCTCCGCTCCAACAGCAAGCTGCGGAGTGCGTCTCAGGCGCACGCTGACGACATGGCGGAACGCGACTACTACGAGCACACCAACCCCGAGGGGCGGGACGCGGGCGACCGGATCACGACCGCCGGGTACGCGTGGTCCAGCTGGGCCGAGAACATCCACCGCGGCCCGAAGAGCCCCGCGGCGGCGATGGAGGACTGGATGAACAGCGACGGGCACCGCCGCAACATCCTCAACTGCTCGTTCAAGGACATCGGCGTCGGGGTGAAGCTGACCGCCAACGGGCCTTGGTGGGTACAGAACTTCGGCACCGGCCGCTGACCGGGTCAGCGCCTCGCGCGGTGTGGGTTCAGGAGGCCGGCGAGGCCAGCTTCTGCACCCACACCATGCCGTCGGGGCCGGAGACGGCGGCGACTCCCGTGTGCTTGTAGCGGCAGTTCAGCATGTTCTCCTGGTGCATCGCGCCGTCCATCCAGCTCTCGAAGACGACGGAGGGGTCGGACCCGCCGCGCGCCAGATTCTCGGCCCAGGCGGACCAGGTGTATCCCGCCGACGAGATCCGCGCGTCGGCGAACTCGCCCTCGGGGCTGCTGTGCGCGTAGTACCCGCGCCGGACCATGTCCCGGGCGTAGTCCCGGGCGGCCTCGGTGAGTCGGGGATCCTGCCGGAGCGGCGCGCAACCCGCTTCCACGCGGCGCTGGTTGACCAGTCGGGTCAGCCGTTCCTCGGCGGTCGGGGTCGGCGTCGGCGTGGGGGTGGGCGTGGCGGAGGTCGGACGCGGCCGGGGCGCGGCCGTCGACGCCCGTACGGTGCTCGGCGCCGGGGGTGGCGCCGCCGCGGGCGTACGGGGTGCGGGCTGTCGGGTCTCGGGGTCCGACGGCACGAGGAGTATGAGCCCGCCGAGCACGCCGACGGCGACCACCCCGGCGACGACGGACCGGCGTAGGCCGGACCCCTCGCGGCCCGCCCCGGGCGCGGGGGCCGAGGGCCCCGCCTCACCGAAGCCACCGCCTCCGCCGCCGGACACCGAGCCGAGCCCGTCACCGGCGAGCCCCGACCCTGGCTCGAAGTCCAGATACGGATCCCCTCCGGACACCTGCCCGGCCGACGACCCGGCAGCCCCCGGATCCGCGGGCGCTCCCCCGTACGGCGCCAGCTCGGGCCCCGGGCCGGCCTGCCCCATGCCCCAGTCGGATCCCGGGCTGCCCGCCTGCCCCGCACCCCAGTCGCCCCCCGCACCCGTGTCCGGGGACTGGCCCGCCCAGGCGGCCGTCTGGATGTCCGGACGGGCCGCACCCCAGGCCAGGAGCGGTGGCACCAGGCCGAGGCCCACCAGGAGGCCCTCGGCGGGGGCCAGGCCCGAGCGGGTGCGGCCGCATGGGGCGCAGGTGGTGACGTGGCGGGCGATGCGTTTGCGCCAGATCGGTGCCGGGTGTCCGTCCCAGCCGACGGTCACGTCGAGCAGTTCCGTGCAGGGCGGCCGCGTGGCGAGGGCGCGGACGACGGCGCGGCCGGTCTCCAGCCGTTCCTTCATCCGCTGGACGCGGACGGCCGCGTGTGCCGCGGGGACGGCCAGGGCGTCGGCGAGCTCCGCGCGGCTCAGTTCGCCGCCGGCCTCCAGCCACCACAGGGCGAGGAGGTCGCGGTCGCTCTCGTCGAGCCAGCGGGTCGCCTCGGCGACCTCGCGCCGCTGCCCGGAGAGGCCGAGTCGCAGAATGGTGAGGTCGACGAAGTCCCCGGCGGGGTCGGCGAGCTCGGTCGCCCGGTCGAGGCCGGGCACGGGCCCGGCCTGCCGCTCGCGCCAGCGGCGGCGGATCTGGTTCATCGCGATCGCGACGAGCCAGGACCGGAAGCGTTCGGGGTCCCGCAGCCCGGGCAGGCCGTCCAGGGCGCGGAACATCGTCTCCTGCACGACGTCGTCGACGTCGGCGTGCCCGTCGAGCGCGCGGCCGACGATGTTGTAGACGAGCGGAAGGTATGCGCGTATCAGCCGCTCTCCGGCATGCGGGTCCCCGGCCACGGCCGCGTCCACCAGTGCGGCCGTGCCGCGCTCGTCGCTGTGCATCCTGCCTGCTCCCTCGTGCCTGGGTCTGTCCGTCCCCGTCGTGAGGGAGACCCGCGGGCGCGGGTGGGATAACACTTCGCGCCGATGTTTATGCCGGAGGGTGCGGAAGATACGGCACGGTGGCCGCGTTCCCCGCCCGTACGGCTTCGACCGCGGCCTCGTGGAGCTCGCGGCTCTCGAGCTCGGTGGCACACGGAACCGGACTGCCCGACATCGTGAACCAGTCGGACGCGCCGCTGTACTGCACGGCCACACGTGCTTCGCCATCTGCCCAGGTGGTGTGCACGGTCAGGTCGCCCGTGACCGCACCGACTTCCTCGGTCAGCACGCCACCGCGCCCGGTGTAGACGCCGGGGGTCGTCCATGATGCCCAGCTCATCCATCCAGGTTCACACCCGGATGCCACATCCGCCACCGCCGGGACCACCCCGTCCGCTGGACCTCCCGCCACCGACGGGACCGCCCCGGCCGGAGGAACTCCGGCCGGGGCGGAACAGCTGTCGCGCCGGGATCAGGCGAGGGACGCGATGGCCTCGTTGAAGGTGGCGGACGGACGCATCACGGCCGCGGCCTTGGCCGGGTCGGGCTGGTAGTAGCCGCCGATGTCGGCCGGGGAGCCCTGGACCGCGTTGAGCTCGGAGACGATGGTCTCCTCCTGCTCGGTCAGGGTCTTGGCGAGGCCGGCGAAGGCCTCCGCGAGCTGCACGTCGTCGGTCTGCTTGGCCAGCTCCTGGGCCCAGTAGAGGGCCAGGTAGAAGTGGCTGCCGCGGTTGTCGATACCACCGACGCGACGGGTCGGCGACTTGTCCTCGTTGAGGAAGGTGCCGGTGGCGCGGTCGAGGGTGTCGGCGAGGACCTGGGCGCGGGCGTTGCTCGTGGTGGTCGCCAGGTGCTCGAAGCTGGCGGCCAGGGCGAAGAACTCGCCGAGGGAGTCCCAGCGGAGGTAGTTCTCCTTGACGAGCTGCTGGACGTGCTTCGGGGCGGAGCCGCCGGCGCCCGTCTCGAACAGGCCGCCGCCGGCCATCAGCGGGACGACCGAGAGCATCTTGGCGCTGGTGCCCAGCTCCAGGATCGGGAAGAGGTCGGTCAGGTAGTCACGCAGCACGTTGCCGGTGACCGAGATGGTGTCCTCGCCGCGGCGGATGCGCTCCAGGGAGAACGTGGTGGCGTCGACCGGGGCGAGGATCTTGATCTCCAGGCCCTCGGTGTCGTGCTCCGGCAGGTACTGCTTGACCTTGGCGATCAGCTGGGCGTCGTGCGCGCGGGTCTCGTCCAGCCAGAAGACGGCCGGGGCGCCGGTGGCGCGGGCGCGGGTCACGGCGAGCTTGACCCAGTCCTGGATGGGCAGGTCCTTGGTCTGGCAGGCGCGGAAGATGTCGCCCTCGGCGACCTCCTGCTCCAGGACGACGTTGCCGGCGGCGTCGACGAGGCGGACGGTGCCGGCCGCGGCGATCTCGAAGGTCTTGTCGTGGGAGCCGTACTCCTCGGCCTTCTGCGCCATCAGACCGACGTTGGGTACGGAGCCCATGGTCGACGGGTCGAAGGCGCCGTGGGCGCGGCAGTCGTCGAGGACGGCCTGGTAGACACCGGAGTAGCTGCTGTCCGGGAGGACGGCGAGGGTGTCGGCCTCCTGGCCGTCCGGGCCCCACATGTGGCCGGAGGTGCGGATCATGGCCGGCATCGAGGCGTCGACGATGACGTCGGACGGCACGTGCAGGTTGGTGATGCCCTTGTCGGAGTCGACCATGGCGAGGGCCGGGCCCTCGGCGAGCTCGGCGTCGAAGGACGCCTTGATCTCGGCACCGTTCGGGAGGGCGGCCAGGCCGTTGAGGATCCCACCGAGGCCGTCGTTCGGGGAGAGGCCGGCGGCGGCGAGCGCCGCACCGTGGGCGGCGAAGGTCTTCGGGAAGAAGGCGCGGACCACGTGGCCGAAGACGATCGGGTCGGAGACCTTCATCATCGTGGCCTTGAGGTGCACGGAGAACAGGACGTCCTCGGCCTTGGCGCGGGCGATCTGCTCGCCGAGGAAGGTGCGCAGGGCTGCGACGTGCATGACGGAGGCGTCGACGACCTCACCGGCGAGCACGGGGACCGACTCGCGCAGGACGGTGGTGGTGCCGTCGGCGGCGACGTGCTCGATGCGCAGCGTGCCGGCCTCGGAGAGGGTCGCGGACTTCTCGGTGGAGCGGAAGTCGTTCTGGCCCATGGTGGCGACGTTGGTCTTCGAGTCCGAGGACCAGGCGCCCATGCGGTGCGGGTGCGTCTTGGCGTAGTTCTTGACCGAGCCGGGGGCGCGGCGATCGGAGTTGCCCTCGCGCAGGACCGGGTTGACGGCGCTGCCCTTGACCTTGTCGTAGCGGGCGCGGACGTCCTTGTCCTCGTCGGTCTGCGGGTCGTCCGGGTAGTCCGGGAGGGCGTAGCCCTGCGCCTGGAGCTCGGCGATCACGGCCTTCAGCTGCGGGATGGACGCCGAGACGTTCGGCAGCTTGATGATGTTCGCGCCGGGCGTCTTGGCCAGCGCGCCGAGCTCGGCGAGCGCGTCGTCGATGCGCTGACCTTCGTCGAGACGCTCGGGGAAGCCGGCGATGACGCGTCCCGCCAGGGAGATGTCACGGGTCTCGACATTGACCCCGGCCGTCGAGGCGTAGGCCTGGATCACGGGCAGGAACGAGTACGTCGCCAGGGCGGGCGCCTCGTCAGTGTGGGTGTAGATGATGGTCGAGTCAGTCACCGGGTGTGCTCCGCTCCACGTCTGCGTCTGCGAGATTGCTCGACATCAAGATATCTCGTGATCCGCCTCGGTGGGAAAGGGCCCTGCCTCCTCTGCGGGAAGGGTGGTGCCGGTGAGCCGGTACGGAGTGGGGACGGCGTCCAGATCGACATGGCGCAGCAGGGCGAGGAGCACCAGCGTGGCCGCGGCGCTCGCACCGGCGGCGAGGCCGTGTCCGGCCTGGTAGGCGACGTGGAACAGGTTCGGGTCGGTGGGCTCCAGGACGAACATGGAGTCGACGAGGAGGACCAGGCCGGCGCCGAGCCCGCCGACGGCGGCGATGCCCAGGGGGACGATCACGAAAACGGTGCGCAGCGGGAAGCGGCGCGAGCGGGCGGGGCCCACCTTGCCGCGGCGGGCCAGGAGGGCGACGAGTCCGCAGGCCACGGCGAGAACGAGCAGGTCGGCGCCGATCGTGTCGCTGGGCCGGTGCCATCCGGCGGCCACGGTGTACGCGCCCACGGCCGTCGCCCACAGGGCGCAGAGGCCCACGGCGAGGCCGCGGACCCGGTAAGGGACGACGAGGGCCAGGCCGAACATCACGCTCATCGCGACCGTGGTGTGTCCGCTGGGGAAGCTGTTCTGGGACAGGTGGGCGGGCGCGTGGGCCAGATCCGGGCGGGCGAGGACATAGCCCTTGAGCACCTCGGCCAGGAAGAGGGAGACGCCGACGGTGCCCAGTGCGACGAGCGTGAGCGCGTACCGTCGCCGCACCATGCCTATGACCGTCAGCACGAGCATGGCGACGGCGAGGGAGTACACCGTGATGTGCTGCAGGGTGCGGTTCGCCTCGTGGGCGGCGGCCAGGGTCTCGTCGGTGAGCCGGCCCGTGAGCACGGCGTTCTCCCAGCGCTGGCCGGTGGCGGTCAGCACGAGGCCGGCGTAGACGACCGCGAGCAGCAGGACCGCGGCGAGGCAGGCGCGCTGCATCCTTTTGCGTACCCGGGCGCTGAAGGAGTCGGCCGCTTCACCGGCGATGTTGGCGTACCACCAGGTGCCGGTCTCCAGCGACTGCGTTCTGCGGTCGGCGCGGAGCCTGTCGTAGGGAGCCATGCTCCGATTCGAACCCGGCGCGGTCCGGGGCGCCCGTTGTGCGCACCCGAACGAATCGCCGAGTGGTCTTTCCGGGGCCGCCGGCTCCGTGGGTCAGCGGCCCGGCGGGGCCGCTGGGCGAATGTGATCGGCGGGAGGCCGCAGAAGAGCGCCAGGATCCCGGCGAGGTTCAGGCGCTCCACACGGCAAGGTCCTCGATCAGGACGCCCGAGTGTGCGGGCCCTGGGATGTCAGGACGAGTCGCGGACGACCAGTTCTGTCGGCAGGACGCGGTGGTGCCGCTCCTCGGACGCCCCCGCGATCTCCTGGAGCAGCAGCCGGGCCATGGTGCGCCCCATCTCCTCGATCGGCTGGCGCACGCTCGTCAGGGGCGGGTCCATGTGGCGGGCCACCGGCGAGTCGTCGACGCCGACCAGGGCCACGTCCTGCGGGACCCGGCGCCCCGACGCGCGCAGGACCGCGCGGGCGCCCGCCGCCATGACGTCGGAGGCGGCGAAGACGGCGTCGAGGTCGGGGCTGCGCTCCAGCAGCTCGTGCATGGCCCGCCGTCCGCCGTCCTCGGTGAAGTCGCCGGTGGCCACGAGGGATTCGTCGGGGGCGAGTCCGGCCTCCGCGAGTCCCCGGTGGTAGCCGTCGAGGCGACAGCGGGCCACGTACATGTCGAGCGGACCCGTGATGGTCGCGATGCGGCGGCGGCTCCGGCCGGCGAGATGGGCGACGGCGGAGCGCCCGGCGCCGACGTTGTCGGAGTCGACGTACGCCACCGGCTCGGCCTCGGCACGGCGACCGTTCAGCACGGCCGGCAGCCCGAGCGCCCGCACCTGGTCGGGCAGCGGGTCGTCGGCGTGGACCGACACCAGCAGCACACCGTCCACCCGCTGGGCGGCGAGGTACTGCTCGAAGCGCTGGCGCTCCTTGTCGCTGCGGATGAGCGTGAGCAGCAGCTGCTTGTCGGCATCGGCGAGTTCGGCGCTGACTCCACGGATGATGTCGAGGAAGTACGGCTCGGCGAAGAGCCTGGCCTCCGTCTCGGGGATCACCAGCGCCACGGCGTCGGTGCGGCTGCCGGCCAGCGCCCGCGCCGCACGGTTGGGTACGTAGCCGAGTTCGGCGACGGCCCGGTCGACGGCGGCCTTGGCGTGCTCGCTCACCCGCGGGGAGCCGTTGATCACCCGCGAGACCGTGCCCCGGCCGACACCCGCCCTGGCCGCGACCTCCTCCAGGGTGGGCCTGCCGGTCTGGCGCCCGCTCACCACCATCTGCCGTCTCCCCTCGTGTCCCCTGCGTTACCCGTGACCCTATCAAGAGTGGGAGCGCTCCCACAGCCCGCGTAACGGATCCGGACCCACCTCTTGACACCCGTGCGAGTGAGCCAGCAGTCTTCCGGCGAGACGCAGTGGGAGCGCTCCCACGCATGGCCCCACAGCCCACGCATCGCACCACCCGGACGAGGAGAGTCGTATGCGCACTTCCAGCACCAGACGCACCAGAGAGGGGCGCCGGCGCACCACCATGGCCGCGGTCGCGGGCCTCACGGCGTGCGCCGCCCTGATCACCGGTTGCGGCGGCGACGGTTCCGACGAGGCCGGCGGCGACGGGAAGATCACCCTGCGCATCGGCACCTTCGGCTCCTTCGGCTACGACGACAAGACCGGCGCCAAGCTCTACGCCGAGTACGAGAAGGCGCACCCGAACATCAAGATCGTCGAGTCCAATGTCGCCGACGGCCAGAAGTACTGGGACACCCTCAAGCTGCGCCTCTCCCGCAACAGCGGCCTCGCCGACATCCAGGCCCTCGAAGTCGGCTACATCGCGGAGGCCACCGGCCCCGCCATGGCCGACAAGTGGGTCGACCTGAGCAAGAGCGGCGGGGCCGACCTCGACGCCTTCCTCGACTGGAAGGTCAATCAGGCCACCACCTCCGACGGCAAGGTCATCGCCCTCGGTACCGACATCGGCCCGATGGCCATCTGCTACAACAAGGACCTGTTCGCCAAGGCGAAGCTGCCGACCGACCGAGCGGCGGTCGGCGCACTGTGGCAGGGCGACTGGGCCAAGTTCCTGGAGACAGGGAAGAACTACCAGAAGAACGCCCCGGCGGGAACGTCCTTCCACGACTCCGCGAGCGGTCTGTTCAACGCGGTCATCTCCAGCGAGCCGGTGCAGTACGCCGACACCAAGGGCGAGTTGGACTACGAGAACAGCCCCGGGGTGAAGAAGGCGTGGGAGACCGCCGTCGCGGCGGCGCAGGGCGGGATCACCGCCAAGCTCCGCCAGTTCGACGAGAAGGGCACCTGGAACGCCGCCTTCAAGAACTCCAAGTTCGCGACCGTCGCCTGCCCGAGCTGGATGACCGGCATCATCAAGGACCAGGCGGGCGCGGCCAACCAGGGCAAGTGGGACATCGCCGCACCGCCCGTGGCGGGCAACTGGGGCGGCGCGTTCCTGGGCGTCCCCAAGTCCGGCAAGCACGCCAAGGAGGCCGCCGAGCTGGCCGCATGGCTGACCGCGCCGGCGCAGCACGCCAAGGTCTTCGGCGTGAACGGCAACATTCCCTCGACCAAGCACACCCTGACCTCCGCGGTGGTGCAGGACGCCAAGCTGCCGTACTTCGGTGAGGCCCCGGTCGGGAAGATCTACTCCGAGGCCGCGGCCGGCATCACGCCCGCCCCGATCAGCCGCTGGGACGGCCAGGTGAAGACCTTCATCACCGACAACGGCATCCTCGACATCGAGCAGCGCGGCACCGATCCCGCGCAGGCGTGGGAGAACGTCAAGAAGCTCATCGAGGACAAGATCGAGCAGTAGCGGCGCCCACGAGCCGCCCGGCGCTCCCCCGCCGGGCGGCCGTCCGGCCTCCTTCGTCCGAACGCACCGCACGCGCACCGACACCGAAGGGACGCCCCTCGTGGCCACCTCCCTCCGGGCCGCGGCCGACGGCACTCCGCCGCCCGCCCCGCCCTCCTCCCCCACCCGCCGAAGCACCCCTCCGCCTCCCAGCGGTTGGCGCAGCCGGTTCTACCGGTGGGACCTGCGGCTCAGCCCGTACGCCTTCGTCTCCCCCTTCTTCCTCACCTTCGCCGCCTTCGGGCTCTTCCCGCTGCTCTACACGGGCTGGCTCTCGCTCCACCGGGTCGAGCTCGGCGGTGACGCGGAGTGGAAGGGGCTGGACAACTACGCCAATCTGGCGGACAGCGAGTTCTTCTGGAACGCGCTCGCCAACACCTTCACCATCGGGGTCATCTCGACCGTCCCCCAGCTGCTCATGGCCCTGGGCCTGGCGCATCTGCTCAACTACAAGCTGCGCGGCCGCGGTTTCTTCCGCGTCGCGGTGCTCGCCCCGTACGCCACCTCGATCGCGGCGGCGACGCTCGTCTTCGCCCAGCTCTTCAACACCGACTACGGTCTGATCAACACGGTGCTCGGCTGGGTCGGCTTCGATCCGGTGGACTGGGAGTCCTCCAAGTGGCCCTCCCAGATCGCCATTTCGACGATCGTGATCTGGCGCTGGACCGGATACAACGCGCTGATCTACCTCGCCGCGATGCAGGCGGTGCCCCAGGACCTCTACGAGGCGGCGGCGCTCGACGGGGCATCCCGCTGGCGGCAGTTCGTCAGCGTCACCATCCCGTCGATCCGCCCGACGATCCTGTTCACGATCATCGTGTCCACCATCGGCGCCACACAGCTCTTCGGCGAGCCGATGATCTTCGGCGGCAGTCTCGGCGTGAGCGGCGGCAGCGGCAACCAGTTCCAGACGCTGAGTCTGCTGATGTACGAGAAGGGCTGGGTGACCGGCGCTCTGGGACAGGCGTCGGCCATCGCCTGGGTGATGCTGCTGCTCCTGCTGCTGATCGGGGCGGTCCGGATGCTCTTCGCCCGGGCGAACCGCAAGAAGCTGGGGGCCTGACCTCATGACACACACCACCCTCGACAGGAAGCGGCGCTTCGGGCGCCCGGCCGCAGGCCGCCAGCACCACGCCGGCCCGCTGACCTACGTCCTGCTGGGCCTGGCCGCCCTGGTCTCGCTCTTCCCGCTGTACTGGAACCTCGTCGCCGCCTCCCATTCGGGCGAGCGCGTGGTCGAGGCTCCGGCCCCGCTGCTGCCCGGCCCCCGGCTCTTCGACAACCTCACCTTCGCCTGGAACCAGGTCGACATGGGTGAGGCGCTGATCAACACCACCGTCGTCGCCGGCCTCGTCGCGGTGTCCACGGTCCTCTTCTCCACCCTCGCCGGCTTCGCCTTCGCCAAGCTGCCCTTCAGAGGCCGCAACGCCATGCTCGCCCTCGTCGTGGCGACGATGACGATCCCGCCGCAGCTGAGCGTGATCCCGCTGTACCGGATCATCACCGACCTGGGCTGGGTCGACCAGCTCCAGTCGGTCGTCCTGCCGTCCCTGGTCGCGGCGTTCGGCGTGTTCTTCATGCGGCAGTACCTGATCGAGGCGCTCCCGGTGGAGCTGGTCGAGGCGGCCCGCATGGACGGCGCGCACAGTCTGCGGATCATCTGGCACGTGGTCTTCCCGGTGGCCAGGCCCGCGATGGCGGTGCTCGGGATGCTCGTCTTCGTCCAGGCGTGGAACGACTTCTTCTGGCCGTTCATCGCGCTGACCCCGGACGGGAACCCGACCCTGCAGGTCGCCCTGGCCGGCCTCGGCGCGGGCAACCACACCGTCGACCAGGCGGTCGTGCTGACCGGCGCACTGATATCCACCCTGCCACTGCTGCTGGTCTTCGCCGTGCTCGGCAAGCACATCGTCGGCGGCATCACCTCGGGCGCCGTCAAGAGCTGACCGGGGCGCCCCGTGACGGGTTCACCCCGTCTCCGCCCCTGAACGGGGCGGCGGGCCCCCTCCGGTCCCCCTTCCGTACGCACACTCCTCTCACTCGGGAGCACTTCCGCATGACCGCGACAGATCCCCGACCTCGCACCACGACCCGCCGGTTTCCGGCCGGATTCCTGTGGGGCACCGCCACCGCCGCGTACCAGATCGAGGGCGCCGCGGCCGAGGACGGCCGTACCCCGTCGATCTGGGACACCTTCTCGCGCACCCCCGGCAAGGTCTTCGAGGGCCACACCGGCGATGTGGCGGTCGACCACTACCACCGCTTCCGTGACGACGTACGGATGATGGCGGACCTGGGCCTGAGCGCCTACCGCTTCTCGGTGGCATGGCCGCGGGTCCAGCCGACCGGCCGCGGCCCGGCCGTCCAGAAGGGCCTGGACTTCTACCGCCGCCTCGTCGACGAGCTGCTCGGCGCCGGCATCGAGCCGGTCGTCACCCTCTACCACTGGGACCTGCCCCAGGATCTGGAGGCGGCCGGCGGCTGGCCCGAGCGGGCCACCGCCGAGCGGTTCGGCGCGTACGCGGCGCTGGTCGGCGAGGCGCTGGGCGACCGGGTCACGCGCTGGACGACGCTCAACGAGCCCTGGTGCACCGCCTTCCTCGGCTACGGCTCCGGCGTCCACGCGCCCGGCCGCACCGACCCGGTGGCCGCCCTGCGCGCCGCCCACCACCTCAACCTGGCCCACGGTCTCGCCGCCCAGGCCCTGCACGCGGCGCTGCCCGGCCGGGCCCGGCTCTCCATCAGCCTCAATCTGCACGAGATCCGGGCGCTCACGCCCTCGGCCGAGGACCGGGAGGCGGCCCGCCGGATCGACGCGGTCGGCAACCGTGTCTTCCTGGGCCCGCTGCTCGACGGCGCGTACCCCGAGGACCTGCTCGCCGACACCGCGTCCCTCACCGACTGGGAGTTCGTACGGGACGGCGACACGGCCACGATCCGGCAGCCGCTGGACTCGCTCGGCATCAACTACTACACGCCGACCGTCGTGTCGGCGGTGGCCGAGGGGGCGGAGAAGCCGCAGGACGACGGGCACGGGGCGAGCGACCACTCGCCCTGGCCGGGCGGCGACGACATCGCGTTCCACCGGGCCCCGGGCGAACGCACGGCGATGGACTGGGCGGTGGACCCGAGCGGGCTGTACGACCTGCTGACCCGGGTCTCCGCTCGTTATCCGGGCCTGCCACTGCTCGTCACCGAGAACGGCGCCGCCTACGAGGACGAGGTCGGGGCCGACGGCACGGTCCACGACCCCGACCGGATCGCCTATGTGCACGGCCATCTGGCGGCCGTGCACCGGGCGATCGCCGACGGTGCCGACGTCCGGGGCTACTTCCTCTGGTCGCTCATGGACAACTTCGAGTGGGCGTACGGCTACGCCAAGCGGTTCGGCGCGGTCCACGTCGACTACGAGTCGCTCGCTCGCACCCCCAAGTCGAGCGCGCACTGGTACGCGCGCGTGGCACGGTCGAACGAGCTCGAGGACCCGACGGAGGGCTGAGTCGGGCGGAGTGGGGCGTGTTTCGGCCGGGACGAGGAGGAAGGCGCCCGCTCCCCCTGGGGCCAAGAGCACGACATATCCGCTGGTCAGAGGGGTACGACATGCGTGCGGCACCCGCTCGGCGTAACGTCGCCGGTGGATCTCGGGTACCCCGACGGCACCGGGAGGCTGTGTGCGCGGCTCCACACACGACGACGACGCGGCCGCCCCGTCCCGCGGCCACCGGCGCATACGCATCGCGGTGACGGCGGTCGGGGTGGTCCTCGTCGCCGCGGGTGGACTGTATGCCGCGGGACTCGTCGCCACCGGCGACGAGATATCCGAGGGCACCCGGGTCGACGGCGTGGACATCGGCGGCATGAGCCGCCAAGAGGCACGCGCGAAGCTGACGTCCTCGCCACCGGCGTCCTGGACCGCCCCCGTACCCGTACGGATCGGTCAGAGCACCGGCACCGTCGATCCGGCCGCGGCGGGTCTGAGCGTCGACGTCGAGAAGACCGTCGAAAAGGCCGCCGACCCCGCCCGCGACCCGGTGACCGTGATCGGACGGCTGTTCTCCACCCAGGAGCGGGACATCGAACCCGTCGTCGACTTCGACGAGCCCGAGGCCCGTACGGCGATGGCCGAGACGGCCCGGACGTACGACCGCGCGACCGTGGAGGGGTCCGTCTCCTTCAAGGAGGGCCAGGCGGTCACCGTCCAGGCCCGCGACGGTCAGAAACTGGACGTCGACGGCGCCGTCGACACTCTGCGCGACCACTATCCCGAGCCGGCGGCGGAGAATCCGGTGACGCTGCCGACCGCCGTGTCCCGGCCCAAGGTGGGCGAGCCGGAGACGGCGCGATTCCTGAACGAGTTCGGGACTCCCGCGATGTCGGGGCCCGTCACCCTCACCGCCGACGGCGAGAGCCTGCGGATCACTCCGACGACGCTCGGCGCCCATCTGACGGTGAAGGCGGACGACAAGGGCCGGCTCGTCCCCACGCTGAACTCCCAGGCGCTGATCCGCGACCCGGCGGTGGGGGGCCCGCTCGAGGCCATCGCCACCGGGCCGGTCGAGGCGACGCTGGGTGTGGAGAACGGCCGGGTGGTGGTGCTGTCCGACGGCCGAGCGGGCCACGAGGTGACCGCGAAGGCCCTGGGCGACGCGGTCCTGCCCCTGCTGCCGAAGAAGGGCGAGGCCGCGCGGACCGGGCCGGTGGCCACCCAGCTGATCCAGCCGGTCCTCACCCGCACGTCGGTGGCGGAGATGGGGATCAAGGAACAGATGTCGACCTTCACGGTCAACTTCCCCACCGCGCCCTATCGGACGACCAACATCGGCAGGGCGGTCGAGCTCATCAACGGCTCGCTGGTGAAGCCCGGCGAGGTCTGGAGCTTCAACAGGACCGTCGGAGAGCGCACCAAGGAGAACGGCTTCGTCGACGGCACGATGATCCTGGACGGGCAGTACCACTCTGCGCCCGGCGGCGGTGTCTCCGCCGTCGCCACCACGGTCTTCAACGCGATCTTCTTCGCCGGGGTCAAGCCGGTCGAGTACGGAGCGCACTCCTTCTACATCGAGCGGTACCCGCCGGGCCGGGAGGCGACCGTGGCCTGGGGCACGCTGGACCTGAAGTTCCGCAACAACTCCGACGCGTCGATCTACATCCAGGCGAAGGCCACGGACTCCTCGGTGACCATCACCTTCCTGGGCACGAAGAAGTACGACGCCGTGGAGGCCGTGGAGGGCCCCCGCACCAACCTCACGGAGCCCGCCGAGCGGAAGGGCACCGGTCCCAAGTGCGAGCCGCAGCCCCCGCTGGAGGGCTTCGACATCACCGTGGACCGGGTCTTCCGCGACGACGGGGCGGAGGTGGGCCGGGAGACCTTCCGTACCCACTACACGCCGCGCGACCGCGTCACCTGCGAATGACGTGATCAGGTCCGCACGAGTGGCGCCTCCGCCGCGAGCACCTGGAGCAGGTGGGTGACCGCCTCGGCGACGGCGGTGCGCGCGGGGCCGAGGTAGCGGCGCGGGTCGACGGTCGTGCCGTTCTCCCCCAGGTGGGTCCGGACGGCCAGGGTGAAGGCCTTGTTCAGATGGGTGGAGACGTTCACCTTCGTCATGCCGGCGCTGATCGCCCAGCTGAGGTCCACATCGCCGACCCCGGACGAGCCGTGCAGCACGAGGGGTACGCCCACGGCCTCGCGCAGCCGGGAGACGAGCGCGAAGTCGAGGACCGCGTCCCGCGTGAGCATCGCGTGGGAGCTGCCGACGGCCACGGCGAGGGCGTCGACGGCGGTGGCGGCGACGAACGCCCGTGCCTCGTCCGGGTCGGTGCGCACCCCGGGGGCGTGGGCGCCGTCCTTGCCGCCCACCTCACCCAGTTCGGCCTCCACCCAGACGTCGTGGCGGTGGCAGTACTCCGTCATCTCGCGGGTGGCGGCCACGTTCTCCTCGTACGGGAGGGTGGACGCGTCGAACATGACGGAGCCGAAGCCGAGGGCGACGGCCTCACGCACGAGCTCGGACGATTCGGCGTGGTCGAGGTGGACGGCGACCGGGACGGCGGCCCGGCGGGCGATGGCGAGGGTGGCGAG
Organism: Streptomyces sp. NBC_01353; assembly: GCF_036237275.1. GTDB lineage: Bacteria > Actinomycetota > Actinomycetes > Streptomycetales > Streptomycetaceae > Streptomyces. Next base: position 7,655,412 of record NZ_CP108352.1, on the reverse strand, counting down.
TCCGATGGGCTCCAGCGAGCCGTGGTAGCGCGCCGTGTTCTCGCTGATCTGGAGGATGACGGGGAGTCCCGCCGCCTCGGCCCCGGCCACGATGGCCTGGGCGTGCTCGATCTGGATCACGTTGAACGCGCCGGCGCCGGCGTTCCGCTCGCGCGCGCCGAGGACGATCTCGTCGGTGGTGGTCAGTGGCATCAGGACCGCTCCGCTCCACCGGAGGTCAGGACGACGGACCGGGTGAGATTGCGCGGCCGGTCCGGGTCCTGGCCTTGCACCTCGGCGAGCAGGACGGCGAGTCGCTGCGCGCGGACGAGGTCGGCCATCGGATCGAGGTGGTCGTCGGCGTCGCCCGACTCGGCGACGAGGGTGCCACCCACGCGGGCGACGTCGTCGGCGAGTCCGGTGGGGACGGGGCCGAAGGACCAGGCCACCCGGCCCGGCGCGGTGATGCTGATGGGGCCGTGGCGGTACTCCATGGCGGGGTACGCCTCGGTCCAGGCGCCCGCGGCCTCGCGCATCTTCAGTCCGGCCTCGAGGGCGAGGCCGTAGGTCCAGCCGGTGCCGAGGAAGGTGTACTGCTCGGCACCGGTGATCTCGGCGGCGAGGGGTTCGGCGACGGCCCGCTCGGCGTCCTTGGCCGCCCGTTCCACCGTCCGGACCCCGGCCGGCAGGGCGTCCTCGGCCTCCAGGTGGGCGCGGAGCAGGGCGAGGGCGGTGGTGGCGAACCGGGTCTGGACCACCGACTCCTCGTCGGCGAAGTCGAGGACGGCCACGGCGTCGGCGGCCGCCATGACGGGGGTCTCGGGGTCCGCGGTGAGGGCGCCGGTGGCGACGGTGCCCTTGACGCGGTTCAGCAGATCGAGGACCTCGGTCGTGGTGCCGGAGCGGGTGATCGCCAGGATCCGGTCGTAGCGGCGCCCGAGGGGGAACTCGGAGGCGGCGAAGGCGTCGGTCTCGCCGTGGCCGCCGCTCTCGCGGAGCTGGGCGTAGGCCTGCGCGATGAACCAGGAGGTGCCGCAGCCGACCACCGCGACGCGTTCGCCGCGCACCGGGAGGGCGGCACGGTGCTGGGGCAGGGTCTCGGCGGCCTTGCGCCAGGACGCGGGCTGGGAGGCGATTTCGACGGCGGTGCGGGAGGGGGAGAGTCCCGAGGTGGGCACGTGCGGCTCCTTCACTGGCGAGTGATGCTCACTCTTGCTCGTAACACCATACTTTCAAGCAACTTCGAGCACCTATTCTGTGCGCAGTATCCATCAGTTGAAGCCTCGGGTCCAGGGATCCCACGGCCGTTCGGGTTAAAATCGCGATCATGTCGAAGCACGAGCGGTGGAACACGCTCCTCGAACTCCTCGCCGCCACCGGCAGGCTGGAGGTCGAGGACGCCGCGGCGACGCTCGACGTCTCCCCGGCCACGATCCGCCGGGACCTGGACGAGCTCGCCGAACAGCGGCTCCTCGTCCGTACCCGCGGCGGGGCGGTGCCGCAAGGGGTCTCGTACGAGCTGCCGCTGCGCTACAAGTCCTCCCGGCACGCGTCGGAGAAGCAGCGGATCGCCGCGGCCGTGGCGGAGCTCGTCCACGAGGGCGAGGTCGTGGGTCTCAACGGCGGGACGACGACGACCGAGGTGGCCCGCTCCCTGGCCCTGCGCTTCGCGGGCGGTGGCGCACGGGAGACGATCGGAACGCCGGCCCTGACCGTGGTCACCAACGCGCTCAACATCGCGGGCGAGCTCGCCGTCCGCCCGCAGATCAAGATCGTGGTGTCCGGAGGCGTGGCCCGCTCGCAGACGTACGAACTGGTCGGCCCGCTGGCCGCGGGGGTGCTGGACGAGGTCGTGCTCGACGTCGTCGTCCTCGGCGTCGACGGCATCGACCCGCGGCTCGGGCTCATGGCCCATCACGAGGACGAGGCGGGCATCAGCCGGCTCTTCGCCGAGCGGGCGAGCCGGGTCGTCGTGGCCGCCGACTCCTCGAAGCTGGGCAGGCGGGCCTTCGCCCGGATCTGCGGGGTCGACCGCGTGGACGTGCTGGTGACGGACGCGGCGATCCCGACGGAGGCGGTGCGGGAGTTGACGGACGCGGGCGTGCGGGTCGTCACCGTCTGACCCGCCCCGCCGTCCGACCCGCCGCACCGCCCGTCTCCTGTGCTAGCCCGTGATGATGCCGGGGTCGCTGACGCCGGGGGCTCCGGTCTCCACATGGCCGGCGAAGCGGCGCAGGAAGGTGCTGTCACCGCTGGAGACGACCGACAGGTCGTACCAGCGCCCGCTGCCGCTCAGGTCCACGGTGTGCGTCACGGTGGCGCCCTGGGCCACGCTGAAGGTCCGCGACTGGCCGCCGTAGGCCGGGGCGTTGGTGACGGTGAGGGTGACGCCCGCCGCGCCCGGGTTCTTCATCGTCAGCACCAGATTGCCGCCGACGCCGTCATGACGGGCCGTCACCTCGGGGCCGGCCTTCGTGCCGGGTCCCCGGAAGCGTCGCAGGAAGCCCTGCGGTCCGGTGGCGGTGAGGTCGTACGTCCCCGCCGAGTACGCCGTGTTCCAGGTGTCCGGCAGGCTCGCCCCCGCCCCCGTGGTGTACGTCCACGGACCGTCGGTACGGTTCGGCGCGGTGATGTAGAAGTGGGCCCCGGCCTTGGCGCCCGCGCCGAACGTGAGGGTGTAGCGGCCGGTGGACGGGGTGGCCGAGCCGTCCACGTACAGCTCGTACGGCAGTGGCCTGGTCGGGCGTGCCCCTGCCTCCTGGACGGGCAGGACCGGCTTGCTGGGCGGCTTCGGTACGTAGCTGGGGTGCCGCTCCCTGTCCGGCGGCTCGTAGGCCGAGGTGTCGGGCAGCGGGGCCGGTGCGGTGTCCTCGAGCGCGAAGTCGAAGGCCGAGGTGAGGTCGCCGCAGACGGCCCGCCGCCAGGGCGAGATCTGCGGCTCCTGGACCCCGAAGCGGCGCTCCATGAACCGGATGATCGAGGTGTGGTCGAAGACCTCGGAACAGACGTAACCGCCCTTGCTCCAGGGCGAGACGACGAGCATCGGCACGCGCTGGCCCAGGCCGTAGGAGCCGGCGGCGTATCCGGCGTTGCCGGTGAACCAGTCGAGGGAGGTGTCGACGGTGGAGCGTCCCTGGGCGGCGGAGGCCGGCGGGTAGGGCGGGACGACGTGGTCGAAGTAGCCGTCGTTCTCGTCGTACGTGATGAACAGCGCGGTCCTGCTCCACACCTCCGGGTTGGAGGTGAGCGCGTCGAGGACCTGCGAGATGTACCAGGCGCCGTAGTTCGAGGGGAAGTTGGGGTGCTCGGTGAAGGCCTCGGGGGCGGCGATCCAGGAGATCTTCGGGAGCCGGTTCGCGGCCACGTCGGCGCGCAGGATGTCGAAGAAGCCGCCCCCGTTCTTGACGTCGGTGCCGGTGCGGGCCTTGTCGTAGAGCGGGTTGCCCGGCTGGGCGTTGCGGTACTGGTTGAAGTAGAGCAGCGAGTTGTCGCCGTAGTTGCCGCGGTAGGCGTCGTTGATCCAGCCCCAGTGGCCGGCCGCGTTCAGACCGTCGCCGATGTCCTGGTAGATCTTCCAGGAGATCCCGGCCTGCTCGAGCCGCTCGGGGTACGTCTTCCAGCTGTAGCCGGCTTCTTCGTTGCCGAGGACGGGGCCGCCACCGGTGCGGTCGTTGCCGGTGTGACCGGTCCACATGTAGTAGCGGTTGGGGTCGGTGGCCCCGATGAACGAGCAGTGGTAGGCGTCGCAGACGGTGAACGCGTCGGCGAGCGCGTAGTGGAACGGGATGTCGTTCCGGTTCAGGTACGCCATGGTGCCTGCGGACTTGGCGGGGATCCACTGGTCGTACTTGCCGTTGTTGAACGCCCGGTGGCCGCCCGCCCAGTCGTGGTTGAGCCCGGCGATGAACTGCATCCCGAGGTCGTCGGCCGTCGGGTGGTACGGCAGCACGGTCTTGGTGCCGTCCTGCTGGTGCCAGACCGACTTTCCGCTGGGCAGCGTGATCGGGCGGGGGTCGCCGAAGCCGCGGACGCCGTTCAGCGCGCCGAAGTAGTGGTCGAAGGAGCGGTTCTCCTGCATCAGCACGACGATGTGCTCGATGTCGGCGAGGGTTCCGGACGCGCGGGCGGCGGGAATGGCGGCGGCCCGGGCGATGCTGCTGCCGAGGGCGGAGAAGCCGGCGGTGGCACCGGCTATCTGGAGAAAGCGGCGCCGATTGAGTTCCGTCATGGGTCTGAGCACCTCTGATGGATTCCGGGGGGACGGTGGTCCGAGCGAGCCCAAGATCAGTGGGTGAGGGGACGGGGACGTGTCGTCGACACGTGGGGGCGCGGTACAGGACATGAACGCGGAACCGGGCGGGCGTCCCCACGGCCGGAAACACCGTAGAGTCCGCGGGCGCACGGCCGAGCGCGGTCGTCGAAGAGTCCATGGGGTCGTACGAGAAGTCCATGCGCCGCCCGTGCGCCCTTCCCGGGAACCGGACGTGGCCGGAATCTGTCCCCATGGGGGAGGAAGGGGGGCGGAATGGACTCATGGGTGGTCCCCGGGTACACGGAGTACCGGGAACTGGGTTCGGGCGGCAGCGGGCGGGTGGTCCTCGCCGTCCACGACGCGACGCGTGTGCCGGTGGCCGTGAAGTACCTCGGCGAACGCCTGCGGACGGACGCCGCGTTCATCCGGGGCTTCCGGGCGGAGGCGCGCCTGCTCGGCGGCCTCGACTCGCCGTACGTCGTGGGTCTGTACGAGTACGTGGAGGCTCCGCGTGGCGCGGCCATCGTCATGGAGCTGGTCGACGGGCTCGCCCTGCGCGCGTTGCTGGCCCGGGAGGGCGCCACGGGCCCCGAGGCTGCGCTGGTCGTGCTCAAGGGCTCGCTGCTGGGTCTTGCCGCCGCACACCGGGCGGGGGTCGTGCACCGCGACTACAAGCCGGAGAACGTCCTGGTCGCCGCCGACGGCTCGTCCAAGCTCGTCGACTTCGGCATCGCGACGGACCGCGGCAGCAGGCCCGGCGTCGCCGGCACCCCCGCGTACATGGCTCCCGAGCAGTGGAACGGCGAGCCCGCCTCCCCCGCCGCCGATGTGTACGCGGCGACCGCGACCTTCTACGAATGCCTCACCGGACACAAGCCGTTCACCGGCCAGAACATCGCCGAACTGGCGCTCCAGCACCTCGACGCCCCCGTCCCCGACGCGGCCGCGCCGGAACCGTTGCGTCCGCTGATCCGGCGCGGTCTCGCCAAGGCTCCGGAGCAGCGGCCGGCGAACGCGGCGGCGTTCGTGACCGAGTTGGAGACCGTCGCCACGGCCGCCTACGGGCCGGACTGGGAGGAGCGCGGTCAGCGCAGACTCGCCGCGCTCGCGGCCCTTCTCCCTCTGCTCCTCCCCTCGAACGGCGGCGGGCAGGCCACGGGCACGACCGTTCTCCACACGACCACCCTGCCGCCGAGCGGGGGTCGCGGGACGCGGCTGTGGCCGAGGGTGCTTCCGGCCGGCGTGGGGGCGCTGATCCTGGCCCTGCTGGCCGCCGTCGCCGCGCGCGCCGGGGACGAGGGGGCGGGCCGTACGACGGCCGAGGCCTTCGCCACCACGAGCGCGCTGCCGGCGGCCTCCGTGTCCCCCACAGCCGAGCCGTCGGAATCGACGTCTCCGGAAGCCACACCGTCGGCGACCACCGAATCGACTCCCTCCTCCACTCCCCCGCCGTCGCCGACCGAGACTCCGACCGTCACTCCGACGGCGACCACGAGTCCGACGACGGCCGCTCCGACCACGACCGCTCCCCCGACGGATCCGGTGACCAGCCCGCCCACGAGCACACGTCCGGTCGGCGTGAAGTCGGTGTCCGTCACCGGCCTGCGGCAGACCGGCACGGGCACCGCCGAGGCGACCTTCGAGGTCGTCACCGACGGGACCGGCCCGGTGACCGTCCTCATCGGCTGGTTCACGAGCGACGCCAAGGGAGAGCCGGGCATCGCCGACGGCTCCGAGAGCCTTCGGCGCAGCGGAGCGACGCGCTACACGTTCACGCTGACCCACGCCTTCCAGGGCAGGGGCTGCTACTGGGGTGTGCGGGCGACGACGGACCCCTCGGCCGCGAACGGCGGTTCCACGCAGCAGGTCCTCACCCGGGGGTGCACGGTCTCATGAGCGATCCACGACACCGCCCGTACGACTCGGACGACTACAGCGCCACGGTGCTCGGCAGCCAGTGGTTCGAAAGACCGGCGGACGACGTGCCGCCCGACCGTGTCGAGGGCGAGGTCCTGCGATTCGGTCCCGGCGTGACGGCGGCCGTCCGGCGACGGGCCGTCGACGGTCCCACGACGGCACAGATCTGGCACGGAACGCTGCCCGGGCAGGACCCCGGCGGAGCGCCTCCGCGCCCGCGCGGTCGGGGGCTGGGGCGGTACGCCCTGGCGGGTGTCGTGCTGCTGGCCGTGCTGGCGTTCCTGGCGTGGCAGCGGATCGGGCCGACCGTGTCCGTACGCGGGGTGGCGGTCGCCCCGCCCGCGCGGCCGCTCGGCTGTGACGGTACGGCGGACGTCGTGGCGGTGGTGGAGACCGACGGGCGGCCGGGCACCGTGACGTACCGCTGGGAGCGCAGCGACGGCACCACGTCCGGGCTGCTGCGGGAGCGGCTCGCCCGGCATCAGACCCAGGCGCGCCTGCATCTGCTGTGGACGTTCCGCGGCCGGGGCGAGCACCGGGCGACGGCCAGGCTGGTGATCGTCTCGCCCTCCCCGGGGCACACCGCGGAGACCCGCTTCACGTACCGGTGCGACTGAGGCCCGGTAAGTGGAGCCGGGTGCGACTGAAGCCGGGTGCGACGAACCCCGGAGCGGCTGAGGGGTCAGCGCCCGCGGCGCATGCGGGCGGCCTTGCGGGCCTCGGCCATCTTGCGGTCCTCGGCCGACCGCCGGGACTCGTTCTTGGCGCGGCCCGGCTTGCCGGGGACGGTTCCCATGCCTCGGAAGGGCTTGCCGCCGCGCTTGGGGCCTTCGCTGCTCGGCGCGCTGCCTGCGACGGGGACGCCGGAGGGGGCCTTGGCGCCGGTGATCCGGCTGAGTTCGGCCTCGCCGGAACGGACCTGGGTGACCTGGGGACGGAGCCCCGCGTCGGCCATGAGGCGGACCACGTCGCGCCGCTGGTCGGGCAGGACCAGCGTGACCACGCTGCCGGACTCGCCGGCGCGCGCGGTGCGTCCGCCACGGTGCAGGTAGTCCTTGTGGTCGGCCGGCGGATCGACGTTGACGACGAGGTCGAGGTCGTCGACGTGGATGCCGCGCGCCGCGACGTTGGTGGCCACGAGGACCGTGACGTCGCCGTTCCGGAAGCGCTCCAGGGTGCGGGTGCGCAGCGGCTGGGACTTGTCGCCGTGCAGGGCGGCGGCCTGTACGCCGCTGCCCAGCAGGTGCGCGGTGAAGCGGTCGACCGAGGCCTTGGTGGCCAGGAACATGATCACGCGCCCGTCGCGGGCGGCGATCTCGGTGGCGGTGGCGTACTTGTCGGCGCCGTGCACCTGGAGGACGTGGTGCTCCATGGTGCCGACGGCAGCGGCCGAGGGGTCGACCGAGTGGACCACCGCGTCGTGGAGGTAGCGCTGGACCAGGAGGTCGACGTTCTTGTCGAGGGTGGCGGAGAACAACATCCGCTGGCCGTCGGGGCGTACGAGGTCGAGCAGTGCGGTGACCTGGTCCATGAAGCCCATGTCGGCCATCTGGTCGGCCTCGTCGAGGACGGTGATGTCCACCCGGTCCAGCCGGGCGTCCTTGCGCTCGACGAGATCCATGAGGCGACCGGGGGTCGCGACGACGACCTCGGCCCCGTCGCGCAGCGCGGTCGCCTGCCGCCCGATCGACATGCCGCCGACCACGGTGGCCATCCGCAGCTTCAGCGCCCGTGCGTACGGCGTGAGCTCGTCGGTCACCTGCTGGGCCAGCTCGCGCGTGGGGACGAGGACGAGCGCCCGCGGCTTGCGCGCCTCGGCCCTACGGCCGGCGGTGCGGACGAGCAGTGGAAGCCCGAAGGCGAGCGTCTTGCCGGATCCGGTGCGGCCCCGCCCCAGGACGTCGCGCCCGGCGAGGGCGTTCGGCAGGGTGGCGGCCTGGATCGGGAAGGGCGTGTCGACGCCGTGAGCGGTGAGCAGCTCCCGTACCTCGGCGGACAGGCCGAGCTCGTCGAAGGACGCGACGGCGGAAAGGGCCGGGGTGTGGCTGACCGGCTGCGCGAATTCGTCCTTGGACGTGGAGGTACGACGGGTGTGGTCCGGGCGGGCTGAACTGCTCATGGAAACCTTTGTGGAACCTGGGTGGGCACCTGCGTGCCGGGAAAATGGCCGGGAAGACAGGAAGCGGCCGAGAAACGCAACGAGCTGGGACCCTCACCACTCGGGTGAGGGCCCCAGCTGCGTCAAGACGCTGAGGACGTCAGGCGGGGAGGATGTTCTCCGCCTGCGGGCCCTTCTGGCCCTGCGTGACGTCGAAGGTCACCTTCTGGCCCTCCTGCAGCTCACGGAAGCCGGAGGTCGCGATGTTGGAGTAGTGGGCGAACACGTCCGGGCCGCCACCCTCCTGCTCGATGAAGCCGAAACCCTTTTCCGAGTTGAACCACTTCACGGTGCCAGTAGCCATGCCATATCTCCTTCGGGGCATTACCCGGGAATCCGCACTGTGCGAATCCCGGCGTCGCGCGATGATTTCCCCGTCCGGAAACAGCACCGAAAATACAAAAAGTGCCCGACGATTCATCATCGTCAAAGGCACTTGAAGTCTATGGGAACCACAACTGCAACTGATCTCGACTGTAGCACGGCGTGGTCATCTGCGCACGGAATTGCCCCTTCCATCTTGCTCCCGCGGCAAGATCGTCCAGCGGCCGGCCCGGACCGGCCGGAGAGCCGGTGCCACGCGGTCACCGGACGTATCCTCGCCCGGGACACGCCGAACGGAGGGCCGGGAACGTGGCGGACGACAGGAAGACCGGCTCAACGACCTCGCTGAGCGCGCGAGCGCGCGAGGCCGTTCTCCAGCGGATCGTCGACCGGCGGTACGCGCAGGGCGCCCGGCTCGTCGAACGCGAGGTCGCCGAGGAGCTCGGCATGTCCCGCGTGCCGGTACGCGAGGCGCTGCGCGCGCTGGTCGCCGAAGGGCTCCTCGAACTGCTCCCGCACAGCGGGGTACGCGTACGCCGCCTGGAGCGCACCGACGTGGAGCACCTGTACGAGGTGTGGGAACCGCTGGCCGTCCAGGCGTCGCGCCTCGCGGCGCGGGCCGCGGCGGCGGGGCACGCCGAGGGGCTCGCCGCCCTGGAGGCGACGCTGCGTCAGGCCGAGTCGGCGGCCGCGGCGGACGAGGGGACACGCGAGGTGGCCGCGCACACCGCGTTCCACGAGGGCGTCGTGGAGCTGTCGGGCAATCCGCTGCTCGCGCGCACCATGGAGCAGCTGAGCTGGCAGTTGCGCCTGCTGTTCGGCCTGCGTGCGGAGCCCGCCCACATGAGGGCCCAGCACGCCGAGATGTACCGGCACATCGCGGCCGGCGACGCGCAGGCGGCGGGGGCGAGCACGCTTCTGCACGTGCGGGACAGCAGGGCCGTAGCCCTGCGCTCGCTCTTCGGCGACGCCTGAGGCTCTTTGTATACCAGTCTCGAGAAACCCGTCCATCGCGTCGACCGGATTGCGCCCTCTTCCAGGCAGGATGCCATCGCGAGGGCATCACCCTTGCCCCGCCTCTCACACTTGGTATACAAGCTCGGGAGCCGCCCCTCCTACTCCCCAAGGAGCTCCCATGTGCGTCGAAGCCACGCCGCCGCCCCCCAGCAGGCTGACCCGCCGGGGCGTCCTCGCCGGTGCGGCCGCGCTCGCCGGCACCGTGGCCGCGGCCGGTTCCGCGGTGGCCGCCCCCGCCGACCGTGACGGGGACTCCCCCGCCGCGCGCCGGACCGGCGGTGGCGCCGGGTCTCGAGGCGGAAGCCTCTCCATCGAGGGCGGTACGCTCCTCGACCCGGCCACGGGCGAGATCACCGAGAACGCCGTCGTCCTGATCGAGGACGGAACCGTACGCGCGGTCGGCCGGCGGGGCCGGGTCACCGTGCCCCAGGACGCCGAGGTCCTCGACGCCCACGGCCGCTGGGTGCTGCCGGGCCTCGTCGACGCGCACATCCACCTCAGCACCGCCGCCGAGGCCCGCTCCGCCGTCCTCAAGGGCGCGACCAGCGCGCGCAGCGGATCGACCTCCTTCTACCAGGACATCGCCGTCCGCGACCTCGCCCGGCACAGCCCGGCCCTCGCGCCCCGGCTGACCGCCGCCGGGGTCTTCGTCACCCCGGATCTCGGCGACAGCCTGCTCGCGGACCCCGAGCTCACTCCGCTCGTACGCCTCAAGGACGGCGTGCGCTCGGCCGAGGCGCTGCGCCGTGTCGTCGAGGTGAACCTCGACCGCGGCGCGGACGTGATCAAGACGCGCGTCAACGAGCGCGCCGGGCTTCCGGAACAGGACCCGCTCGCCCAGGTGTACTCGCACGAGCAGCTCGCCGAGATCGTCGCGGCGGCCCGACGGCGCGGCAAGGGCGTCCTGTGCCACAGCTACAGCGAGCAGGGCTGCCACGACGCCGTCACGGCGGGCATCCGATCCCTGGAGCACGGTGCGTTCGTCGGCGAGCGCACGCTGCGCGAGATGCGGCGCAGGGGGACGTACTTCACCCCCACCCTCACGGCCATCGCCGGCCTGGCGGAGTCCACGAACCCGATCCTCGCCGAGCGGGGACGCACGTACCTCCCCGTCCTGAAGCGGGCGGTCCTCGCCGCACACGAACTGGGCGTCCCGCTCGCCGCCGGGACCGACTCCTCGGGCGGCACCGTGCGCCCGATCGGCCGCGAGGTGGAGCTGATGCGGGCGGCCGGTCTGTCGGCGCTCGACGCGATCCGCACCGCCACGACCGGCGCCGCCCGCCTCCTCGGTCACGAACGCACGGTGGGCCGCCTCGCGCGCGGCTTCGCGGGAGACGCGCTCCTCGTGGACACCGACCCGCTGGCCGACGTCACCACGCTCATGCGCCCGGTCCGAGTGGTGCGGGCGGGCATCCCGGTCTGACCCTGGCGGCTGCGCGTCGGGGTGCCGTCGGACAGCGCGGCAGACCGTGCGCCACCGGCGCGCCGTGGCCCATGTCCCGGGCCCGTCCCGCCGGCGCCCACGCCAAGCGGCCGCGCGTTGGCCCGTTATGTACGGGCCGACGCCCGCACGATGGCCCATGTCCCGGGCCGCCGCAGCGTCGCGGCCCGTTCCCCGAGCCGCCCGACCCGTGCCGCCGCCGTGCCACATCCCGTGCGTACAGCCGGACATCCCCCGCTCGCAACCACGCGCGCCCCGGCTCTCCCCCGTTCCTCGACAACGCCACCGAACCCCCTCCCCTCACCACCCCGCCGAAGGAGTCCCCATGCAGCCGTCCTCGCCCTCCCCCAGCGCGCTCTCCCGTAGCACGATGCTGGCCGGCGCCGCCGCCCTGGCCGGCACGGCCACGTGGGCCGTCGGCACCCCCGCCGAGGCCGCGACCGTGTCCGCCGAAGCGTCGGCGTCGGCAGCCGTGTCCGGTGCGAAGGGGCGCCGCGACAAGGCCGTGGTCTTCCGCAACGTGCGCCCGTTCGGTGCCGCGAAGCCCACGGACCTGGTGGTCGTCGACGGCCGCGTCTTCGACGGCCCGGCGCCGCGCGGCGCGAAGGTCGTCGACGGCGGCGGCCGGATCGCGCTCCCCTCGCTCGTGGACGCGCACATCCACCCCGACAAGACGACCTGGGGCGGCTCCTGGGTGTCGCGGAATCCCGCGAGCGGCATCGCCGACTACGTCGCCCAGGACGTGGAGCTGTTCCGCAGTCAGCGCCGCCCCGTCGCGGAGCGCGCGTACGGGCTGATGGCCCACGCCGTCACCCGCGGCACGCGGGCGATGCGCGCCCACGCCGACGTGGCTCCGGCGTACGGTCTCGCGGGTGTCGAGGGAGTGGCCGAGGCCCGGGAGCGGCTGCGCCACGCCCTCGACGTCCAGATCGTGGCGTTCCCGCAGCACGGCGTGATCCGCACCCCCGGCACGGCGGAGCTGCTGGAGGAGGCGGCGCGCACGGGCACCATCGACATGATCGGCGGCATCGACCCGATCGGTTTCGACGACGCCCTCGACGAGCAGCTCGACCTCGTCTTCGGCATCGCCGACCGGCACGGCGTCGGCGTGGACATCCACCTGCACGACCGTGGTGAGAAGGGGATCAAGGCCATGCGCGGCATCATCGACCGCACGCGCGCCCTGTCCCTGGCCGGCAAGGTCACCGTCAGCCACGTCTTCTGTCTGCCCGGCCTGACCGACGGCGAACTCGGCGCCCTCGCCGCCGATCTGGGCGACCAGGACATCGCCCTCACCACGGTGGCGCCGTCGGACTCCCTCGTGCTGCCGATCGCCCGACTGCGCGAGCACGGGGTGCGGGTCGGGCTCGGCTCCGACGGTGTGCGTGACTCCTGGAGCCCGTTCGGCAACGCCGACATGCTGCACCGCGCGCATCTGCTCGGGTGGGTGACGGACGTACGCCTCGACGAGGAGCTGACGAACTGCTACCGCGTCGCGGCCCATGGAGGCGCCGACGTCATGGGGCTCGCCCACGCGGACCTGGAGCCCGGTGCCCCGGCCGACTTCGTTCTCGTACGGGGCGAATGCCTGCCCCAGGTCGTGGTGGACATGCCGCGGCGGGACATGGTCGTGCACGGCGGAGTCGTCGTGGCCCGCGACGGGGAGTTCCTCGACTGAGGATCAGCGGAGCACCAGCGCTCCGGGGACCTGGGCTTCGAAGATCTCGACGATCCAGTCGAAGACCGTCGGTCCCCGGCCGGCGCGTGCCGCGTCGAGCTTCTCGGCGACTGCGGGCCTGTTGTCGGGGTGGCAGCCCTTCAGCCGGAGCTCCAATTGGCGGGCGGTCTCCAGGTGCCCCAGCGCGTGCCGGGAGTGGGCGTGGTCGTGCCACTCCACCGTGAAGTCGCCGTTCTCGGGGGCGCCGTAGCCGCCGCGGAGACAGTCGTTGAACGCGTCGAGGTTGCTTCCGAAGTAGCCGCCGGGACCGTTGACCGCTTCGCCCATCACCCGCCAGAAGTCCTCCAGCGTCTCGATGCGCCTGCCGTCCAGTACGAAGATCGTTGTCACTCGACAAGGCTAACGCCAGGGGTGTCCGGTCCTGATCCGCCGGACACCCCTTCACGCCTGTGCGGCCTCGGTCAGCTGCCCACGTAGGCCGCGAGGTGCTCGCCCGTGAGGGTGGAGCGGTCGGCGACGAGGTCGGCGGGTGTGCCCTCGAAGACGACCCGGCCGCCGTCGTGGCCGGCGCCGGGGCCGAGGTCGATGATCCAGTCGGCGTGCGCCATCACCGCCTGGTGGTGCTCGATGACGATGACCGACTTTCCGGCGTCGACGAGCCGGTCGAGCAGCCCCAACAGGTGCTCGACGTCGGCGAGGTGGAGGCCGGTCGTCGGCTCGTCGAGGACGTAGACGCCGCCCTTCTCGGCCATGTGCGTGGCCAGCTTGAGCCGCTGCCGCTCACCGCCGGACAGTGTGGTGAGCGGCTGGCCGAGGGTGAGGTAGCCGAGCCCGACGTCGGAGAGTCGTTCGAGGATCTTGTGCGCGGCCGGCGTGCGGGGCTCGCCGACGCCGAAGAACTCCTCCGCCTCGTTCACCGACATCGCGAGCACCTCGCTGATGTCACGGCCGCCGAGGTGGTACTCGAGCACCGATGCCTGGAACCGCTTGCCCTCGCAGTCCTCGCAGGTGGTGGCGACACCGGCCATCATGGCCAGGTCGGTGTAGATGACGCCGGCGCCGTTGCAGGTGGGGCAGGCGCCCTCGGAGTTGGCGCTGAACAGCGCCGGCTTCACGTCGTTGGCCTTGGCGAACGCCTTGCGGATCGGTTCGAGCAGTCCGGTGTACGTCGCGGGGTTGCTCCGCCGCGAGCCGCGGATCGGGCTCTGGTCGATCGCGACCACGTCCTCGCCGGCGGGGATCGATCCGTGTACGAGGGAGCTCTTGCCGGAGCCCGCGACACCGGTGACGACGACGAGTACCCCGAGCGGGACGTCGACGTCGACCTTCCGCAGGTTGTTCGCGGTCGCGCCGCGGATCTCCAGGGCCCCGGTGGGCTTGCGTACCGTCTCCTTGACGGTGGCCCGGTCGTCGAGGTGGCGGCCGGTGACGGTGTCGCCGGCCCGCAGCCCTTCGACGGTGCCCTCGAAGCAGACGGTGCCGCCCGCCGTACCGGCGCCGGGGCCGAGGTCGACGACATGGTCGGCGATCGCGATCGTCTCCGGCTTGTGCTCCACGACGAGCACGGTGTTGCCCTTGTCGCGCAGCCGCAGCAGCAGGTCGTTCATCCGCTGGATGTCGTGGGGGTGCAGCCCGATCGTCGGCTCGTCGAAGACGTAGGTGACGTCGGTGAGCGCGGAGCCGAGGTGGCGGATCATCTTGACGCGCTGTGCCTCGCCGCCCGACAGCGTGCCCGCCGGCCGGTCGAGCGAGAGGTAGCCGAGCCCGATCTCCACGAACGAGTCGAGGGTGTGCCCCAGTGCGGTGAGCAGCGGGGCCACCGAGGGCTCCTTCAGGCCGCGGACCCATTCGGCCAGGTCGCTGATCTGCATCGCGCAGGCGTCGGCGATGCTGATCCGCTTGATCTTCGACGACCGGGCGCCCTCGGCGAGCCGGGTGCCGTCGCACTCGGGGCAGGTGGTGAAGGTGACGGCCCGTTCCACGAACTCGCGGATGTGGGGCTGCATCCCCTCCTTGTCCTTGGCCAGCATCGACTTCTGGATCCGCGGGATCAGACCCTCGTAGGTCATGTTGATGCCCGCGATCTTCATCCGGGTCGGCTCGTGGTGGAGGAAGGCGTGCAGCTCCCGCTTGGTGAACCGGCGGATCGGCTTGTCCGCGGCGAAGAGGCCCGACTCGCTGTACAGCCGGTAGTTCCACCCGCCCGGCTTGTAGCCGGGGATGGTCAGCGCGCCCTCGTCGAGCGACTTGGAGTCGTCGTAGAGCTGGGTGAGGTCGAGGTCGGTGACCGAGCCACGGCCCTCGCAGCGGGAGCACATGCCGCCGGTGCGGCTGAAGGTCGCCTTCACCGCCTTCTTCTCACCGCGCTCGACGGTGATGGCGCCGGCTGCCCGGACCGTGGGAACGTTGAAGGCATAGGCGCTGGGCGGGCCGATGTGCGGCTTCCCGAGGCGGCTGAAGAGGATGCGCAGCATCGCGTTGGCGTCGGTGGCGGTGCCGACCGTGGACCTGGGGTCGGCCCCCATCCGCTGCTGGTCGACGCTGATCGCCGTCGTCAGCCCTTCGAGGACGTCGACCTCGGGCCGTGCGAGGGTCGGCATGAAGCCCTGTACGAAGGCGCTGTACGTCTCGTTGATCAGCCGCTGGGACTCCGCGGCGATCGTGTCGAAGACCAGCGAGCTCTTGCCCGAGCCGGAGACGCCGGTGAACACCGTCAGCTGACGCTTCGGGATCTCGATGCTGACGTCCTTGAGGTTGTTCTCGCGGGCGCCGAGCACACGGATCACGTCGTGGTTGTCGGTGGCGCGCGGCGCAGGCGTCTGCGTGGTCGTCCTCTTGGCCATGCTCTTCGTGTCTCCATCTGTTGGGCGGGCCGCTTCGGCGGTCTCCGCGGGCTTCGCCCGGCTCGCGTGGACGCTGCCCTCTCCGTACCGGTCACGCTAGTGGCGGCGCGGGGTCCACGCTTCTTGATTCCTGATCCGTCGTGTTCCGATCGCCGGCCCGCTTCACGTGGCGGTCACTCGGGTTCCCTCGGGGCGCCCGCGGCGGAGCTCTCGGCGAGGACGATGCGGCGCACGGCGGACAGGGCCCGCTCGAGGGATGCCTCGCTCGACGCGCGGATCCCGATGCCGAGGATGGCGTGGTCCGGTATGACGTTGGCGGCCGTTCCGGCCCGTAGCGTGCCCACGGTCGGCGTCACCTGGTCGGCGGGCGCGGTCTCGCCGGCGACGACGGTCTGGAGCCGGGTCACGATGGCGGCCGCGGCGACGACCGGGTCCACCGCGAGGCGCGGGGTGGCGGCGTGACCGCCCCGTCCGTGCACCGTCACGTCGAGCATCGCGCCGGCCGCCGCCATCGGCACCCCTTGCGTCGCGTGCGCGACGGTGCCGGAGGGCATGGGTGCGGCGTGCTGGGCGAGCACGACATCGGGCCTGCCGAACCGTTCGTACAGTCGGTCGCGCAGCATGGCTTCGGCTCCGCCGAGCGTCTCCTCGGCAGGCTGTCCCACCACCACTTGTCCGCGAGGGTGCTCAGGTCGTTGTTCATGGTGCCTCCCGATGAGTGAGGGCGCGGATCGCCATGACCGGCGACCTCGTGGGTACCGGTACGGGACCGTTCCAGCGACCCCCGCTCACCGTTCGGCACGTCTCCCGCTGACATGCCGCTGGCACGGCGCGCCGGCGGACGATCCGGGGCGCAGCTCGGGGGACCCGCCGTCCCACGACGAGCGCGCCGGCACCCCTGCGGGCAGAGTGATGATCAACGAAACAGGACACAGCCCCCGGGAGACCGCCATGACGGCATGGACCGATGCCGAACTCGACCGCATCGGGGCGGCCGAGGAGATCGACCTCGAATCGGAACGCGGCGACGGAACGCTGCGCGCCCCCGTCACCATGTGGATGGTGCGGGACGGCGACCTGATCTACGTCCGGTCCGTCAAGGGCCGCGAAGGCCCATGGTTCCGCGGCACCCAGACCCGTCACCAAGGGCGCGTCCGCGCGGGCGGCATCACCAAGGACGTCACGTTCCAGGACGCCGACCCCGCTGAGTACGACCGCATCGACGCGGCCTACCGGGCCAAGTACGGCCGCTACACCGGCATCGTCGACACCGTCCTGACCCCGCAGTCCCGCGCCTCCACCCTCCAGCTCGTGCCCCGCTAGGCCGGTCGACCCGGGGCAGGACGTCGTCGCCGGGCCTGGAATACACCTGCCGAGGGCGGGTACCCGTGAAGCGGCCCCATCGACCGAAGGCGATGACGGCCATGGTGCACGACACGATCAGCGTGAACGCCCCGCTGCGTGAGGTCTACGACCAGTGGACGCAGTTCGAGGAGTTCCCCCGATTCATGGACGGCGTCGAGGACGTACGGCAGATCGACGACCGGCTCTGCCACTGGCGGACGAAGATCGCCGGTGTGACCCGGGAGTTCGACACCGAGATCGTCGACCAGCTGCCCGACGAACGCATCTCCTGGCGCACGGTCGGCGGCGACGTGAAACAGAAGGGCGTCGTCACCTTCCGGCCCGTCGACGACACGCACACCCAAGTGACCCTGGCCATGGACGTCGAACCGCAGGGGCTCACCGAGAAGGCCGGAGCCGCCATCGGCGTGCTCGACAGCCGGGTGGAGGGCGACCTGCTGCGGTTCAAGGAGTACATCGAGGAGCGCGACGAGGCGAGCGGCGGCTGGCGCGGCCGACTGCGCCCCGAGGACAGTCCGGACTCCTCTCCCGATGACGGGCGCGGGCAGGGCTGACGGCGTACCACAGCCGCGCGGGCAGCCCGTGCGGCCACCGGGGTTGGCCGCACGGCCACCGGGGTTGGTCGCACGGTTGCCGGGCAGGCGCATATGGCCACGAAAGGAATCGTCATGCTTCTGATCGGACTTCTTCTGCTCGCCGCCGCCGGAGCCTTCACCGGCCTTGTCATCGCCGAGAACAGGTCCGGTGGCCCCGACTACACCGTGACGATGTTCGACAACACGCTGGGCACCGTGAACACGCTGGGCGCCTTCCTCGCCGGCATCGGCATGACCCTGGTCTTCTTCATCGCCCTCGCCTTGATCTTCGGTGGCCTGGCCCGGCGCCGGCGGCGCGCGGCGACTCCGCGCCACGCGGCTTCCCACGGGCCGGCGGAGCCGACGCACAAGGCCCGCACCGAGCCCCTGGCCGATGACGTCCGACCCGGGATGTGGGAGCGGGCGACCGGCCCCAAGGGCGACGGATCGGAGCCGACCGGCGCGGAAACGCGACACGGCCGGCTACGACAGCGCCTCCAGCCGTGAGCCCGGCCGAGTGCTCGTGAGGAGCCTTTCGATGCCCGCGACAGCACAGGACGCCCTGGCGCTGTACCGGCGCCGACGCGCGTTCTCCACGACCTCCGAGCCCGAGGGCAGCATCCACCCCGAGCCGTCCGACGGCGATCCCGTGTTCGTGGTCCAGATCCACGACGCGCGCAGCATGCACTTCGACTTCCGGCTGGAGGCGGACGGAGTGCTCAAGTCCTGGGCGGTGCCCAGGGGCCCGTCCGGCAACCCGCACGACAAGCGTCTGGCCTCCCCCACCGAAGACCATCCGCTGGAGTACCGGACCTTCGAGGGCGTCATCCCCGAAGGCGAGTACGGCGCCGGCACGGTGATCGTCTGGGACGAGGGCACGTACCTCAATCTGACCACCGGTCGCGACGGCCAGGAGATCCCCCTCACCCAGGCCCTCGAACAAGGGCACGCCTCGTTCCGCCTGAACGGGCGCAAACTGCGCGGTGGTTACGCCCTCACCCGGATCCGCGAGAGCGGCGGGAGTGACCGGGAAGCCTGGCTCCTGGTCAAGCACGCGGACCGGCGGGCCTCCGAGCGCGGCGCCCCGGACCCGTGGCGCGCCCGCTCCGCCCGTACCGGCCACACCTTGCACCAGGTCGCGGCCGAGGCCGCGGCGCGGTGACCGTCTGCCGCAGGGGCCGGCGACCCGCTGGGAGGACGCGATGACGACCACGAAGACCGTCAGGGCGAGCGGCCGAACCATCGAGATCAAACGGCCCGGCAAGGAGCTGTTCCCCGACGACGGCATCACCAAGGCGGACCTCGCGGAGTACTACCGCACCGTCGCACGGCGCATGCTGCCGCAGTTGCGGGGCCGTCCACTGATGCTCGAACGGCACCCGAACGGCATCGACGACGGCCGCTTCATGCAGAAGGACACTCCCGACCACTTCCCGGACTGGATCCACCGCGCCGAGCTGCCCAAAGAGGGCGGCACCGTCGCCTACGCGGTCTGCGACGACCTGGCCACGCTGCTCTACCTCGTCGACCAGGCGTGCGTCACACCGCACCGGTGGCTGTCCAGGGCGGACCGGCCGGACCACCCCGACCGGCTGGTCTTCGACCTCGACCCGTCGGGCGACGACTTCCAGCAGGTCAGGGAGGCGGCCGTGCTCATGCACGAGCTCCTGGACGAGCTGGAGCTACCCTCGGCCCTGATGACCACGGGCTCCCGCGGCCTGCACGTGGTCGTAGCCCTCGACCGCCGCGCCGACTTCGACGACGTCCACGCGTTCGCCCGGGACGCGGCCGAGATCCTGGCCGCGCGGCATCCCGACCGGCTCACCACCGCAGCCCGCAAGCAGGCCCGCAAGGGCCGCCTCTACCTCGACGTCCAGCGCAACGCCTACGGCCAGACCACCGTCGCCCCCTATGCGGTCCGAGCCCTGCCGGGCGCACCGGTGGCCACCCCCATGAGCTGGGCCGAACTGGACGATCCGCGGCTCACCGCCCGACGGTGGACGCTGTCCACCATCGGGGAGCGGCTCGACGACGACCCCTGGAAGGAGCCACTGCACCGCGGCCGCTCCCTGACCGCGGCGCGCCGCAGGCTCGCAAAGCTCTGACGGGCCGGAAGCCAGGGGGCCGGGGCTGTTGCGGGGGCGGGAGCCCATCGCTCGTCGTTCACCGGCCGTCTCGTACGACACGCCTTACCGCCTCACTGCCGCTCGCATCGTGCCCCGCGGCTTGTCGCGACGCCCGGCCCGTGGACGGAGAGTGCGGGCGAACCGATGCCCGTCGTCCACCACGGCCGTCCGGAGGACCTCCTCGGGGGTGCCGGGAGCGGTCGAGCGGCGCAGGGCGGTGGCCCGTGCCAGGCTGAGGACAAATCAGCCAGGAAAGGACATTTCCATGATCACCACCGACTTCGTCCCCGGCTCCCCCTGCTGGATCGACCTCGGCGCCCCCGACGTCCCGGCCGCCGCCGCCTTCTACGCCGCCGTACTGGGATGGGACTACGAGTCCATGGAGGGCGGGGAGGACATGGAGGGTGGGATGTTCCGGAAGGACGGCAAGATCGTCGCCGGGCTCGGCAAGCTCACCGAGAAGGGCGCCCGCTCGGCCTGGATGATCTACTACGAAGTCGCCGACGCGGATGCCACGACCCAGGCCGTCGAGCGCGCCGGCGGCACGGTGCGGGTGGCGCCGAGGGAACTCGACGAGTGGGGTCGGATGGCGCAGTACAGCGATCCGCTGGGAGGCCAGTTCGCCGTCTGGCAGCCCGGTGCGAACACGGGAGCCGAGCTCATGGACGAGCCGGGCTCACTGTCCTGGACCGAGCTGTACACGAGCGACGCCGCGGCCGCCAAGGAGTTCTACGGAGGTGTCTTCGGCTGGCAGTTCGGTGACATGGAACTGCCGGGCGGCGGAGGGACGTACAGCCTCATCACCCCCGCCGGACTGCCCCAGGAGCGCATGCACGGCGGCCTCATGGAGATGCCCAAGGAGAATCTCGCTCTGACGAACGGGCGGCCGTACTGGCATCCGGTCTTCAACGTCACGGACTGCGACGCCGCGGTCGCCAGGGTCACCGAGAACGCCGGCACCATCCAGATGGGGCCGGACGACGCGGAGGGCGTCGGCCGGCTGGCCGTCTGCGTCGACCCGGCGGGCGCCGACTTCGTCGTGCTGACGCCTTCGCCGAGCGAGACCTAGGAACGGACGCGCGGTAGGCCGGTTCACCCGGGCACACGGGCGCCGCGGGGCTTCGCGGCGTCGACGCGTGCCGGTCGTAGGGGGCGACGGGCCGCCCACACCGCCCCGCGTCAACCGGCGGCCTCGGCATCCCTCGGGAGAGTGCGCCCGGTTGCCGTCAAGATCCGCCGCGCCCTAGGGTTCTGACCTGCTGTGACACCATGTGCCCCTCCTGCGGGGCCGGTCGACCGCATCATCATGTGCGGCCCGGAACAGAAGGACGCCGCTGTGGCTGCCGACCGGCCTGAAGACGAGGATCCGGCCCGCGCGTTGGGCCGGGCGCTGCGCGCGCTGCAGCGGCGCTCCGGATGCACGCTGCGCTCCCTCGAAACGAGTGTGCGCATCAGCGACTCGTCGCTGTCCCGGTACTTCCGCGGCACCACCGTTCCCCCGTGGGCGACGGTCCGCGACCTGTGCAAGGCACTCGACGGCGACCCGGCCGACTACCGGCTCCTGTGGGAGGCCGCCGACCGGAGCCAGCGCAGACCGGCACAGGGCACCGGCCCGAGGGAGCCGGAGGCCCCGGAGGCCGGCGACAGTCCCTCGGGCAATGCCGTTTCCGAGACCCCGCGGCGCCGTCTCTCCCTCTGGGGCGGGCGGACGGTCTGGGCTCTGGCCGGCACCGTACTCGGCCTGGTACTGGGAGCCGCGAGCGCCGCGTTCGTACAGTGGCGGGCCCCCGCACACGACGACGCACCGGCGCCCGCGCACGGCGCGTCCGCCGCGTCGGACGTCCACCGGATCTTCGTGAGCCGCGCGACAGGGGCCTGCCTCGACGACAGCCTCGACATGGGCACCCGGACCTACGCGTGCAACGGGATGTGTGACGGCGCCGGCCGCCGTCTCCCCGGCCGCCGTACCCGCCCCGGACGGATTCCTGTACGCCTGGGAGAACCCCCACGCGGGCGGATTCCACTGCAAGTGGAACGCGAACAACGCCAACTGGGCCGGCTGCCGCAACAAGGTCTCGGACGTCTGGAACAACGGATTCCCGGGCCGCGCCGAGGACGTCCGGCTCTTCTACGGCCTGGACTGGAGCGGCTCGTGGGTCTGCCTTCACCAGGGCCACTCCCTTCCCGACCTCGGCCTCTCCGGCCTGAGGTTCTTCAGCCCGGGTGCGGGCAAGGGCCAGCTCGTCAATGACAACGTCTCGTCGCACGACTGGGTCGACGCCTGCTGAAGTCACCCTCCCCCGGAGCCGGTTCGGCGGGCCACCCCCGCCGAACCGGCTCACCCCGCTGAGCCTCATGCCAGGGGCACTGGTGCACAGCGTCGCTGTGTCCCGGCACTGGGAACCCGGTTTGGCAGGCATGGCCGGATGCCGAGCCCGCCGGTGTCATGGGCATACGGATGCCTCTGACTCGTCGGGAACGTAGGCCGCGCGTTCCTCCGGAGTGAGGTCGCGGCCGAAGACGCGGCAGATGTGCTTGATGGCCTGGGCGGGTTCGGAGGAGGTGGTCACATCCCACAGGCGGACGGTTCCTTCGTAGCTGGTCGTGACGATCGTGCGGCCGTTGGGACTGAACGCCAAGGACACCAGGTTCACGTCGTCGGTGAGTGCGGTGCGAGCCTTGCCGCTGGCCGTGTCCCAGAGCCGGACGGCGCCGTCATCGATGGTGGCGAGTGTGCGGCTGTCGGGGCTGAAGGCCACACCGTTCACCGATGCGGCGTTCTCGGTCAGGGTGGTGCGCGTTTCCCCGGTGGTCGCGTCCAGCAAGAGAGCCGTTCCGTCGGTGCTGCCCGTGGCGAGTGTGCGGCCGTCCGGACTGAAGGCCACCGCCCACACCTCGGCGTTGTGCCCCGTGAGTGTGGTGAGAGGCCTGCCCGTGGCCGTGTCCCACAGCCGTGTGGTGGAGTCGTCGCTGGCGGTGGCGACTGTGCGGCCGTCCCGACTGAAGTCCACCGCATTCACCTCGTCACCGTGGCCTTCGAGTGTGGTGCGGGTCTTGCCCGTGGCCGTGTTCCAGAGACGGACGGTCTTGTCGGCGGAGGCGGTGGCGAGTGTGCGGCCGTCGGGGCTGAAGTCCACCGCCCACACGTGGCCGCCATGTCCTTCGAGTGTGGCGCGGGTCTTGCCTGTGGCCGTGTTCCAGAGACGGACGGTCTTGTCGGCGCCGGCGGTGGCGAGCGTTTGGCCATCGGGGCTGAAGTCCACCGCACTCACCTCGTCACCGTGGCCTTCGAGTGTGGTGCGGGTCTTGCCCGTGGCCGTGTTCCAGAGACGGACGGTCTTGTCGACGCCGGCGGTGGCGAGCGTTTGGCCATCGGGGCTGAAGTCCACCGCACTCACACTGCCGTCGTGCCCCTTGAGTGTGGTGCGGTCGTCCGGCGGGCTCGCGTCCCAAAGACGCACCGTCTTGTCGCGGCTGGCAGTGGCGAGTGTGCGGCCGTCCCGACTGAACGCCAGCCCAAGAATGCCGTTCGCATGCCCGGTGAACGTGGCTCCGGCTGTGCCGGTGGTCGGGTTCCAGAGCCCTACGTAGCGGTCGGTCACGGCGGCGAGCGTCTTGCTGTCCGGGCTGAAGGCCAGCAGGGACGCCGCGCTGTCGGATGTGATGCGAACCTTGCCGGTGCCCCCGTCCCTCAGGTGGACGTCCCAGCCGTCGGCGGTGGCGAGCGTCTGGCCGTCCGGGCTGTAGACCACCGATGTGACCGGCTCTGTGTGCTCTTTGAGCGTGGTGCGGGTCTTGCGGGTGTCCATGTCCCAGAGACGGACCGTCTTGTCGGCGCCACCTGTGGCGAGTGTGCGGCCGTCCGGGTGGAAGGCCACCGACGTCAGCGCCTGTGTGTGTCCTTCCAGTGTGGCGAGGGCTTTGCCATCGGCCGTCTCCCACAGTCGTGTGGTGGAGTCGGCGCCGGCGGTGGCGAGTGTGCTGCCGTCGGGGCTGAAGGCCACCGACGTCACCCCCTGCGTGTGTCCTTCGAGTGTGGCGCGTGTCGTGCCGGTGTCCGTGTCCCAGAGCCGGATCGTCCTGTCGGCACCCGCGGTGGCGAGTGTGCTGCCGTCGGGACTGAAGGCCACGGCATTCACCCCATCGCTGTGTCCCTTCAGCGTGGTGCGCGTCTTGCCCGTGGCCGTGTTCCAAAGGCGGATCGTCTTGTCGGCGCCGGCGGTGACGAGTGTGCGGCGATCGGGGCTGTACGCCACGGCACGCACCTCGCCGGTGTGGTCGGACAGACGGCGGTGGGCCGGCAAGGCACCGGCGTTGCGCAGGCTCTCCGTCGCCTCGGACGTACGACTGGTGCGGTACGCCTTCACCGCCAGCAGCGCGGCCAGCTCCGGGTTGGTGTAGAGCAGTTCGTCGGACTTCGCGGCAAACTGCCGCGACAACGCCGCGTCCTTCGCGCTGCCCACCCTCTGCCACTGCCACACCGCGCCCCCCGCCGCCAGCAGGGCCAACACCAACAGACCCCCGAGTACGCCATTGAGCACCCGGCTGCGCCGGATCGCCGCCCGCTGGCGCTCCCTGCTCGCCGTCAAGAACTCCGTGATGTCCGCCGGCAGCCGCCGCTGCTCGGACCACTCGACGCCCTCCGCCAGCGACGTTCCGCCGAGCAGGTCCCCCGGGTCCTTCTGGGCGGCCCAGCGGGACTGGCGTCCGCGGGTGCGGTCGAGCCACTCCTGGAAGCGGTGGTCCTGGTCGACCCACTCCCGCAACGCGCCCCAGTCGCGGATGAGCGCCTCGTGGATCAGCTCGGCCACCGGTTCCCCGGGCGGGCCACCGGGACGCAGCGGGGCCCCGAGCGTCTGGGTGGTGATGATGCGGCGGCGGGTGAGCGCGGCGATGACCGAATCGACGGCCGCCTGCTCGCCGCTGCCGCCCAGTTCGGACGCCAGATCTCGCAGCTCGTGGAGGGGGACCTGCGTGCGTACGGCCGTGATGTTGTGGCTGGGGTCGGCGGGGTGAACAAGGGAGGTCAGCGCCCGCCGCGCGATGACCCGTTGGGCGGAGGACAACTCGTCGAGCGCGCTGTCGCACCACGTGGTCACGCTTCCGCTGACCTCTCCGATGCGCCGGTATGCCTCGTGGGTGAGGTAGCCGTCCTGCCGCCGGTTCCACAGCTGCTGAAGTGTCATCTCCAGCAGCGGCAGCACGGTGACGGGTGCCAGGCGGGTGACGGCCGCCTCGGGATGGATGTCCAGGACATCACCGATGATCCGTTCGGCCAGCCCAGGCTGGAAGTGCAGCCCCACGTCCTCGGCGGGCAGGACGATGATGTCGCGCAGATCCTGCTGGCTGAGAGTGCCCGGCACATTGAGGAGTCCCGGCATCGCCGCGTCCAGCAGCCTGGGGGCGCGAGCAGCCAGCTGAGGATAGAAGTCGTCCCGCATGATCAGGATCACGGTGATCTTCGTGTACTCGTCGGCGGCCGAGGTGACTTCGTCGATGACTTTCAGCAGCTCCGGCAGCCGGCCGTTGGTGGTCTGCACGAGAAGCTCTTCGAACTGGTCGATGATCAGCAGGACACGCTGGCAGGAAGGCTCGGCCGCCAGCCTGCGATTGACCGCCGCCGTGATGCCGTCGCTGCTCGCCCCGGGCAACCCTGCCCGCTCGATCTCGGCGAGCATGTCCTGCCTGGGCCGCGCCAGCACCGGAAGCCACCGGTCGCTGCGTGGCAGTTCCCCCGCCGCCAGGGCACGCAGCACACCGGCCTGGATCAGCGACGACTTGCCCGACCCGGACGGTCCGAGCAGCAGCGTCAGCCGCCGTTGCCGGCCCAGGTTCGCCAGGACCTGGCGTACCGCCTCCGACCGGCCTTGGAACCACCTGGCGTGCTCGGCGGTGAACGGCTCCAGACCTCGGTACGGGCACACCTCGTGCTCGGCCAGGTCCGGCAGGATCTCGCGCAGGACCTGGGTGGGAGTGGCGTACGCGATGCTCAACCCCCGTTCGTACGCGTCGGGAGCGGTGATCTCGGTGAGCATGCCGATGACCAGGCCGGTCACCTCGTCGAGGACGGGTCCGCCGCTGAAGCCGGTGGTGAGGTCGTTGGCGTCGGTCAGCTGGAGATGCGCGCCCCGCCCTTCCGTGGCGGGCAGCAGATCGCCGGTCTCGCCGAAGCCGAGGTGTCCTTCCGGCGGGGCCTGTGCGGGGAAGCCGAACGAGCGCACCTTGTGGCCCCGGCAGCCCTCCGAGGAGCCGAGCGGCAGGACGCGCGCCCCGGGCGGCGTGCCGCTCAGCCGGATGAAGGCCACGTCCTCGTCCTCTGCGGAACGCCACAGCTCCTGCGTTACTGTGCCCGCCAGCTGGTCGGCGCCCACCACGTGCGGGAAGGCCAGCAGGACCGCCGTGCCGGGCCCGCCTCCGGCCGCTTCCACGACGTGGGCGCAGGTGACCACGATGCCCTCGGCCACCAGGAATCCCGTGCCGGCCACTCTGCCGTCCGGCGTGAGGATCTGGGCCACGGCCATCGGCAGATCGGAAGCGATGCTGTCGCCGGAAGTACTCTGCGCGCTGGTCACAGCGATCAGCCCTCACTCGTGGCCGGGTGCGGTCGACCGGATCCGCCGTCCTTCCAGGACACGGTCACCTTCAGATGGCAGCCGGCCTGGCTCTTGGTGATCACGGCCCCGGCCTCGAACGCGAGGGCGACACCGAACTCGACGGTGATCTCGTCGGGACGGGCCTTGCGCAGCTGCGCGAGAGTGGCGCGGGCGGCCTCCGTGACCGGCTCGAGCGCTCCTTCCAGTGTGACCGGCAGCTCGCGCACGGTGTCGCCGATGCGGCCGGCCTTCACCGGCCCCCCGTCCGGCGGACCAGGTTGCTCCACCAGTACGCAGCCCCCGCCCTCCAGCGGAATCCGAATCAGAGGTGTCACATCGCCTCCTCTGCAGCTCGGGCCGTCGCGTTGACATCCAGGGACTCCCCCACCGTCCTCGAACGCGGCATATGCCGCGCGCTGGGATGGGCCGTTCGCCTGTGGCCTCGTACGCCACATCGGCCGGGCGCAGCCCACCGAACAGCACAACTCGGACAGCGCCCTTGGCGACCTCGTCACCCACCTCGCAGCCGCTCCGCCAGCACCCCATGGTGGTGACGCGCACCCCGACGCCCTGAACTATGGTGTCCCACCACATACGCCAGTGACCTGCGTGTTTCTACGGTGTGGCAACACCAAAACGTCCCCGCACATCCCCTGGAAGTGGTGCACATGGCCTCCCCCGCGTCGGCTCCACCCGCCGAGTCGAATCTCAAGCGCATCGTCGCCGCGAGTCTCATCGGCACCACCATCGAGTGGTACGACTTCTTCCTCTACGGCTCGGCCGCCGCACTGGTCTTCAACAAGCTCTTCTTCCCCGAGTCCGACCCGCTCGTCGGAACGCTGCTCTCCTTCCTGACCTACGCGGTCGGGTTCGCCGCCCGGCCGCTGGGTGCGCTCGTCTTCGGGCACTACGGCGACCGGCTCGGGCGAAAGAAGCTGCTGGTCCTGAGCCTGCTGCTGATGGGTGGCGCGACCTTCGCGATCGGTCTGCTGCCCACGCACGCCGCCGTCGGGTCCATCGCTCCCGTGCTGTTGACCGTGCTGCGTCTGGTGCAGGGCTTCGCGCTCGGCGGGGAGTGGGGCGGGGCCGTGCTGCTGGTCTCCGAGCACGGGGACGCCAAGCGGCGCGGGTTCTGGGCCTCCTGGCCGCAGACCGGCGCGCCGGCCGGGCAACTGCTCGCGACCGCTGTGCTGTCCGCGCTCACGGCGCTCCTCTCCGACGCGGCGTTCCTCTCGTGGGGCTGGCGCATACCGTTCCTGCTCTCCGGTGTGCTGGTGATCGTGGGTCTGTGGATCCGGCTCTCGGTCGACGAGTCGCCCGTGTTCAAGGCCGCACTGGCCGCCGCCGAGGAGCGCAAGGCGGCTGCCGCCGGGCAGGTCGAGAAGATGCCGCTGGTCGCGGTGCTCAAGCACCACTGGCGCGATGTGCTGATCGCGATGGGCGCCCGCATGGCGGAGAACATCTCCTACTACGTGATCACCGCGTTCATCCTCGTCTACGCGACGACCCAGGTGGGCCTCTCCAAGCAGACCGCGCTGAACACCGTCCTCATCGCCTCCGCCGTCCACTTCGCCGTCATCCCGGCCTGGGGCGCGCTGTCGGACCGGATCGGCCGCCGGCCGGTCTATCTGATCGGTGCGGTCGGCGTCGGTGCCTGGATGTTCCCGTTCTTCATGCTGATCGACTCGGGCACCTTCGGCGCCCTGCTGCTCGCCGTGACCGTGGGCCTGGTCCTGCACGGGGCGATGTACGCGCCGCAGGCCGCGTTCTTCTCGGAGATGTTCGCGACCCGGATGCGCTACTCGGGCGCCTCCATCGGCGCGCAGTTCTCCTCGGTGGCCGCCGGTGCCCCGGCCCCGCTGATCGCGACCGCGCTGCTCGCCGACTACGACTCCTCGACGCCGATCGCCCTGTACGTGATCGCCGCCGCGCTCCTGACCGTCGTCGCCATCGCATGTGCCCGGGAGACTCGTAACCGCGACCTGTCCGAAGTCGCCGAGGACGCCCCGCAGGCCGCGGCCGCCCAGGTCCGCGCCGACGCCTGACCGCACTGTTCGACGGGGATCGAGCGGCTCCCTCGGCCGAGAAGGCTGAGGGGGCCGCTTCGTGCCGTCGGCAGCTGACTGTTCGACTTGAGGTGCGGGAGGACGCTCGTCCGTCGCACCGTTCAGCGGGTGACGGCCGACGACATCGCGTGGAGGCGGAGGGCCAGTTGGATCTCCAGGGCTCTCGACGGGGACTGCCAGTCGGGGCCCAGGAGTCGGCCGATGCGCTCGACGCGTTGGGCGACCGTGTTCACGTGGACGTGCAGATCGTCCTTCGTGCGCGCGGGGCTCATGCCGCTCGCGAAGTACGCGTCCATCGTGCGGACCAGGTCCGTGCCGCGCCGCTCGTCGTAGGCGACGACCTGGCCGATCGTGCGGTCGACGAATCCGTCGATGTCCCGGGTGTCGGCGAGCAGCAGGCCCAGGAAGCCGAGGTCCTCGGCTGCGGCGCCGTCGCCCGAGCGGTGCAGCAGACGCAGCGCGTCCATGCAGCGCCGGGCCTCCTCGTAGGCGGTCGCGACCCGGTCGGGTGTGGCGAGGGGCGAGGCGACGGGGGCCGAGGCGCCCACCGTGACGCTCTCGCGCAGCGCACCGCCGAGGTGCTTGGCGGTCTGCCGGGCCAGCTCGGCCGCGGACTCCCCCGGGCCGAGCGGGAGCAGGAGCACCGTCCCGCCGTCGCGTGCGGAGGCCAGCCCTTGTCGGGTGGCGGCGAGATGCGAGGCGGCCGACCACAGTCGCTGGCGGTCCGCGCTCTCCCGTACCCCGGCGTCGCCCTCGCCACCGGCCCCCGTCCGGTCCAGGCGGGCGGCGAGCACGACGTGGGGTGCGTCGACATCGGTACGGAGGCGGGCGGCGCGCTCGCGCAGCAGCCGGCGGTCGCGGTCGGGGGCGTCGAGGAGGTCGTCGAGCAGCTCGCCCCGTACCCGCTGTTCGGCCTCGCCGGCCGAGCGGCGGGCGAGCAGCAGCAGGGAGGTCACCAGGGCGGCGCGCTCCAGCGTGCGCTGGTCCACGGGGTCGAGGTCGGGCTGGTCGTGCAGGACGAGGGCGCCGAAGGTCTCGCCGCCGGCCGAGACGGCCGCCACCCAGCGGTCACCTTCGTGCAGGGCGTGTCCGTCGGCGAGCCGGGCGGAGTCGAGACCGGCGTCGATGAACTCGACCCTTCCGCCGAGGACTTCCGAGACGGCCGCGGCCACGTCGTGGACGCCGCCGCCGTGCAGAACGAGTTCGGTGAGCCGGTCGTGGACCTCCGAGGCCCGTTCGATGACGCCGCTGTGCTCACGGATGATGTCGTTGGCCCGCTCCAGCTCGGCCAGCGCCGAGCGCGTCTCGGCGAGCAGGTTGGCCGTGTCGATGGCGACGGCGGCGTGCGCGGCGAAGGAGCCGAGCAGGGCGACCTGCTCCCGTTCGAAGACGCGGGCACGCCGGTCCGCGGCGAACAGTACGCCGATCACCTGGCTGCCCAGGGTCAGCGGCACGCCGAGGATGGCGACGAGGCCCTCGTCGCGCACGGCGGAGTCGATGGTGGCGGTGTGCTGGAAGCGCGGGTCGTCGAAGTAGTTCTCGGTGACGTACGGCCGGGCGGTCTGGGCGACGAGACCGCCGAGCCCCTCGCCCATGCCGAGCCGGACCTGCTGGAAGCGTGCCGAGACCGAGCCCTCGGTGACGCGCATGTACGTGTCCCCCGCGGCCGTGTCGTTCAGGCTGAGGTAGGCGACCTCGGTGCCGAGCAGGGAACGGGCGCGCTGGACGATGGCACGGAGCACGGCGTCGAGATCGCGCAGTCCCGCGAGGTCGTGGGCGGTCTCGAAGAGGGCGGACAGTTCGGCCTCGCGGCGGCGCCTGCCCTCCAGCTCGGCCCGCACGCGCAGGGCGAGCTGCTTGGCCTGTTCGAGCTCGGCCAGCTCCTCGGGGCCCGCGCCGCTCGCACGGGCGAGCAGCACGGGCCGATCGAAGCCTTCCGTGGCGGCTCCTCGCGCGAGGAGCTCCAGGTAGGAGACCTGTTCATGGGACATGGACACAGGGATACCTGTCGTAGGGGTGATCGCACCAGCCCTGTGGAAAACCTGTCGTCAGTGCGCGGTCCAGCCGCCGTCGAGGGCCAGGGAGGTTCCGGTGATGAACGACGCCTGGGGCGTGCAGAGGTAGAGCACCGCCTCGGCGACCTCCCCCGGCTCGATGAGCCGCTTGAGCGCCGAGTCCTTCAGGAGGACGTCGGTGAGGACCCGCTCGGCGGGGATGGAGTGGGCCGCGGCCTGGTCGGCGATCTGGCGCTCGACCAGAGGCGTGCGGACATAGCCGGGGTTGACGCAGTTGGATGTGACGCCGTGCGGGGCGCCTTCGAGCGCGGCGGTCTTGGAGAGGCCTTCCAGACCGTGCTTGGCGGCCACATAGGCCGACTTGAAGGCGGACGCGCGCAGACCGTGCACGGAGGAGAGGTTCACGATTCGGCCCCAGCCCTGCGCGTACATATGCGGCAGGGCGCCCCTGATCAGCCGGAACGGTGCCTCCAGCATCACGGTGAGGACGGTGTGGAAGACGTCCGGCGGGAACTCCTCGATGGGGCGGACGAGCTGGAGCCCGGCGTTGTTGACGAGGATGTCGGCGCCGGCTGCCGCGGCCTCCGCGGCGTCGAGGTCGGTGAGGTCCAGGAGCTGCGGTTCGACGACGCCGGCGAGACCGTCGGCCTCCTCGACCAACGCCTCCAGTCCGTCACCGGCCCGGTCGACGGCTCTGACACGGGCCCCCGCGGCGGCGAGCCGGAGCGCGCAGGCCCGGCCGATGCCGCCGGCCGCGCCGGTGACGAGCGCCGTGCGGCCGGTGAGGTCGAGCATGACGGAGCCGGGCGCGGGCGTGGCGGCGGGTGCGGGGCCCTGTGCGAGCGGTGCCGATACCTGTGCCGGGGCGGGACCTGATGTGGTGGGGGCGCTCATGCTCCGCACCTTATGAAGCGCTCCACCGCCAACCGATGTGTTCCGAGCCCATACTTCAGCTTGAGGGCATGGGGTCGAACCATGTGGGTTCGCCGGTGAGCGCCTGCTCGATCCGGAAGAGCGAGAACCGCTTCATCTCCGGCAGGTCGTCCACCTCGAACCAGCCGACCTCCGTCGACTCCTCGTCGTTGACGCGCGCCTCGCCGCCGACGGCGCGGCAGCGGAAGGTGACGTCCATGAACTGGCACTGGTCGCCGTTGGGATAGACGACGGGCTTGCGCAGGGTCTGGACGATCACGACCCGCTCGACCTCGCAGCGTACGGCGGTCTCCTCGTACACCTCGCGGACGGCACACGCGGCGGGCTGCTCGCCCGGCTCGACGATGCCGCCGATGATCGCCCACATCCCGTTGTCGGTCCGGCGGCCGAGCAGCACACGGCCCCGGTCGTCGAAGACGACGGCGCTCACACCAGGCAGGAAGAGCAGCTGGTGGCCGGCGCTGGCCCGGAGATCGCGGATGAAGTCAGGAGTACCCATGCCTCGACACTAAGCCTTTCTGGATCAAGAACGCTCACGTCCGATCAGGAACCCGCAGGAACGGGCTCCGGGCCGGGCAACCTCGGGCACGGGGGAACCCGAAGCCGGGGGCGACCTCAGGCGCAGGGAACCCGAGGACCGGGATCCCTCACGCTTCGCGGCTGCGGCGGGCCCGCACGGCTCGCAGCACCGACCAGCCGAGCCCGGCGGCCGCGACGCCCACCAGGAGCGCCTCGGGGAGCGTGCCCATCCGTGTCGCCGGGGTGAGCGAGGAGCGCAGCGGCACCTTCTCGACCAGGACGTCAGGGGTGAACATCTCCGACCGCGCCACGATCTCGCCGTCCGGCCTGATGATCGCGCTGACGCCGCTGGTGACCGGTACGACGACGGCGCGGCTGTGCTCGACCGCCCGCACCCGCGACATGGCGAGCTGCTGGTAGGTCATCTCGCTACGGCCGAAGGTGGCGTTGTTGCTCGGTACGGAGATCAGCTGGGCGCCGTCGGTGACGGTGTCCCGCACGGCCCAGTCGAACGCGGCCTCGTAGCAGGTCGCGAGGCCGACCTTGGTGCCGGCGAGGTCGAAGACACCGATCTTGGTCCCCGCGCCGAAGTCGCGGCTGACGCGGTCCACGTTGCTGTTGAAGATCCGTACGAAGGACCGCATCGGGATGTACTCGCCGAAGGGCTGGACGTGCCGCTTGTCGTACGTGGCGACGGGGCCCTTGTTCGGTTCCCACTGGATCAGCGTGTTGCGCAGCTTGCCCGTGTCCGGCGCGACGACGGCGCCGATCACGGTCGGTACGCCGATCTTCCGCACGGCCTCGCTGATGGCGTCGGCCGCATCGGGGTTGGCGTAGGGGTCGATGTCGGAGGAGTTCTCCGGCCACAGGACGAAGTCCGGCTGGGGCTTCTTCTTGGTCGCGACGTCCTCGGCCAGCTCCTTGGTGCGGGCGACGTGGTTGTCGAGGACGGCCCTGCGCTGTGCGTTGAAGTCGAGGCCGAGGCGGGGCACGTTGCCCTGGACGGCGGCGACGGTCGCGGTGCCGTCCTCCGCGGAGTCGTCGACGAGCGGCAGCGCGGCGAGGGCGCCGGTCACCGGCACGAGCACCGTGAGCGCGGCCACCGCGAGCGGGCCGCGCGGGACGACGCCCGTGGCACGGTACGCGCGGACCTGGCGGATCACCTCGTACAGCCCGAAGCCGCAGAGCGCGACGGCGAAGCCGAGCACCGGGGTGCCGCCGACCGCCGCCAGGGGCAGGAAGACGCCGTCGGCCTGGCCGAAGGCGATCTTGCCCCAGGGGAAGCCTCCGAAGGGGACACGCGCGCGTGCCGCCTCGGCGAGGATCCACACCGCGGCGGCGAACACCGGCCAGCCGGGAAGCCGGGAGACGGCCGCGATCCCGAGACCGGCGGCGGCGATGAACAGCGCCTCGACCGCGGAGAGCGCGACCCACGGGAACCGCCCGACCTCGGAGCCGGTCCAGATCAGCAGCGGCAGCAGGAAGCCCAGACCGGCGAGGTAGCCGAGGCCGAACCCGGCCCGCAGACGGCGGCCGCGCAGGGCCCAGCCGAGCAGGCCGAACGCGGGCACCGCGAGCCACCACAGTGGTCGGGGCGGGAAACTCAGGAAGAGCAGCACGCCCGACAGAACGGCCGCTCCCGGCCGTACGAGGCGCCGCAGGCCGGACGGACCGGGCTCCGGGGTGGCGGCGGGTCCTGAGGCGTCGACGGGGGTGATCGTGGTGCTCACCTTGCGGAGTCTACGGCGCGTACCCGGGCCCGGAGGACCCCGGCTCGGCGGCCCGCCGACGCCGTCGCGCACGAAGCCGCGCACCACGGGACACGCGGGCCGCGCAGGAAGCGGCACACAGGCTCCGCACGGCGCGGCTCCGCCGCCGGCACCCTTCCCTCACCTCTGCCGCAACGTTCCTGCGCATTCGCTCCCCAAACCCCGGCAGCCCCGTTACGGTGTCCGCCAGACGGAGCGGGGGGACGACGGGGATGGCTGCACCTGCGGCTGAGCGGGCCGCCGTGCGTGAGCGTGGGCGGGCACCGGATGTCGCCGGGGTACTGATCCTCGGCGCCGTCGTGCTGTGGTCGCTCGTCACCGCCACCGGCCGGGACGCCCGCCCCGAGGGCATCCTCCTCGCCGTACTCGCGCTCGCCGCGGGCTACGCCTGCGGCCGGATCTCCGGCACGCTGCTCCCTGTGGCCGCTTCGGCGGCCGCGTCCCTCGCCGCGCTCGGCCTCGCGCTGACCTCCGGGCCGAGCATCCCGGGCGCCATCCCCACCGGTTCCGTACCGCCCGGTCACACGGGTGCGGCCGTGGCGCTGCTCGTCCTGGCCGCCGGCGCGGCCTGCTGCGCGGCCTCGGCCGCCGATTCGGTCCCGGTCCGTCTTCTGCTGCGGACACTCGCGCTCGGGGTGGCGGCCTTGGCGCTGGCCCTGGGCTCCGTGGTGGGTTTCGTCGCGGCGCTCGGCGTACTGCTCTGCTCCCTTGCGGCGGTACGGATGCGGCGCCGGCTCCTCGGTCTCGCGGGGCTCGTGCTGGCGACGGGGCTGTTCGTGGGGGCGTCCTGGGCCGTGGCGGAGGAGCGGCTCCCCGAGGGACTCGCGGCCTCCCTGGAGGGCCAGCTGACCGGGCACCGGGTGCTGCTGTGGCAGGACGCGTCCTCGATGGCGAAGGAGAACCCGCTGGTCGGGGTCGGCCCGGAACGCTTCGGCGCACTGAGCCCCACCGCCCGGACAACCCTGTACGCCGACGGCAAGCCGCATTCGGCCCCGCTCCAGCAGGCGGCGGAGCAGGGGGCGCCGGGGGTCGTCCTGCTGGGTGCGACCTACGGCTGGCTGGTGTGCGGCCTGTGGACCTCGCCCCGGCGGACGGCGGTGGTCCTGACGGCGGCGGCCACCCTGACCGCGCTGGCGGCGCTCGCCACGGTCGGCAACGCACTGAGCTTCACCCCGGTGACCGCGGGCGCCGGTCTCCTCGCGGGCCTGGCGACGGCCCGCGCCGCGCCGGCGCCGACCGACGACTGATGCCTGACTCCGACGACCGACGATCGACGCCTGACGACGGACGGCCGACGACCGAAACCACCGACCGATCCCGAACCCGCCGTGTCCCCGGCGCTCAGGCGCCCGTCGGCCCCGTCGGTGTCGGGGGGCGCAGTCGGTCGCGGATGACACGGACGCCGAACTCGGCGTCGTCGACCGTCACCGTGAACGTCCGGCCGTCGTCCAGCCTCAGGACCAGCGCCTCGCCACGGCGGACGATGACCCCCTTGCCCTTCTCCGGGCGCCAGCGGTAGCCCCAGCCGCCCCATTCGTGGGGGGTGACCTTCGCGACGTAGTCGGCGCCGACCACATGGGCGAGCAGGATGCGCCGACGCGGCACTCCCATGTGGCCGCAGCGGACCTCCATGGCCCGCTGGTCCACCTTGACCTCGACATGGACGAAGGCGAGCGTCCCGAAAAGCACGAGAAGTCCCGCGGCGACACAGCCGATCACGGCCATCAGCAGGGCCGCGATGCCGGAGGTCCACGCCGAGTCGACCGCGAGGGTGATGCCGAGCGCCATACAGGCGGCACCGGCGACCGCGGCCACCCACTGCATCCGGTTGGTGGCCCGACCGATCCACACCTCGGGCAGCGGCGCTTCGATGCCCAGAGGCCGGGGGTGCCGGGGATGTCGGAAATGGTCCCTCATGCGTCGCAGCCTACTCACGTTCCGCTCGTACGGCGCCCCTTCGGCACCGGACGGCACCGCGTCAGCGGGCGGGCGCCGCGGCCCGGAGCAGGCGGCCTTCCGCGTAGCTCAGGGCGGCGGCCGGGAGCTCCGAGGTCCGTCCGCTCAGCAGTACGGTCAGGCCGCCGGACGGGGTCGCGGTGGGCGCGGGCTCGGCGCCGATCCGACGGAGCGCCTGTGCCGCGACTGCCCCCGCGGAGCCGTGGAAAACCATCGGCGGCAGGTCGGCGGACTGCACCGCGGCGCGGATCTGCTCGGCGACCAGTTCGTAGTGCGTGCAGCCGAGGACCAAGGCCCGCACATCGTGCGGGGTGAGGGCGGCGGCGGCCGCGACGGCCCGCTCGACGGCGTCCGCGTCGGCGTGCTCCACCGCGTCGGCGAGTCCGGGGCAGGGCACCTCGGTGACCTCGGCGCCGTCGGCGAAGTCGCGGATCAGGCCGCGTTGGTACGGGCTGCCGGTGGTGGCCGGGGTCGCCCAGATGGCGACCTTGCCGCCCTCCGAGGCGGCGGGCTTGATCGCGGGGACCGTGCCGATCACCGGGATGTGGGGCTCCAGCGCGGCGCGCAGCGCGGGCAGGGCGTGCACGGTGGCGGTGTTGCAGCCGACGATCAGCGCGTCGGGCTCGTGCTCCGCGGCGGCCCGGGCGACGGTCAGGGCGCGCTCGGTGAGGTCCTCGGGTGTCCGGGGGCCCCAGGGCATCCCGTCGGGGTCGGAGGAGAGGACCAGATCCGCGTCGGGCCGCAGTCGGCGAACCGCGACCGCTGCCGGGAGCAGGCCGATTCCGGAGTCCATGAGCGCGATCTTCACCCGATCACCCTAGCCGACCACCCTTGCGTCCCCGGCGATCTGGGGCAGACTGCGGCGAATGAGCGCCATTGCCTGGATCGCCACGGGTTCGCTCGCCGCCTGGGGGTGGCTGCTGCTGGGTCAGGGGTTCTTCTGGCGTACCGATCAACGCCTGCCGAAGGCGCACGCGCGCGTGCAGCCGGGCGACTGGCCCCGGGTCACGATCGTCGTGCCGGCACGGGACGAGGCGGAGGTGCTTCCGCTGAGCCTGCCGTCGTTGCTCTCGCAGGACTATCCGGGTGAGGCGGAGGTCGTCCTCGTCGACGACGGCAGCTCGGACGGCACAGGGAAGCTCGCCGGTGAGCTGGCGTCACGGTACGGAGGGCTGCCGTTGACCGTGGCCTCGCCGGGCGAGCCGGAGCCCGGCTGGACGGGGAA
Organism: Streptomyces sp. NBC_01353; assembly: GCF_036237275.1. GTDB lineage: Bacteria > Actinomycetota > Actinomycetes > Streptomycetales > Streptomycetaceae > Streptomyces. Next base: position 7,618,661 of record NZ_CP108352.1, on the reverse strand, counting down.
GCTGTGGGCGCTGCGCCACGGCATCGGCCTGGCACGCGCGCGTGGCCCGGAGTTCCTGCTTCTGACGGACGCCGACATCGCCCATGAGCCGGACAGTCTGCGCCGCCTCGTGGCCGCGGCCGTCGGAGGCGATCTGGACCTGGTGTCCCAGATGGCCCGGCTGCGGGTGGCGAGTTTCTGGGAGCGGCTGGTCGTGCCGGCGTTCGTCTACTTCTTCTCCCAGCTGTATCCGTTCCGCTGGATCAACCGCCGACGTCCCCTGGCCACGGCGGCGGCCGGCGGCTGTGTGCTGCTGCGGACGTCGATGGCCGAGCGGGCGCGCGTGCCCGACTCGATCCGGCAGGCGGTGATCGACGACGTGTCGCTGGCCCGCGCGGTGCGGCGGGCCGGCGGGCGGATCTGGCTGGGTCTCGCCGAGCGGGTGGACAGTATCCGCCCGTATCCCCGCCTGGCCGATCTGTGGCGCATGGTCTCGCGCAGCGCGTACGCCCAACTCCGCCACAACCCGCTCGTGCTTGCCGGCACGGTGGCCGGTCTTGCCGTGGTCTATCTCGCTCCCCCGGTGGCGCTGGTGGCCGGGGTGGTGGGCGGTGACACCGCGGCGGCCTGGACGGGCGGGATCGCGTGGGCGGTGATGGCGGGGACGTACCTCCCGATGCTCCGCTACTACCGGCAGCCGCTCTGGCTCGCTCCCACGCTCCCGTTCACCGCGCTGCTCTATCTCCTCATGACGGTGGACTCCGCGGTGCAGCACTACCGGGGCCGGGGCGCGGCCTGGAAGGGGCGGACCTATGCCCGCCCCCGGCCCGCCCCGGACCGGTGATCACTTGCGGGCGGCGGTCCACTTCATGCCCCAGCCGTACGCCTCGTCCGCCGTCTGCTGCATGCTGATCCCGAGCACCGGCGTCAGGTAGCGCGCCTCCCGCTGCAGGACCAGCTCGCCGTCCTCCTGGGTGAGCAGAGCGAGCGCGCAGACGGTCGACGGGACGGTGCACTCGTCGAGGGAGAACTCGACGGGGGCACCGAGCTGGGGCCGGAGGGTCACGGTGGCGTCCAGACCGGCGAAGCTGTGCACGCCCGCGTAGATGGTGACGAAGACGAGGATGCGGCGGATGTCGGCCGTGTGGTCCAAGTTGACGGTGAGGTTCTCGCCCACGTCGATGGCCCCGGTGCGGTCGTCCCCGTCGAGATGGATGTACGGAGGTTCGTACAGCGACCCGAAGCCTTGGAGCGCCTGGACCATGCCCTTGCTGCCGTCGGTGAGTTCGTACAGGGCGCACAGGTCGAGATCGAGGGCGACGGGGGCGTCGGAGGCGGCGGCACGCTTCCCGACCACTCGGCCGAGCTTGCCCCCCCAGCCCGTGTTCTGCTCGCGGACCTGCCAGTTGAGGTTCACCCGCGGCGTGCCGGAGGTGCCACCCCGCTTGGCCAGGGAGACCTTCGGCGAGTCCTTCGTCAGGGTGATCTTCGTGAGCGAGACATTCACGGAGGGCGCCACCACGGCCTCGGCGGGCGGCTCCACCACCTCGGCCGGGGCGGGCGACTCCACCACCACGAACGGGGCCGGCGGCTCCGGGAGCTCGGGCTCCTGGACCGGTTCCACGCGCTCCAGATCCACCGTCACGACGTCCGCCGTCGCCCCGCCCCGGCATCGGTTCCGTCCCCGGCGGCGCCCCCCGCGGCCCGCTTTCCCTCGTGCCGGACGGAGCCCGAAGCGTGCTCCGGCTGGTTGTAGAAAACGAAGTCCGTATCGGAGCGCACTTTCCCCGACACAAGGAGTAGCGCCGCGGCGTCGACATCCGGCACTCCCGCACCTGAACGCCGGCCCAATTCGACGCGCACAGTACACGCCGCCACCGGAACATTGGCTCCCTTAAGCATGGACATGATCCCCCCACTCACTGCTCGCGGCGCATCAAGATTTCTTTACGTCAACCTAATGGCGGGGCATGCCGGGCACCCTGGGCAACCCGTGGGTAACCCCTTCCCAGCTCGTGTTTTCAAGATCAGCGGCCCGCCGGAGCCTCTCGGCGCGACCGTTTTTGTCACGTTCGATCGCATTAAGGATCGACGGTCACTCAGAACCCGTCAAACAACCCTCTTATCGGGCTCCCCAACCAGCACATCGTGGGCTTAACTTATGTGCCATGACCTCCCCCCGCTCCACCTACGGCGGCGGTTACTACACCGCGCCGTCGTTCCCCGACACCCCCATCTACGACTCCCTGGTCGCGGAGCGGGGCACGCCTCAGATCGCCCCGATCCGAGTGCCTTCCGCGTACGACACCGGCAACAGCTATCTGCCGGCGCTGCCCGCGGCCCTGCCCGCCCTCCCGGCGGGACCCAGCCACCCCGCCCCCGCCTACAACGGCGGCGGTTCCTACGGCTACCCGCAGCCGATGCAGCAGCAGATGGCCCCCGTTCCGCTGCAGCACGCTCCTGCGCCGTACATCCCCCAGCAGCCCGCCGGCCCTCGCGGCTACCCGGGCGGCCAGCCCCAGCAGCCGCAGCGCCCGGTGAGTACGGGATACGAAGCGATGCGCCCGGCGGCACGGCCCGCCCCGGCGCCCGCGCCGTACCAGGACCCCTACAACCGCCCGTACCAGGGTCAGGGGTACTGAGCGACACCAAACACGGAGCTACTGGCAGGATGGCGACATGCCGATCCCTCGCCTGCGCTCCGTCCATGTCCACCCGGTCAAGGCGCTGCGCGGTTACGCACCCGCCGAGGCGGAGGTCCAGCCATGGGGACTGGCCGGTGACCGCCGTTGGGCCGTCGTGGACTCGTCGGGCAAGGTCGTGACCCAACGCCGTCATCCGCAGATGGCGTTGGCCTCGGCCGAACCGCTGCCGAGCGGTGGCATCGAGGTGTCCGCGTCCGGCCGCCCGACGCTGTCGGTCGAGGTGCCGCGGCCGTCGTCCACGATCCGGGTGGAGGTCTTCGAGACTCCGGTGGAGGCGGTCCCGGCCGATCCCGCGGCCGACGCGTGGTTCAGCGAGTACCTGGACACCGAGGTCCGGCTCGTCCACATGGACGAGCCGGCGCACCGGCGTCCGATCAAGCCCGAGTTCGCGCTGCCGGGCGAGACGGTGAGCTTCGCGGACGGCTTTCCGCTCCTGGCCACCACCACCGCCTCCCTCGACGCCCTCAATTCGCTGATCGCCCAGGGCGATCACGCCGACGAGGGCCCCCTTCCGATGAACCGCTTCCGGCCGAACGTGGTCATCGACGGGACCGCGCCCTGGGCCGAGGACGGCTGGACCCGGCTCGCCATCGGCGAGGTCACCTTCCGGGTCGCCAGGTCCTGCGGCCGTTGTGTCGTGACCACCACCGACCAGCGGACCGCCGAGCGCGGCAAGGAGCCGCTGCGGACGCTCGCCCTCCACCGTAAGGACGGCAGCCGGCTCATCTTCGGCCAGAACCTCGTGCCCGAGACCGTCGGCACCCTCCGGGTGGGCGACGAGGTCAAGATCATCGACTGAGGCGGCGCGGCCTCCGCCCGATCGCGTCACACATCCCCGTCCCGGCGGGCAGGGAACCCTCCCCGGGGGCAGACTCGTTGAGAGAGCCGAGGACGAGGGGGTGCGAGGCGTGCGAGCAGCCACCGGAGTCTGGCGCTGGCGGCACAATCCCCTGCGCCGGACCACAGACCTGATCGAGGCGTGGGTCGCGCTCACGGCCGTGGTGCTGCTCGCGCTCGCCGTGCCGACGGCCGGCTGGATCTCCGGGGTGCGCACCGACGCCTCCCTCCAGCGCGCGGTCCAGGCCCAGTACCGGCTGCGCCAGCCCACGACGGCCCGGGTCGTCCGGCTCGCCGACACCCCGGCGCCGGGACTCACGAGCCCCGAGTCCGCCGACGAACAGCCGCTCCGCCGTTCCGTCGTGGCCCGCTGGACGGCGCCGGACGGCACGCCGCGCACGGGCACCGTGACCACCCGGCGCGAACTGGCCGATCCGGGCGACACGTTCCGGCTCTGGACGGACCGCGGCGGACGCCCGGTCACGGCGCCCATGCTGCCGGAGACCGCGCACGCCCACGCGATCGCCATCGGGCTGCTCACGGCCGCCCTGGCCGGTGTCTTCGTCGAGGCGGCCAGGCGTCTTGTCGTACGACGGCTGGTACACCGGCGGTACCAACGCCTCGACCGCGCATGGGCCAAGGCCGGTCCCGACTGGGGGCGTACGGGCGCGGGCAGCTGACCGTCGACCGGACGCACCGGCACGACCAGCCATCCCTTCCCCTACGACGTACCGTCGCAACCGGCCCCCCTTCCCCCTACGACGTACCGGCGCGTCCGGCCGACCCGTCGACCGGACGTACCCGGCACGAGCGGCCGACCCGTCAACCCCTCGCCGTCGCGCGCGCTACGGTGGGGCATCCGATGAGCAGCGACGCATGAGGCGGGGGCAGAGCACACCCATGGCACAGGGCACGGTCCAGGTGACGCACACCGGCACATCGCGGTGGCGGCGCCGCACGGGTGAGTACGCGTCCCTCGCCGCAGCCCTGGAGGCCGCGGGGGACGGCGACGTCCTCACCGTCGCGCCCGGCACCTACCGGGAGAACCTCGTCATCGAACGGGCCGTCACCCTGCGCGGCCCGGAAGGCGGCGTCGGCTCGGTCCGCATCGCCCCCGTGGACGGCGTACCGCTGACCGTACGGGCGGCCGCGACCGTCCAGGACCTGCATGTGGAAGGGCAGGACACCGCCGCGCCGGCGCTGCTCGTCGAGGACGGCACCCCGGAGCTGCTCGATCTGCGGATCGTGACCCGCTCGGCCGCCGGCCTCGAGGTCCGCGGAGCCGCCCGCCCCACCGTCCGGCGCTGCACCGTCGACAATCCGGCGGGCGTCGGCATCGCCGTACTCGACGGCGCCGGAGGGGTGTTCGAGGAGTGCGAGATCGTCTCGGCCGGGCAGTCCGGGGTCTCCGTGCGCGGCGGCGCCCATCCGCGCCTGGAGCGCTGCCGGGTCCATCACGCCTCGGGCGCCGGGATCACCGTCAACGGCGAGGGCAGCGGCCTGGAGGCCATCGGCTGCGAGGTGTACGAGATCAAGGGCACCGGTCTGCAGATCGCGGCCCGCGCGACCGCGCACCTCACCGACTCCTCCGTGCACCGCACCTCGGCCGACGGCATCACGCTCGACACGGACGCGGTCCTCACCCTCTCCGACTGCGACATCCACGACATCCCCGAGAACGCGATCGACCTGCGCTCGCGCTCGGTGCTGACGCTGACCCGCTCCACCGTGCGCCGCTTCGGCCGCAACGGGCTCTCGGTGTGGGACCCGGGCACCCGGGTGGACGCCAACCAGTGCGAGATCCACGACAGTACGGGCGACTACCCGGCGGTATGGATCAGCGACGGGGCGACCGCCGTCCTCGACGCGTGCCGGGTGCACGACGTACCGGACGCGCTGTTCGTCCTCGACCGCGGCTCTCGCGCGGACGTCGTCGACAGCGATCTGTCGCAGGTGCGGAACACGGCCGTGTCGGTGAGCGACGGGGCGACCGCGCAGCTCGACGACTGCCGGATCCGGGAGGCGTCCACGGGCGCCTGGTTCCGGGACCACGGCAGCGGCGGGACGCTCGGCGGCTGCACCATCGACGCCGTACAGACCGGAGTGATCGTCACCAAGGGCGCCGACCCGACGATCGAACGGTGCACGGTCACCTCGCCCGCCGAGGCCGGGTTCTACGTCTCCGCCGAGGGGCGCGGCTCCTTCCACGGCTGCCGGGTGACCGGCAGCGGCGGCTACGGCTTCCATGTGATGGACGGCTGCCGCACGACCCTGCGCAAGTGCCGTACGGAGCGCTGCGCCCGCGGCGGGTACGAGTTCCCCGACGAGGGCCCGGTCGCGGAGGACTGCACGAGCGACGAGAGCGCGGTGCGAACGCATCCTGCCCCGGACGCCGGGACCGTGATGACGGCGACGCAGTCGGCGGGGCTGCTCGGTACGGTTCCCGCACCGCGCTCCCCCGTCGTCCCTCCTGCCCCGCCTGTCCCCGAGCCGGCTCCAGAGGCACGTTCCTCGACCGACGTGCTCGGTGAACTGGACGCGCTGGTGGGCCTGGAGAGCGTGAAGCACGAGGTACGCACGCTCACCAACATGATCGAGGTCGGGCGCAGGCGGCAGGAGGCCGGTCTCAAGGCCGCCTCGGTCCGCCGCCATCTGGTCTTCACCGGCAACCCCGGCACGGGCAAGACGACCGTCGCCCGGCTCTACGGCGAGATCCTGGCCTCGCTGGGCGTCCTGGAACGCGGGCATCTGGTCGAGGTCTCCCGGGTCGACCTGGTCGGCGAGCACATCGGTTCGACCGCGATCCGCACCCAGGAGGCCTTCGACCGGGCGCGCGGTGGTGTGCTCTTCGTCGACGAGGCGTACGCGCTGTCGCCCGAGGACTCCGGCCGGGACTTCGGTCGCGAGGCGATCGACACCCTGGTGAAGCTGATGGAGGACCACCGCGACGCGGTCGTGGTGATCGTCGCCGGTTACACGACGGAGATGGAACGCTTCCTGACCGTCAACCCCGGTGTTGCGTCGCGTTTCTCACGAACCATCAGCTTCAGCGACTACGTACCGGAAGAGCTGCTGCGGATCGTGGAGCAGCAGGCGGACGAGCACGAGTACCGGCTCGCCGAGGGCACGGACGAGGCGCTGCGGAAGTACTTCACCGAGCTGCCGAAGGGTCCGGCGTTCGGCAACGGCCGTACCGCGCGGCAGACGTTCGAGTCGATGGTGGAGCGGCACGCCGGACGGGTCGCCGTGCTCGCCGAGGTGAACACGGACGACCTGACCCTTCTCTATCCGGAGGACCTTCCGGAACTCCCCTGATCCGCCTGATCGTTCGTTCCACCGTCGCCTTCACCGTCACGCTGGCGGGGCAGGGCGGGCGGCAACCGGTCGAGGAGTACGGACCGTTCGGCGGCGAACACGGGGTCGGCCTGGTAGTCGGAGTGGCCCAGGATCGGTTCCGGCAGCGGGTGCTGGTGGGTGCGGCCGTAGACGAGCGGATCGAGGAGCACGGCGCGGTCGACGGCCGGCTTGGCTCCCTCGGCGGGGACCCGTACGGGTCCGCCTATCGGGTCGGTGGCGCGGTAGAGGTTGCTCCAGCAGTGGACCGTGCGGTGCAGGGCGCGCAGCGGCCCCGGGCCGAAGTAGGCGGGGAACCAGCGGCCGTAGAGCCGCTCCAGCGGGGAGCCGTAGGTCAGCAGCGCGACCCGCCCGCGGGTCGTCGGCGGCAGCTGCCAGACGGCCGCCGCGGCCAGCACGCTGCCTTGGGAGTGGCCGGAGATGACGAGCCGGCCGCCCGTGTGCCTGGTCCAGGAGCTCATCCGCCAGGTGAGGTCGGGCACGGCCCGTTCGGCGTAGCAGGGCGGGGCGAAGGGGTGAGCGGCACGCGGCCAGAAGGTGCCGACGTCCCAGAGGATGCCGATGGTGCGACGGGCCGAGGCGTCCCTGTAGGCGCGTCGGCCCCAGGTGACGAAGAGCAGGAAACCGAAGCCGATCATCCAGGAGCCGAGGGACTGGGCCGTGTCGGCGGCGGAGGCGATCGCGGGGTGCGCGCCCTCGAAGGCCCGGCCGGGAACGTTCCCGCTGGCCCAGGCCCCGGCGACGGAACCGGCACCGAGCAGGAGGGTCGCGCCCGAGACGATCCCGACGAGGACGGGAGCGGCGTCGGTGAGTCCGGCGGTGGCCCGGCCCGCGGCGATCCGTGCGGTACGAACAGGGTCGGGGGCCTCGGTACCGTACTCGGCCTCGACGACGGGTCCGAGGCGGCGGGCGGCACGCGCGGTCCGTACGGCGAGGAAGACGACCGGGGCGAGGAGCATCAGGAGCAGGACCGGGATGACGGAGGCCTGCCAGCTCAGCAGCACGGGCGGGGCGACAGGAGAGCCGGCGCCCATGCCGGGGGTGCCGGACCCGTCGAGCCAGTCGGCCATCCGCTGGGCGACTCCGCCGGACATCACGCCCCCGAGGGCGCAGGCCAGCATGGCGACGGCCGGGCCGCCGAGGCCGTACAGGGCGGTGCGCGGCTCGCGATGGGGGCGGTGCAGGAGGAGGGCGACCACACCGAGGGCGACGACGAGGCCGCCCTGGGCCAGGGTCAGGACGCCGAAGGCGGCGTCGCCTGGCAGCGTGCCGGCGGAGCGCCACTCGGGGCGGGACCAGCCCGCGTGGAGGACGGCGAGGGCGAGCAGGACGAGGGAGGCGCCGGGCAGCCAGGAGACCAGGGCCCGTTCGAGCCGCAGGTCGAGGCGCTTCTCGCTGCGGCCGCGGCGGCAGACGACCCAGAGGACGACGGCGGCGAGGACGACGAAGGCCGCCTGGAGGGACCAGGCGAAGGCTTTCAGCAGGGCGTCGGACGCGCCCCGGTCATGGCGGGCGGCGGCTCCGGTGACGGCCGCGGCGACCGTCAGAAGGCCCGCGGCGGTGTGCGCGGCGCGCAGCCGGGCGACGAGGCGCCGGCCGTACCAGAAGCCGGGCCGGCCGAGGGCGGGGCGGAGTTCGGTGGGGGTGGGGGTGTCGGCGCTCTCGGTGTCCGCCGTCGCCGAGTCCGACGCCGACTCGGCCGGCTCGGATTCCGTCGGTTCCGCCGGCGCGTCGTCGTACCCCGTGGGCGGGCGCTGGGCCTCGTACGCGCTCCACGTCCGGTTGGAGAGGTACCAGAGCAGTCCCACGAGCGCGGCCGGGACGACGGCGGCGAGCGCGAGACGGCGGCCCGGCTGGGACCACCAGCCGCCCCGCTGGGCCGAGAGGAAGCCGAGCCAGGAGCGGTCCTCCGTGCAGGCGGCCGATCCGGCGCACTGCCAGGCCGTCAGATCGAGCGCGACCTCGCAGGCGGCGGCGGTGAGCAGCACGGTGAGGGTGAGGGCCACGAGCCGCACCAGGACCCCGTACAGCCGGACGGGACGAGGGCGCCCCTTGGCCGGCGGACGCATCCAGTGGGCGAGGTTGGCGACCATGAAGGGCAGGAGCAGCAGCCACAGGGCGCGGGCGCCGTTGCCGGAGGTGAGGTTGGACCAGCAGTACGCCTCGGGAACCGGCCGTTCGGCGTAGCGCTCGGGGTGGTCCTCGGCGTCGAGGTCGTCGGTGCGGCGGTGCATGGCGGCGGTCGCGTCGCCGGTGACCCGGACCGTACGGGGGTCGCCCAGCATGTCCTGCGGCGTGGCACCGCCGACACCGTGGACGAGGAGCTCGAGCGCCGCACCTCCGCTCTTCGGGGCAGGTGTGGCAGGGGACACTTCGGTGTCTCGCTCTCTGGGTGGCAGGATTCGACGACAGGCAACAGGATCGCGGAAGGCCGTGCGCTCGTGCACGGACTCTCACCGAATCCGACGGCAATCCCCCAGTCCCCTTCGGAAGGAACGGCCCCCGGTGGTGAGCGACCATCAGAATCTCCTCGCGGAGCAGCGGCGCGCCCTCATTCTGGACGAGGTGCGGCGGCGCGGCGGTGTACGGGTCAACGAGCTGACGCGGCGGCTCAATGTCTCCGACATGACGGTCCGCCGGGACCTGGACGCACTGGCCCGCCAGGGTGTCGTCGAGAAGGTGCACGGCGGCGCGGTGCCGGTGGTGGAGACGAGTTCGCACGAGCCGGGTTTCGAGGCCAAGTCCGCGCTGGAGCTGGGCGCGAAGGAGGACATCGCCCGGGCGGCGGCGCGGATGGTCGCGCCCGGTTCGGCGATCGCGCTGTCGGGCGGTACGACGACCTTCGCCCTGGCGGAGCAGCTCCTCGAGGTGCCGGATCTGACGGTGGTGACCAATTCGGTACGGGTCGCCGACGTCTTCCACACGGCGGGTTACGCGGGCGGCGAGTCGCGGCCCGGTGCGGCGACCGTGGTGCTCACGGGCGGCGTACGGACCCCGTCGGACGCGCTGGTGGGGCCGGTGGCCGACCAGGCGATCCGTTCGCTCCACTTCGACGTGCTGTTCCTCGGGGTGCACGGCATCTCGGTGGAGGCGGGGCTCTCCACGCCGAACCTCGCGGAGGCGGAGACGAACCGGCGTCTGATGCGCTCGGCACGCCGGCTGGTGGTGGTCGCGGACCACACCAAGTGGGGGACGGTGGGCCTGAGTTCGTTCGCCCGGCTCGACGAGGTGGACACGCTGGTGACGGACGCGGGTCTGTCGTCGCAGACCCGGGCGGAGATGGCGGAACAGCTGCCGGGTCTGGTGGTGGCGGGCGAGGACGAGAACGAGGACGACGCGGTGTGAGCCGCTTCCGCGTCGAGCGCTCCTCGGCCCTGCCGGTCGAGGAGGTGTGGCGGCGCCTCACCGACTTCCGCGCGCACGGCCGTCTGGTGCCGCTGACCCGGACGCGGCTGCTCTCCCCCGGGCCCATGGGCGCGGGAACGCGGTTCGTGGCCCGTACGGGCATCGGACGGCTCGCCTTCGACGATCCGATGGAGGTCGTGCGCTGGGAGCCCCCGGCGGCCGGGCGGCCCGGCACGTGCCTGCTGGAGAAGCGGGGCAGGGTGGTGCTCGGGCGGGCCGTGATCGAGGTGTACGGGACGCAGGGCGGCGGCTCCCGCGCGGTGTGGGTGGAGGAGCTTCGCGTACGCGGCGTGCCGGGCGTCCTCGATCCCGTACTGGCCCGCGCCGGGCGGAGGTTGTTCGGACGGGCGATGGACGGACTGCTGGGCATGTGACAGAACGTCAGCTAGGGTGTGCGGACTTCAGCCCCGCCCTCCGGAGGTACGGTCCCATGGCACGCCGACTCACGCCCGTGGAGCTCGACTTCGCCACGTCCGCGCCCGTCCGTCTGGTGTTCACGGCGGAGGTGGCGGCCCCGCCGTCCGCCGTACACCGCTCGCTGGCGGTGGAGTTGGGCAGCATGCCCGCCTGGTTCGCGGCGGTGACCTCGGCGACCCCGACCTCCGACGGCGCCGGCCGTACGGTTCGGCTGCGGGGCGGGATCGTGTTCCACGAGACGATCATGGCCGACGAACCGGACACCCGCTACGCCTACCGGATCGACGAGACCAACGCACCGGGCGTCAGCGCCATGCTGGAGGATTGGACCCTCTCCCCCGCCGGCCCCGGCACCCAGGTTCGCTGGACGATGGCCGTCGACGGCCCCCGGCCCTGCCTCTTCGCCATGCGCCTCGCCCGCCCTGGCGTCGGGAAGTCCTTCCGCGACGCGATGCGCAGCCTGGACCGGCGGCTCACTCCGGCCAGGAACCCGTCTCCAGGAACCGGTCGATAGCGGCGGCGTAGGGCGCGATGTCCAGGCCCTGGTCGGCCAGCCAGGCGTCGGAGTAGTACTTGTCGAGGTAGCGGTCGCCCGGGTCGCAGATCAAGGTCACGACGCTTCCGGTACGGCCGTGCTCGACCATCTCCGCGACGATCTTCAGCGCGCTCCACAGTCCCGTACCGGTGGAGCCGCCCGCCTTGCGGCCGATCGCGGCCTCCAGGGCGCGGACGGCGGCGACGCTGGCCGCGTCCGGGACCTTCATCATCCGGTCGACGGCGCCCGGCACGAAGCTCGGCTCCATACGCGGCCTGCCGATGCCCTCGATGCGCGAACCGCAGTCGGAGGTCGCGAGCGGGTCGTTGTTCGTCCAGCCGTCGAAGAAGCAGGAGTTCTCGGGGTCGGCGACGCAGATACGGGTGTCGTGCTGCATGTAGTGCACATAGCGCGCGATGGTCGCCGAGGTGCCGCCGGTGCCCGCGGTGGCGACGATCCAGGCGGGTTCGGGGTACCGCTCCAGCCTCAGCTGCTGGTACATCGATTCGGCGATGTTGTTGTTGCCCCGCCAGTCGGTGGCCCGCTCGGCGTAGGTGAACTGGTCCATGTAGTGCCCGCCGGTCCGCTCGGCGAGGGCCACGGACTCCTCGTACATCTTGCGCGAGTCGTCCACGAAGTGGCACTGGCCGCCGTGGAACTCGATCAGGCGGCACTTCTCCGGGCTGGTGGTGCGGGGCATCACGGCGATGAAGGGCACCCCGATCAGCTTGGCGAAGTACGCCTCGGAGACGGCCGTCGAGCCGCTGGACGCCTCGATGACGGGCTTGCCGGGCCGGATCCAGCCGTTGCAGAGGCCGTAGAGGAAGAGGGAGCGGGCGAGACGGTGCTTCAGGCTGCCGGTGGGGTGGGTCGACTCGTCCTTGAGGTAGAGGTCGATGCCCCACTTCTCCGGGAGCGGGAAGCGCAGCAGGTGGGTGTCGGCGGAGCGATTGGCGTCGGCCTGGACCTTGCGGACGGCGTCCTTCAGCCAGGCGCGGTACGCCGGGTCGCTGCGGTCGATGTCGATGGTGGCCGCGGCCTGTGGCGCGCTGCCCGACACCGTGTTCTCCGTGGTGCTCATGCGTCCCTCTCCTCATCGTTCCCCCGACGGTCCCCACTGGTGACGATAACTCGCTCACCTGCACAAACGTTCACTTTGGGGGTCCATAGGAGTCCCTTGCAGAAGGGCACTCTGGTGCGCCTGCCGCCCGCCGGGCACACTGGTCGGAACAACCGGTGCGAAGGGGGCGGAGCGATATGGCGGAGCCCGAGTTCACGGCCACGGGTGTACGGATCGAGCGCTGGCCCCGCTCGCTGACCCGGGCGGGCGAGGTCCGGATCGAGGACGGCCGGCTGTCGCTGCTGACCAGCTATGGCAGCGAGATCGACAGCGCCCCGGTGAGTTCCGTGCGGGCCGGACGGCCCTGGTTCGCGAAGCCGGACGAGACGGTGGCCACGGTCAACGGGACGCGCTACCGCCTGACCATGGACGGACCGCAGGACCGGGCGGCGGGCCAGGGGCGCTTCCTCGAAGCGCTGAAGAAGGCGACCAGGAAGAGGTAGGCGCGGAGACGATGACACTCCGGTGGCCTGCGGTGGGTCGCCGCGAGTTGCGGGCCACTCACCACTGGTTCACGCTGGAACCACCTCACCGAGGGTTTACCGGCGGTGACGCTGTGATCCAGCCCGCCGCCCTGCAGTACCGCATGACAGATCCGAATCTTCGTCTTCTTCCGGACTACTTCGGGGAGTCGCAGCCGTGATCAGCGAGCCAAGCAGGCACTGCACGGTGGAGCTCCAGGCCCTGCCGTCGCGGATCGGTCAGGTCCGCAGAATCGTATCGGCGCATCTGCGCTACTGGCATCTCGATGCGTTGATCGACCATGCGGCGCTCGGTGTCACCGAGCTGCTGACCAATGTTCACCGGCATGCCCAGCCGGACAAGAGGTGCACCGTCGAGATCGAGCTGCTGCTCGACCGACTCATGGTCTCGGTCCATGACCACGACCCGCGGATACCGGATTTCGCCGGCAGGACGGGAGTCCTGGGGGCCCAGGAACTCGTCGGGATCGACGAGTTGGCCACGTCGGGCCGCGGTCTGGCCATCATCGAGGCGGTCAGCGAGAGCTGGGGCATCCGCCCGCACGGCGAGACGGGGAAGGTCGTGTGGTTCACCCTCTCCGCGCCGACCCCCACGGTGGCCGTCCCCTCCCGCTCGCACGCCGTCCACGGCGCGACGACCGACGGCCCCTTCGTCGACCACACCCGCTTCCCCGGTGCACATGGCACGGGAGTTGAGGGTGTGCCCTTCGGGTCCCCGACGGAGCCCGCCCGTGCCCCGACGGTCGCCCGCTCGGTCCTCACGAGCTGAGTCGGGGGCGGGGCGGGAACGCGGCGGACCGGACCACGCGTATCGGATCCAAAATCCAAGATCCGATATCCATTCGGGATCCAGGATCCGACAGGGGTGATCCGGTACGCGTGATCCGGCATCGGCGTCATTCCGTCGCGATCGCCCGCAGGACGTCCAGCCCGGCCGCCCGTCGGGCCGGGCGCCAGGCGGCCACGGCGCCCGCCGTCAGGCCGACCAGCGCCACGAGGGCGAGCTGCAACGGCGGTACGGCGAAGGCGAACGCGCTGTCGCTCGCCCCGTCGGACGCCGTGACCAGCACCCAGCCGAGGAAGCCGCCCAGTACGAGTCCGCCGACCGTGCCGAAGGCCGCGACAAGGACGGACTCCCAGCGGACCATCGCCTTCAGCTGCGCCCGGGTCTGGCCGACAGCGCGCAGGAGGCCGAGTTCGCGGGTGCGCTCGTGGACCGCGAGGGTGAGCGTGTTGGCGATGCCGAGCAGGGCGATCAGTACGGCCAGTGCGAGCAGCGCGTAGACCAGCGTGAGCATCATGTCGATGCCGCTCGCCGAGGAGGCGGCGTACTCGTCGCGCGTCTGCACCTCCGGGTTGCCGTACTGCTCGGCGACGTCCTCGACCGCGGCCTTGCCCGCGTCGGCGGAGACGCCGTCCTTGAAGGTCACGGCGACGAGCGTGTCGGAGTCCTGGGCGCGGTGCGGGGCCCATGCCTCGCGGCTGACGACGTAGTCGCCGGCCAGTTCGGACTGCTGGTAGACGGCCCTGACGGTGAAGGTGTGCCGACTGCCGTCGGTGAAGGCCAGCTCGGTGGTGTCGCCCGGCTTCAGGCCGGACTTGGCCGCCTCGGTGTCCGCGACGGCGAGGCCGTCGGTGCCGAGGCCGTTCAGCGACCCCTGTACCTCTCCTAGGTCGAAGGAGCGCGCCAGCGCGGCCGGTTCGGTGACGGTCAGGGCCCGCCCCTCGCCGTCGATCTCCGCGACGCCCTGGCCGAGGCCGACGGCGGTCTCCACCTCGGGCAGCGCGGCGATCGCCGGGGCGAGCCGCGGGCTGAGCCCGCTGCCACCGGCGCCGAACGACGGTGTGCTGACGGCGACGTCACCGGCGAACGAGCGCGAGACCGTCTGGTCCATCGTCGCCTTCAGCGAGGCGCCGAAGACCGTGAAGAGCGAGACCACGGCGACGCCGATCATCAGCGCGGTGGCCGTGGCGGCGGTCCGCTTGGGGCTGCGCAGCGCGTTGCGGCGCGCGAGCCCGCGGTTCGCCCCGCGCAGCGCGCCGCCGAGGACCCGTACCGCGGACGAGGACGCCACCGGGCCGAGCACGACGAACGCGGCGAGCGCGAGCACCGCCCCTGCGGAGGCGAGCCACAGCGACGGGGTGGCGAGAACGCCCGTGAGCACGACGGCGACGGCGGCGAGCAGCAGTGCGGAGCCGGCCAGGACGCGCACCCGCGAGGCACCCGACTCGTCCACCGCGGTCTCGCGCAGCGCGGCGAGCGGAGCCGTGCGCCCCGCCTTGACGGCCGGCAGCAGCGCCGAGCCGACGCAGACGAGGAGTCCGACGGCGAAGGGCAGCACCATCGACAGGCCGCTGATCACCAGGGCGCCCTCGGGGAACGGGAAGCCGATCGCCGGGAAGAGCGCCTGCAGCCCGGCCGCCACGCCGATGCCTCCGAGGAGCCCGGCGACGGAGGCCACCAGACCGACCGCCACGGCCTCGACGAGTGTCGAGCCGACGACCTGCCGGCGGGAGGCGCCGAGCGCGCGGAGAAGCGCGTTCTCGCGGGTGCGCTGGGCGACCACGATGGCGAAGGTGTTGTGGATCGAGAAGACGGAGACGAGCAGCGCCACCCCGCTGAACACCAGCAGGAAGGTGGTGAAGAGGGTCAGGAACTGCCCGGAGATCATCTCGGTGTTCTCCGCGGCGGACTGCTCTCCGGTGATCGCCTCGACGCCCTCGGGGAGCACGGGCGCCAGCGCGTCGACCAGTTCCTGCTGCGAGGTGCCGGGGCCGGCACGTACGAGGATGCCCGCCGCGTCGCCCTGCTTCGGCGTGAGGTACTTCTCGGCGTCGGCGCGGGTCATCCCGGTGTAAGTCACCTGGGCCATGCCGTCCTCGCCGCCGAAGGTGGCGAGTCCGACGACGGTGACCTTCACCGGGTCGGGGGTACGCAGGACCGTGGTGTCGCCGATGGACAGGTCGCCCGTCTTCGCGGCGCCGCGGTTGACGACGACCTCGCCGGACTTCTCCGGAGCGCGGCCCTCGGCCAGGGCGTACGGGTTGAGTTCCGCGTCGTCGATCCAGTTGCCGGCGAGGGTGGGCGGGCCCTGGCCGCCGATGGGTTCGCCGTCGGAGGCGACGAGCTGACCGGCGCCTTCGATCCGGGGGACGGCCGCGGCGACGACGGGCACCTTGGCGATCGTGTCGGCGAGGGACGCGTCGACGGGGCTGCGGGTGCCCTGGCTCTCGCCCTCGACGGTGACCACGCTCGTACTGCGGACGACGGCGTCCGTGCCGCTGCTCGCGTTGCCGAACAGCGAGTCGAAGCTGTGGCGCAGGGTGTCGCCCATGACGAGGGTTCCGGTGAGGAAGGCGACGCCGAGCAGAATGGCGGTGAAGGTGCCGACGAGGCGCCGTTTGTGGGCGCGAAGTGCGGAGAGGCTGATCTTCAGCGAGGCTCGCGCGGCGTTCATGACGTCACCGTCCCCTGGGTGGTGGACCTGGCGCCCGACCCCCGTGTGGTGGACCTGGCGTCGAACGCCTTCAGGCGGTCGAGGACACGCTCGGCGGTCGGCTCCGTCATACGGTCGACGAGGCGGCCGTCGGCGAGGAAGACCACCTCGTCCGCGTGGGCGGCGGCTACCGGGTCGTGGGTGACCATGACGACCGTACGGCCGGTCTGGCGTACGGTCCGGCCGAGGAGCCGCAGCACCTCCTCGCCGGAGCGCGAGTCGAGGTTGCCGGTGGGTTCGTCGGCGAAGACGACGTCGGGGTCGCCGGCGAAGGCGCGGGCGACGGCGACGCGTTGCTGCTGGCCGCCGGAGAGCTGGCTCGGCCGGTGGTGGAGCCGGTCGCGCAGGCCGACGGTGTCGATCAGCGTGTCGAGCCTTGCCCGGTCGGGGGTGGTTCCGGCGAGGTCCAGGGGCAGGGTGATGTTCTCGGCGACGGTGAGGGTCGGCAGCAGGTTGAAGGCCTGGAAGACGAAGCCGATCCGCTCGCGTCGCAGCAACGTCAGCCGCCGGTCGTCGAGGGCGGAGAGGTCGGTGTCGCCGATGAACGCGGCGCCGGAGGTGAGGGTGTCGAGCCCCGCGGCGCAGTGCATGAGGGTGGACTTGCCGGACCCCGAGGGGCCCATGATCGCGGTGAAGCGACCGGCGGGGAAGCCGACGCTCACCCCGTCCAGGGCCCTGACCTCGGTGTCGCCGACGCCGTAGACCTTCACGGCGTCGACGACCCGGGCGGCGGTGCGGGCGGTGCGCATGGCGGCGGTGGTGGTCGTGGTCATGCCGCACGCCCCTTGGGTCCCGCAGTACGACCGAACTGCTCCTCCAGGACGGTCAGCCGCCGCCAGTACTCGTCCTCGTCGATCTCACCGGCCGCGAAACGGTGGCCGAGGAGCGCGATCGGGGACTGCTCGTCGTAGGCCGGGCGCGGTCCGGGACCTCGACGGCCGCGCAGCCGTCCGGCGCGGCGCAGGACCGTGACCACGGTCAGGATCACGGCCGCCCAGACGAGCGGGACGAACAGGACCCAAGGGCCGGGGCCCGCGTGGGCGAGTGTGTTCATGTCTCTCAGCTCCTTGTGCGTGTGTCGCGTGTCGATGCTTCGAGACTCGCTCGCGGAGGGGGTCCGGGTCGTCTTACGGCCAGCGGCTTCGTCCGTACGACGTGGGGAGTACGGACCGAGCTGCCGGCTGCTCCCGCCCACTCACGACGTCTGTACCTACTGGTATGTACACTCCCCTCATGACGACGTCCGAGCGATTGATCGAGGCCACCCGGGAGCTGCTCTGGGAGCGCGGCTACGTGGGGACGAGCCCCAAGGCGATCCAGCAGGCCGCCGGTGCCGGGCAGGGCAGCATGTACCACCACTTCACCGGGAAGCCGGATCTGGCGCTCGCGGCGATCCGTCGTACGGCCGAGGAGATGCGGGCGACCACGGAAGCCGTCCTGGGCGACGGGGGCTCGGCGTCCGCGCGGCTGGAGGCGTATCTGCTGCGTGAGCGCGACGTGTTGCGCGGCTGCCCGGTCGGGCGGCTGACGATGGACCCGGACGTCGTCGCGAGCGAGGAACTGCGAGTTCCGGTCGAGGAGACGCTCGACTGGCTGCGCGGCCGACTCGCCGGCGTCGTCCAGGAGGGCCTGGACAGCGGGGAGTTGACCGGTCCCGTCGATCCGGCCGAGCTGGCGGCCACGATCGTGGCGACCGTGCAGGGCGGCTATGTACTGGCCCGCGCGTCCGGCTCCCCCGCTGCCTTCGACACCGCCGTCCGTGGCCTGCTCGCCCTGTTGTCGACCTTGTCGAGTCGTACCGCCTGAGCGCGCACAAGAGAATCGGAGACCGCCCGATGGATGCCATGCAGTACGAGATCACCCTGCCCGCCGACTACGACATGGGGATCATCCGCGACCGGGTCGCGACGAGGGGGCATCTCCTCGACGACTTCCCCGGTCTCGGCCTCAAGGCGTATCTGATCAGGGAACGCGAGGACGGCTCGCCGGTGAACCACTACGCGCCGTTCTACCTCTGGACCACACCGGAAGGGATGAACTCGTTCCTTTGGGGCCCCGGATTCCAGGGGATCGTGAACGACTTCGGCCGGCCGGTGGTGCAGCACTGGACGGGTCTCGCCTACGAGGAGGGGCCGGCGGCCGGCCAGGCGTCACGGACGGCGACGCGCCGCAGGCTTTCCGTACCGATGGGCATCGCTCCGGCGGAGGCCGTGGCGGAGGCGCGCGCCCGCCACGCACGCGAGGCCCGTGAGGACGGCGTGGTGGCGAGCGCGCTCGCGATCGATCCCCGGCACTGGGAGCTGCTGCACTTCACCCTGTGGGCGGAGGAACCTGCGGCTTCGACCCCGGGCTCCGGCTCCGACTTCGCCGCGTACGAGCGTTTCCAGGTGCTGCACGTGTCTGCGCCGGAGCGGGCGGGCCTGGCGGCTCAGCCCACCGGGACGAGCGTCAGATAGGCCATGCCGAGGACGCGGCGGTAGCCGTTGAGCCAGGTGGAACGCTGGCGGTCGGCCCGTTCGCGGGTCTCGGCGGCGAGCGGGTGGTCGGGGTGGGCGGCCAGCCAGAGCTCGGTGTCGTTGCGGTAGCCGGACTCGAACTCCTCCCACTCGTCGGCGCCGGCCGTCTCGATCCACGCGGGGCGGAAGCCGGCCTCGATCGCCAGGTCGACGAGCGGTCCGAGCAGGAAGTGCTCCCCGGCGTGCGCGCCGGGCCACATCCCGGCGAGCTCCTCGTCCGTCGGCGTGCGCTGCCAGAAGCCCTCGCCGAGGACGACTCGGCCGCCGGGCCGTACCAGGCGCCGCAGTTCACGCAGGGCGGCGGCCGGGTCGTGGGGCTGATCGGGGTCGCAGAGGGCCTGGCTGGAACCGAGGCAGAGGATCGCGTCGACCGGCCCGCGAGTGGTGCCGAGCGCCGACTCCTCCACGAACTCGACCCGGTCCGCGAGTCCGCGCTCCTTGGCGAGGACCCGGCCCCGGGCCAGGTCCTCGGCGTTGATGTCGATGCCGACGCCGGTCGATCCGGGCGCGGCCTCCAGGACGCGCATCAGCAACTCACCCCAGCCGCACCCGATGTCGAGCACGGTGGCGGGCGAATCGGCGGCGAGCCGCTCGATCATGCGGGTGGCGCGGGCCTCGGAGAGCGGCCCGTGGAAGGTCAGGCTGCCGAGACGCGGAGGAAGATCGTTATCGGTCATGGAGCGGAACGCTAGTGCGAGCGGTGCCGTATGCCCAAACGGATATCGCGCGGAGGGACTTCAAGCCGGGCGCGCGGTCTTCCGGCCCCTCACGCCACCGGCCTGCCCAGAGCGGCCAGCGGGTCGTCGAGGACCGGCTGCCAGGCCAACTCCGCAGCGCCCACCAGACTGTTGTGGTCGAGTGTGCAGGCGAGGATCGGCACGCCGCCGCTGCGACCCCACAGGCTACGGTCCGCGACGACCGCGCGCAGTCGGTCGGGGTCGGCGTCCAGCAGCTCGCGGTGCAGGCCGCCGAGGATGATCCGATCCGGGTTCAGAATGTTCACCAGGCCGGCGAGGCCAAGCCCCAGACGGTCGATCAGCTCCGCCGTCGCGGCCCGTACGCCAGGGTCGTCGGGGCTGGTGCGCAGCAGGTCGCGCGACTGCTGGAGCAGCGAGACCTCGGGTCCGGGGGCGCGTCCGGCGACGGTGAGGAAGGCGAGCGGGTCGGTCTCGACGTCGAGGCAGCCGCGGCTGCCGCAGTGGCACGGGCGCCCCTCGGGGTTCACCGTGAGGTGTCCGACCTCGAGAGCGAGGCCCGAACTCCCGGTGTGCAGGCGGCCGTCGAGGACGAGCGCGCCGCCGACGCCCCGGTGGCCGGTGGCGACGCAGAGAAGGTCATTGGCGCCACGGCCCGCGCCGTGGCGGTGCTCGGCGAGGGCGGCGAGGTTGACATCGTTGCCGGTGAAGGCCGGGCCCTCGATGCCGGCGGCGCGGACGCGTTCCGCGAAGATCTCCCGTACCTGCGCACCGGCCGGCCAGGCCAGGTGCAGCGGGTTGAGGGCGGTGCCCTCGGGCTCGGCGACGGCGGACGGCGCGGCAAGACCCGCGCCGACACAGCGGCGGCCGCTCTCCTCCAGCAGGGCGGCGCCGGCGTCGACGACGGCGCCGAGGACCTGGGCAGGGTCGGCGGAGACGGTGACGCAGCCGGGCGCGGTGGCCACGATGGTGCCGCCGAGGCCGACGAGCGCGGCGCGGAAGCCGTCGGCGTGGACCTGTGCCGCGAGGGCCACCGGGCCCTTGTCGTCGACGGCGAGGCGGTGCGAGGGACGTCCCTGGGATCCGGCGGCGGCGCCGGGGTTGGAGTCCACTCGGATGAGGCCGAGCGCCTCCAGTTCGGCGGCGACGGCACCGGCGGTGGCGCGGGTGACGCCGAGTTCGGCCGTGAGCACGGCACGGGTCGGCGCGCGGCCCGTGTGCACCAGTTCCAGTGCGGGCCCGAGCGCGCCGCGCCCCCTGTCCAGCCGTGTCTTGGTCGTCGTCGCCTTGCCGTTCATGGGGGCGAGTCTCCCATGATCGGACGGTGGCGCGGTTTCGGCGGGTGCCCAGCGGGTACCGGCGCGGCGGGAAACGGGAGGCGTCATGGCACGCTCCGACACGTCGACGACCCGCGTCCGGGCCCTGCTGGAGGACCAGGAGCACGGGACGTACGCCGAAGAGGCAGGCATCCGGCTCAAGGACACTCCGCAGCCGCTGTACCAGCTGCTCGTCCTGGCCCATCTGATGAGCGCCCGGATCCGCGCGGAGACGGCGGTCGCGTCGGCCAGGGCGCTCTTCGACGCGGGGATGCGCAGCCCGCGGCGGATGCGGGACGCCACGTGGCAGGAGCGGGTGGACGCGCTGGGCGAGGGCGGCTACCGGCGCTACGACGAGCGGACCTCGACGCAGCTGGGCAAGGAGGCCGAGCTGGTCCTGGCGGAGTACGGCGGCGATCTGCGGCGGATGAGGGCGGCGGCGGACGGCGACGTGGACGTCCTGCGGTCGGAGTTGCAGGAGATGCCGGGGATCGGCCCGGCAGGCGCGGACATCTTCCTTCGCGAGATCCAGGGAATCTGGCCGGAACTGGCCCCCTACCTGGACGAGCGCGCCCTGAAGGGCGCCCGGCGCGCGCACCTCCCCACGGACGCCGCCGCGCTCGCGGGACTCGTGCCCCACGAGGACCTCCCGCTGCTGGCCGCTGCGCTCGTAAGGGCGTCGCTGCGACGGGACACCGCCGACGCCTCGGGCTGAGCACCACCGATCCCGAGGACCGCCTAGGGCTGAGCACCACCGACCCCGAGGAACGCCTCGGGTTGAAATCCGCCTCCACCGACCCCTATCCTGAGTTTGTGCCGCTACTAAACAAAGTACGGACGGCCGTTCCGGGGGGCCCTGGCGGAGACACCGCTCCCTCCCTGTCCCGCCTCCGCACCGCCCTCACGCTCTTCTTCGCCCTCGACGGCTTTCTCTTCGCCGGCTGGGTGGTCCGCATCCCCGCGATCAAGCACCAGACCGGGGCCTCCGCCAGCGACCTCGGGCTCGCGCTGCTCGGGGTGTCGGCCGGCGCCGTGGTGACCATGACGCTGACCGGGCGTCTCTGCCGGCGCCACGGCAGCCATGCCGTCACCGTCGCCACCGCCGTTCTGCTCTCGCTCTCCATCGCCCTGCCCGCCCTCACCCACTCCCCGCTCGCGCTCGGCCTCGTCCTGCTGGTCTTCGGCGCCGCGTACGGCGGCATCAACGTGGCCATGAACAGCGCCGCCGTCGACCTCGTCGCCGCCCTGCGCCGCCCCGTGATGCCCAGCTTCCACGCCGCGTTCAGCCTCGGCGGGATGGTCGGCGCCGGACTCGGCGGGCTCGTCGCCGGGAGCCTCGCCCCCGCGACCCATCTCCTCGGTCTGACGGTCGTCGGGCTGGTCCTGACGGCCGTCGCCGGTCCCGTACTGCTCCGACAGCCCTCCCCCGCCCCGCCGGAAGAGGCCGCCGCCGCCGACCGGCCCCGCGGGAAGGCCGGTTCACGCGGGCTCGTCCTCGTCTTCGGGGTGATCGCGCTCTGCACGGCGTACGGCGAGGGCGCCTTGGCCGACTGGGGCGCGCTCCACCTGGAGCAGGACCTGCACGCGCATCCGGGCGTCGCCGCCGCCGGCTACTCCCTCTTCGCGCTGACCATGACCGCCGGCCGGCTCTCCGGCACCGCGCTCCTCGAACGGCTCGGCCAGACCCGCACGCTCGTGGCGGGCGGGGCGACGGCGGCGGCCGGCATGGTGCTCGGCGCGCTCGCCCCGAGCGTCTGGGCCGCACTGCTCGGCTTCGCCGTCACGGGTCTCGGCCTGGCCAACATCTTCCCGGTGGCCGTGGCCCGCGCGGGCGCGCTCGCCGGCCCGAGCGGGGTCGCCGCCGCCTCCACCCTCGGCTACGGCGGCATGCTGCTCGGCCCGCCGTCGATCGGCTTCCTCGCCGACTGGTTCTCCCTGCCGGTCGCCCTGACCACCGTCGCCGTCCTCGCGGCCGGCGCCGCGGTGATCGGCTACGCGGCCAGGAACGCACGGGTACCGGCGCAGGCCGAGTAACCGGACCCGGGCAGCCGTCCTCGGCTGTGCGGCCGGCCCCCGCAGGCATGATTCGGCCCCGGCCCGCGCCCTCCCCTGGCAGAATCCGCCGCATGGGGATCATGAAGATCGACGAGCACATCGAAGCCCTGGACGCGGCGGGCAGGGCCCTGGCCGACGCCGCGACCGAGGCGGGCACGGACGCCGAGGTGGCGACCTGCCCGGGGTGGCGGGTGCGGGATCTCCTGCGCCACACGACGATGGTGCACCGCTGGGCCACGGCGTTCGTCGCCGAGGGCCACACCTCCTACCACCCCGACGGCGGCGAACCGGACCTCGACGGCGAGGAGCTCCTCGCCCACTTCCGCGAGGGGCACGCCCTGCTGGTCGCCGCCCTGCGCGCGGCGCCCGACACCCTGGAGTGCTGGACGTTCCTGCCCGCTCCCTCCCCGCTCGCCTTCTGGGCACGGAGGCAGGCCCACGAGACGACCGTGCACCGCGCGGACGCCGAGTCCGCGCTGCCGTCGGGCCTTCCCGGTCCGGTCGACCCGGTGGTCGCCGTGGACGGCATCGACGAGCTGCTGCGCGCCTTCCACGCGCGCGACCGGAGCCGCGTCCGCACACCGGAGCCGAAGACCCTGCGGGTGCGGGCGACGGACACCGGGGACGTATGGACCGTCCGGCTGTCCCAGGACGCACCGCACACGGAGCGCAACGCGACGGGCCCGGCCGACTGCGAGCTGAGCGGTGCCGCCGACCGTCTCTATCTGACGCTCTGGAACCGGCTTCCGGACGGCGCGGTGACCGTGACCGGCGACGCGTCGCTCGCCCGGCTGTGGCGGGAGAAGTCGGGCATCACCTGGTCGTGAGAAGCCGGGCGCGGATCTGAACGGCACCCGGAACGCGGGCCCGGGCCACGCCCCGGGCCACCGGCCCCGTACGCACCCTCAGCCCAGCCAGCCCGGGCGCACCAGGCCCGACTCGTAGGCCAGGACGACGAGTTGGGCCCGGTCCCGCGCGCCCAGCTTCACCATCGCCCGGCTCACATGGGTCTTGGCGGTCAGGGGGCTGACGACCAGGCGCCGGGCGATCTCCTCGTTCGAGAGGCCCATGCCGACCAGGGCCATCACCTCCCGCTCCCGCTCGGTGAGTTCGTCGAGGCCGGACGCTCCGGCCGGGGCCTTCGACCGGGCGGCGAACTCCTCGATGAGCCGCCGCGTCACGCCCGGGGAGAGCAGCGCGTCGCCCTCGACGACGGCGCGCACGGCCCGCAGCAGCTCCTCCGGTTCGGTGTCCTTGACGAGGAAACCGGAGGCGCCGGAGCGGATGGCCTCGAAGACGTACTCGTCGAGCTCGAAGGTGGTCAGCATGACCACCTTCACCGCACCGAGAGCCGGGTCGCCGGTGATCCTCCGGGTGGCGGCCAGGCCGTCGAGCCGCGGCATCCGGATGTCCATCAGGACGACGTCCGGGCGCAGTTCGCTCGCCTTCGCCGCGGCCTCGTCACCGTCGGCGGCCTCCCCCGCGACCTCGATGTCCGGCTGGGCGTCCAGAAGCGCGCGGAAGCCGGCCCTTACCAGCGACTGGTCGTCGGCGAGCAGGACACGGATCACGGGGTCTCCTTCGGGCGGGCGGGAAGGACGGCACGCACCTGGAAGCCGCCGTCCGGGCGGGTGCCCGCCTCGATCGTGCCACCGAGCGCGGCGGCCCGCTCCCGCATTCCGGCGAGTCCGTTGCCACTGCCGCCGGCGTCCCCGCCGGTCGCCGGTCCGTCGTCGTCGACACGGAGCTCCACGCCACCGGGCCGATACGCGATCACGACGCGGGCGGTGCGGGATCCGGAGTGGCGGACCACGTTGGTCAGCGCCTCCTGCACGATGCGGAAGGCCGCGAGGTCGGTGCCGGGCGGCAGCGCCGCGGGCTCCCCCTCGGTGGAGGTGCGTACGGTGAGACCGGCGGACGCCGCCTGCTCGGCCAGTTCCGGGAGCCGGTCGAGGCCGGGCGCCGGGGTGCGCGGGGCCTCGCCGGGCGCGCGCAGCGTGGCGAGGACCTGCCGGACCTCCCCCAGCGCCTCCTTGCTCGCCGCCTTGATGGTGGTGAGCGCGGTGCGCGCCTGCTCGGGGTCGGTGTCGAGCAGGGCGAGACCGACGCCCGCCTGCACATTGATGACGGAGATCGAGTGGGCGAGGACGTCGTGCAGTTCACGGGCGATCCGCAGGCGCTCCTCGTCGGCGCGGCGCCGCTCGGCCGCGGCGCGTTCGGCCCGCTGCTGCGCCCACTGCTCGCGGCGGACGCGGACCAGTTCGGAGGCGGCGAGGATCGCGACGACGAAGAGGGCGACGGGGATCTCCTGGCCCCAGGGCGCGGCGGAGTCCCCGTCCGGGGGCAGGTAGCGGTAGAGCCAGTGGGCGAGGAGCAGATGCCCCACCCAGAGCAGGCCCAGCGCCCACCAGGCCGACCGCCGGTGGCCGTGGACGATCGCGGCGTAGCAGGCGACCGCGACGAGGAGGAAGACCGGACCGTACGGGTAGCCGGCGGCGAAGTAGCCGAGGGTGAGCGCCGCGGTGCCGAAGACCACGGGGACCGGGTGGCGGTGGCGCAGCAGGAGCAGCGCGGAGCCGACGAGCAGCAGCGAGCGGCCGAGGGCATCCAGCGACTCCCGGTCCGGCTGGTTCCGCGCGGCGAAGCCGGAGCCCACCATCACGAAGACGGCCAGGAGCAGGGTGGACCGCCAGGGCAGTCCGGTTCCGGGCTCCCGGTCGGCCCACTGCCGCAGCCAGGGCGGCCCGCCCTGGCCGCCTCGTGCCCGCGGGCCGCCCTGGTCGTCTCTGCGCAGTTCGTCCATGCCCGCCACGCTAGACGCGGTCGGGCGGCTGGGGCGTCAGCCGGGCGTGGTGATCACACGTACTCCCGCCGGAGTACACCGCCCGGCGCCCCTTCGGCCGGTGGCGCCTCGCTCAGGCCGATACGGCGGTGGAGGCGGCGCAGCGGGGCGGGGGCCCACCAGTTGGCGCGGCCCGCGAGCCGCATGGTGGCCGGGAGGAGCACGACCCGGATGAGCGTGGCGTCGACCAGGATGGTGAGGGCCGCGCCGACACCGAGTTCCTTGAGGAAGACGACGCCGCCGGTCGCGTACGCGGCGAAGCTGAGGGCGAGGATTCCGGCGGCGGCGGTGATCAACGGCGCGCTGCGGCGGATGCCCTCGACGACGGCTCGCTCCGTGTCGCCGGTCCGCTCGTACTCCTCCTTGATGCGCGCCAGCATGAACACCTCGTAGTCCATGGACAGGCCGTAGACGATGCAGAACATCAGGATCGGGATGCTCGGCTCGATCGAGCCGGTGGGGGTGAAGCCGAGCACGGAGGCGAAGTGGCCGTCCTGGAAGACGAAGACGAGGCAGCCGAACATCACCGACAGGCTGAGCAGATTGAGCACCGTGGCCTTGGCCGGGAGCAGCAGGCTGCCGGTGAGGAGCAAGAGGATGACGAAGGTCGCGGCGAGGACGAGTCCTACGACGATCGGCAGCCGGTCGAGCAGGGTGGCGCGGAAGTCGGTGGTCTCGGCGGGGTAGCCGCCGACCAGGACGCCGGGCGGACCGTCGGCGGTGCGGATCCGCTCCACGAACGCGGGCACGTCTCCGTACATCGCCCGCTGGGTCGGGACGACCGCGAGGAGGGCCGCGCCGCTCTTCCCGTAGCGGGGCGGCTCCACGCTGTGGACGCCCGGGATGCGTGCGAGCCCGGCGGCGTATGCGGCGAGTTCCGTTCGGTCCACGGGCGAGGGCACGACGACATGGACGGTGTCGGTCGGTTCGGCGGCGAACTCCCGGTGGACGATCTCCGACGTCGTACGGGAGGAGGTGCCGGACGGCAGGGTCCGTTCGTCGGGGAGGCCGAACCGCAGGCCCAGGAGCGGAGAGCCGGCGATCAGGAGAACGCCGAGCACGGCGGCGGCGCTGAACGCGGGACGGCGCAGGGCGCGCAGGGCGATCCGGTGCCATAGGCCGCGCCCGGCGGACGTCGAGGCGGGACGTTCCATGCGATGGCCCCAGCGGGCGAGGGCCGCAGGCAGGACGAGGACGGCGCCGGCCACGGCCGTGAGGACGACAAGGACGCCGGCGTAGGCGAAGGAGCTGAGGAAGAAGAAGGGAAAGACGAGGAGGGCTGAGAGGGAGACGGCGACGGTGACACCGCTGAAGAGCACGGTGCGGCCGGCGGTCGCGGTGGCTCGGACGACGGCTTCCGGCTGGGGGTGCCCGGCGGCGCGTTCCTCGCGGTAGCGGGTGATGAGGAAGAGGCTGTAGTCGATGCCGAGTCCGAGGCCCAGGACGAGCGCGATGTTGGCGGCGAAGGTGGAGACCGGAGTGAACTGGGCGAGCAGCCGCAGTCCGGCAAGCGTTCCGACGACGGACAGCAGCCCGGTTCCGACGGTGATCAGAGCGGCGGCGGTGCGGCGGTAGACCAGGATCAGGAGCAGGACGACGGCCGGCAGGACGAGGACCTCGGCGGTGAGGAAGTCGGCGCGGGCCTGTTCGCCGACCTGGCGGGAGATCTCCTCCTGGCCGCCCACCTGGACGGTGAGTTCCGGCGTGGTGCGGGTCAGCAGGGGCGAGAGCGTGGCGAGTCGGGCGCGGGTCTCGGTGGCGGTTCCCTCGAGGCGGGCGAGGATCAGAGCGCGGCTGCCGTCCTCGGAGCGCAGGGCGGGGCTTTCGCCGTTCCCGTACGTACGGGTGTCCACGACGCCCGGCAGGGCGGCGACCTCCTCGGCGAGGGCCCGCGCGGCGCGGGCGGTGGCGGGGTCGTCGATGTCACCGCCGCGGGCGGTGACGAGGAGGGCGAGGTTGGGGTTTCCGGTCGAGAAGTCCTCGCGCAGGATGCGGGCCGCGGTGGCGGACTCGGTGCCGGGGGCGTCCCAGCGGGCGAGGTCGAGTTCGGCCTGGGCGCCGGCGCCGTACGCCCCGAGGCCGAGGAAGAGGAGCAGAGCGGTGACGAGCACGGCTCCGCTGCGTCGGACCGCGAGTCGACCGAGGCGGGTGAGCGGGGTGCGGGGGCCGGGTTCCGGCGGCGGTTCTTGCTGCATGGGGCCACGTTGGGACGGCGTACTGACCGGTCACTGGAACGCCCGCTGGAAGAGCCACTGGAAGATCCGCTGGAAGGCCGGCTCCGGGATACTCTCGGCGCATGGCCGACACGATCCGATGGGAACTCCTGGGCCCGCTGCGGGCTTTGCGCGCGGCGGGCGAAGTACCGCTCGGGCCGCCGAAGCAACGGGCCGTGCTCGCTGTCCTGCTGCACCTCGACGGGCGGTCGATGGCGTACGAGAGCCTCGTCGACGCCGTCTGGGGGCCCGAAACCCCCGTACATGTACGCAATCTCGTCCAGAAGTACGTCTCCGGGCTACGCCGCGCCCTCGGCCAGGACGGGCCCCGACTGGTGTGGACGGGCAGCGGCTATCGGCTGACCGGGGCCCGGATCGACGACCTGTGTGAGCGGCGGGAGTTGCTGCGCAGCGCGATCGCGGCACGTGAGGCCGGGAATCTGCACCGGGCCGGGGAACTGGCGGGCGAGGCCGAGTCGTTGTGGCGCGGCGAGTACGCGGAGGGGCTGCCCGGCCCCTATCTGGAGGCCGAGCGGCGGCGCTGGGCGGAGAAGCGGATGCTCGTCCTGGAGGCGCGCCTCGAGGGCGCGATCGCGCAGGGGCGGTACGACGAGTGCGTCCATGAGCTGGTGCGCCTGGTGGCCGCCCATCCGCTGCGGGAGCGGCCGGTGGCGCTGCTGATCCTGGCGCTGTACCGGGGCGGGCGTTCCTCCGACGCGCTGGTCGCCTACGAGGAGGCCCGACGCAGGATCGCGGAGGCCATGGGCGCCGACCCGGGCCCCGCCCTGCGCGCCCTGCACGAGCGGATCCTGCGACAGGACCCGACGCTGCTCGGCGGGGTCGCGGACATGGTGGGGCGGGGCTCGGCGGAGCGGGGTTCGGCGGCCTGAGGGGCGCGCGTTCGCACGGTGCGGCTTGCCTGAGGGGCGCGCGTTCGAGCGTTGCTGCGGCCTGAGGGTGCGCGGCTTCGCGCTAGGCGCGGGACAGCAGGCCGATGTCCTGGCCCAGCCGGGCGGCCGACGCGGCGAAGAACTCCTCCCTTTCCTCGACGATGCGGTTGAACTGCCCGAACACCTCGAAGGAGATGAGCCCGAAGAGCTGCGACCAGGCGGCGACCAGGGCGACGACGAGCGCGGGCGGCAGATCGGGGGCGAAGTCGGCGGCCATGCGTTCCGCCTCCGAGCGCAGCTTTCCGGGGAGCGGCGGCGGCGCGATGCCGTCGGTGGTGAACGCGTCGCGCGCGATGGTGATGAGGACGAGGCCGACGCGGGAGGCCGGTCCGATGGTGTCCTGCGGGGCGGAGTAGCCGGGCACGGGGGAGCCGTAGATCAGGGCGTACTCGTGGGGGTGCGCGACGGCCCAGGAGCGGACGGCTCGGCAGACGGCGGTCCAGCGTGCGAGGGCGTCGGGCGCGCGGTCGGCGTCCGTGGCGGCGAGGGCCTGTTCGGCGGCGGCGCCGACTGCGTCGTACGCGTCGACGATGAGCGCGGTGAGGAGATCGTCGCGGCTGGGGAAGTAGCGGTAGAGCGCGGACGACACCATGCCGAGCTCGCGGGCGACGGCGCGGAGGGAGAGCTTCGAGGCGCCCTCGGCGGCGAGCTGCTTGCGGGCCTCGTCCTTGATGGCTGCGGTGATCTCGATGCGGGCGCGGGCCCGGGCTCCTTGAACGCTGGTCATGGAGAACAGTCTGCCATCTTTCGGAGCACCGCACTGAAACGAGAGCACCGCTCTTGCTTTGGCGCACCGATCCGTGCACACTGATCTCAAGCGAGAGCAGTGCTCACACTTTCCCCATCGGAGGTTGCCATGTCCGCTCAGCCCGCCCCCCACGTCATGAAGCCCGGCTGGATCACGGTCAACGTCCTCAACCGATTCGTCGCCTGGATGACCCGCCGGGGCATCAGCGTCTGGGGCTCCCGTGTCCTCGCGGTCCGCGGTCGCAAGAGCGGCGAATGGCGCACCACCCCCGTCAACCTGATGACGTTCGACGGCGCCCAGTACCTGGTGGCTCCGCGCGGCCATGTCCAGTGGACCCACAACATGCGCGCGGCCGGCGGCGGCGAACTGCACCTCGGCAAGCGTGTGCAGACGTTCACCGCCGTCGAGCTGTCCGACGACGAGAAGCCCGTCCTGCTGCGCGAATACCTCAAGCGCTGGAAGGCCGAGGTCGGCGTGTTCTTCGGCGGGGTCGGGCCGGACTCCACGGACGAGGAGCTGAGGGCGATCGCCCCCAAGCACCCCGTCTTCCGGATCACCACGACCTCATGAGGCCGGGCGGACCCGCCCGACCATGCCGTCGGACCGACCCGCCCCACCAGCCGCCGGACCTACCCGCCCGACATCACGACGCCTCGGCGTCCCCCGCACGCTCGGACTCTCCCGCGACCTTCGTCGCACCCGCCGCGCCGTCGGAGCCCTTGGTGACGTCCGCGCCGTCCGTGCCCTTCGCAGCGCCCCCCGAACCCACCGCCCCCTGCGGCTCGGCCGGTCCGGACGCGACGGCGGGCTCCGTGACACCGCGCTCCGCCGTGCCCGAGGTGTCCAGTCGGCGGTCCAGGATGTCGAGCGCCCGCCGCGCGATTCCGTTCGAGCGGACCAGGCCGGCCAGCGTGGTCGAGCCCCGGGTGATGTCCGTGAAGGCGTTCCAGGCGGGACGCAGGCCCGTGATCGCCGCGTGCAGCAGTCCGGGACTGCGCTCGAAGAGCGCGAGCATCCGCCGCCCGACCGCCATCTCCACACCCAGGCCGGCCTTGATCGCGAACGCGTAGTTGAGCGCCTGACGGCGCGCGTCGACCGCGTCGTTCGCCTCCGCGATCCGCACCGCCCACTCCCCCGCGAGCCGGCCCGAACGCAGGGCGAACGAGATGCCCTCCCGCGTCCACGGCTCGAGGAGCCCCGCCGCGTCGCCGCAGACGAGGACCCGGCCGCGCGACAGCGGCGAGTCGTCGCTGCGGCAGCGCGTCAGATGACCCGAGGAGATCGCCGGTTCGAAGCCGGCAAGCCCGAGGCGGGCGATGAAGTCCTCCAGATAGCGCTTGGTGGCCGCGCCCTCGCCACGCGCCGAGATGACGCCGACGGTGAGCGTGTCGCCCTTGGGGAAGACCCAGCCGTAGCTGCCGGGCATCGGCCCCCAGTCGATGAGGACGCGCCCCTTCCAGTCCTCGGCCACCGACGGCGGCACGGGGATCTCCGCCTCGAGCCCGAGGTCCACCTGGTCGAGCTTGACGCCGACATGGGCCCCTATGCGGCCGGCGCTGCCGTCCGCACCGACGACCGCACGGGCCAGGAGCGTCTCGCCGTCGGCCAGGACCACGGCAACGGTCCGCCGGTCGGGCACGGCCGGGCCGTGCTGCTCGACACGGGAGACGGTGACGCCCGTGCGGAGCTCGGCGCCCGCCTTCTGCGCCTGCTCGACGAGCCCGGCGTCGAACTCGGGCCGGTTGATGAGCCCGAAGAGCATCCGGCGCGAGCGGCGCGTCCGGGCGAAGCGGCCGTTCATGGAGAAGGTGACGGCGTGCACCCGGTCCTGGAGGGGCAGTTCGAAACCGGGCGGCAGTGCGTCCCGCGACGGCCCGATGATGCCGCCGCCGCAGGTCTTGTACCGGGGCAGTTCGGCCTTCTCCAGGAGCAGCACACGGCGGCCGGTGACCGCGGCCGCGTATGCCGCCGACGCACCGGCCGGGCCTGCCCCGACCACGACCACGTCCCAGACGGTCGCGTCCCCCGACTCTCCCGCGCGTACCTCTTCGGCGTCTGCGTTCTCGCTGCTCACGATGTGCTTCTGCTCCTGATCCGACCGACGGTCCATGCTCTTCGGGCATCCTACGGCGCGGTAGGTGAGACCCCGCGCCGTAGGATCGGCCATACGTTCGCCGTACCACCGACATACGGCGACGTCCTTACAACGTCGCACCCACCAGGAGCGTGCCCATGACCGCCAATCCGATCGCCGAGACCGTCGCCGAGCTGATGCCCCGCGCCCAGGCGGAGCTCGCGGAGCTCGTGGCCTTCGAGTCGGTGGCGGACGAGGCCGTGGCGCCACGAAGCGAGTGCGAGGCGGCCGCGAACTGGGTGGCGGACGCCCTGCGCGCCGAGGCGTTCCAGGACGTGGCGCTGCTCGACACCCCGGACGGTTCGCAGTCGGTGTACGGCGTCCTGCCCGGCCCTGCCGGTGCCCCGACCGTTCTTCTCTACGCGCACTACGACGTGCAGCCGAAGCTGGACGAGTCGGCCTGGGTCACCCCGCCGTTCGAGCTGACGGAGCGCGACGGGCGCTGGTACGGCCGGGGTGCGGCCGACTGCAAGGGCGGCTTCATCATGCACCTGCTGGCGCTGCGCGCCCTGAAGGCGAACGGCGGAGTGCCCGTCACGGTCAAGATGATCGTGGAGGGTTCGGAGGAGCAGGGCACGGGCGGTCTGGAGCGGTACGCAGAGGCGCACCCCGAACTCCTCACCTCCGACGCCATCGTGATCGGCGACACCGGCAACTTCCGGCTCGGTCTTCCGACGGTCACCGCGACTCTGCGCGGTATGACGATGATCCGGGTCCAGATCGACACCCTCGAAGGCAACCTGCACTCCGGCATGTTCGGCGGCGCCGCGCCCGACGCGCTGGCCGCGCTGATCCGGGTCCTGGACACGCTGCGCGCCGAGGACGGCTCGACGGTCATCGACGGTCTGCCGGCCGACGCGGTGTGGGAGGGCCTGCAGTACCCGGAGGACGACTTCCGCGCGGACGCGAAGGTCCTGGCGGGCGTCGGTCTGCCGGGCGACGGCACGATCGCCGACCGTCTCTGGGCCCGTCCGGCGGTGACCGTCATCGGCATCGACTGCCACCCGGTGGCGGGTGCGACGCCGTCGATCCCGTCGACGGCGCGGGCGCAGATCAGCCTGCGGGTGCCGCCTGGCCAGGATGCGTCCGAGGCGACGAAGCTGCTGTACGCGCACATCGAGAAGCGTGTGCCGTGGAACGCCCGGGTCTCCTTCGAGCAGGTCGGTCAGGGCCAGGCGTTCCGGGCGGACGTGTCCAGCCCGGCGTACGTCTCGATGGCGGAGGCGATGCGGATCGCGTACCCCGGGCAGGAGATGCAGACCTCCGGCATGGGTGGCTCGATCCCGCTCTGCAACACGCTGGCGTCGCTCTATCCCGAGGCGGAGATTCTGCTGATCGGTCTGAGCGAGCCGGAGGCGCAGATCCACGCGGTGAACGAGTCGGTGTCGCCCGAGGAGCTGGAGCGCCTGTCGGTGGCGGAGGCTCACTTCCTGCTCAACTACGCCCGCTCGAAGCAGGGTTAAGCGTTCGGCGAACCTCGCCGAGAGCGTAGAACCATGGGGCGGACCTGCGCGGATGCGTAGGTTCGCCGTATGGACTTCATCGAGATCACGCCTCGACTGCACATGCTGCACTTCTCCATCGGCCAGGCCTATCTGTGGCGGGACGACAAGGAGTTGACCCTGATCGACGCCGGCTGGGCGGGCTCGGCGCCGGAGATCGAGGCGGCGATGCGGGCCGCGGGGCTCGACCCCGCGGCGCTGCGCCGGATCGTTCTCACGCACTGCCATCGCGACCATGTCGGCTCGGCGCAGGAGCTCGCCGACCGGTTCGGCGCCGAGATCGTGGCGCACCGCCTCGACGCCCCCGTGATCCGGGGCGAGGCGCCGGTCCCCGAGCCTGTCCTGCTCGACTGGGAGATCCCTCTGTACGAGCACGGTCTGACCACCCCGGCGGCGCCGGCGACCCGGGTCGACCGGGAGGTGGAGGACGGGGACGCACTGGGTTTCGGGGACGGTGCGGTCGTGGTGCACACACCGGGTCACACGCCCGGCTCGCTCGCGGTCCACCTTCCGGAGCACGGCGTCCTGTTCACCGGCGACACGGTGGCGACGGTGCAGGGCGTGACGTTCGGTGTGTTCCATGTGGACCGCGAGCGCGCCATGGATTCGATGCGGCGTCTGGCGGAGTTGAAGCCGTCGGTCCTGTGCTGTGGCCACGGGGACCCGGTGACGACGGACACCGCCCGTCAACTGGCGGAGGCAGCGGCGTAGTCGATCGGCCCTCTCGGGCTGAAGGGCGCCCGGTGGGCGTCGTCGTCAGCCGACCGGCACACCGGCCTCCAGATTGAGCACCGTCCCGCGTTCACGGGCGCGCAGGGCCCAACGGAGGCGGCGGTAGCGGACCGGGGGCAGCAGTTCGGCCGCCTCCTCCTCGGTGACGAAGCGCCAGCCGCGGAGCTCGGCGCCGGGCAGGAGGAGCCGGTCCGCGTCGGCGGTCGGCAGCCGGCCGCCGTCGAAGAGGAGGCGCAGGCCGCCGTAGCCCGGGGGGTGGGGGCGTTCCCAGTCGACGAGCAACAGGCGGGGTACGGAGTCGAGTTCGATGCCTATCTCCTCGGCGACCTCGCGTATCCCGGCCCGGGCGGGCGGTTCGCCGGGCTCGACGACACCCCCGGGGAACTCCCAGCCGGGCTTGTAGGTGGGGTCGACGAGCAGGAATCGGTCCTGTTCGTCGAAGAGCAGGACCCCGGCGGCGAGCGTCTCGCCGCCGGGTTCGGGGGTCTGGACGATGCCGCAGGGTGCGGCCTCACCGGAGGCGACGGCCTCGGCGATGGACGCGGCGGCCTCGGCCGGTGCGAGGGCGGAGGTGTCGACGACGTGGGCGTCGGAGGCCAGCCAGTCGTGCAGGGCGGTGCGGTAGGGCTCGATGTGGTCGAGAGACCACTGGCGTACGCGCTCCAGTGCCTGCGGGTCCGCGTCATCGGGTGTACGGCCCCGGATCCGCGCGCGCAGGATCGTTTCATCCGGGGCGAGCAGGACGTGCCGGACCTGAATGCGCCGGGCGGCCAGCCCCCCGAAGATCTCGTCGCGGTACTCCTGGCGCAGGAGGGTCATGGGGACGACGAGTACGCCGCCGACCTCGGCGAGCAGCGCGGCGGCGGCGTCCACGACCAGTCGGCGCCAGATCGGCAGATCCTGGTAGTCGTCGACCTCGTCGAGCCGCTTCGCCGGCAGCAGCCGGTTCATCGTGGAGCCGATGATCTCGGGGTCGTACAGCGTGCTGTTCGGGATCAGATCGACCAGCTCGCGCGCGGTGGTGGACTTCCCCGCGCCGAACGTCCCGTTGATCCAGACGATCACGATTCCCCCTCTTCGATAGCCCACAGTGGCTTGCCCGCAACACCCTGCCACGGAAACCCCCGGGCGGAACCGGAGGGCGCCGGGTCGACGTGGAGAGGGTGGGTGCACGGCTGTGAGACGCCTCACTCCACGAACGCGCGTGCGGAGCGGTGCGTAACACTTCGAGACCGGGCGTCGTTGGACCGGCGAGGCAAGGGGGTGCGGAGATGAACCGTACGGTATTGCAGAGGTTTCCGGCGGGAGGACCACGGGGCAGCTGGCCCGCCGAGGAGTTCGCCAGCGCCCGCCGGGACGAAGGGCTCCCGGCGGAGGTCGTGATGGACCTGGAGTCCGACGCGTTCCTGGTGATCGTGCAGCAGAGGACGCCGGAGCCGGTGGGCGGTTGACCGCGCCGGGCGGTGACGCGCCGTCAGCGCCCCGCCCGGGGCGCTCCGTCCGGGATGTGCGGGGCCGCGGCGGCCGCAGCGCCGAGCAGACCGGCGTCCGTACCGGTGAGCGCCGGGACGACGACGAGGTCACGGACGAACGACAGCGTGGCGTAGGCGCGCAGGCTGCGCCGGAGCGGGTCGAACAGCACGTCTCCCGCGCCCGCCACTCCCCCGCCCACGACGGCGATGTCGATCTCGACCAGGGTCGCGGTGGCGGCGATGCCCGCCGCGAGTGCCTGGGCGGCGCGGTCGAAGGAGGCCACGGCGACCGGGTCCCCGGCGCGGGCGGCGGCGGCGACCGCCGCGGCCGAGGTGTCGCCGTCGGGGCCCGGCCGCCAGCCGTTGTCCAGGGCGCGACCGGCGATGTGGGGCCCGCTGGCGATCCGCTCGACACAGCCGCGCCCGCCGCAGGCGCACGGGGCGCCGTCCAGGTCCACGCTGATGTGGCCGATGTGACCGGCGTTGCCGGTGGGACCGGGGTGTACACGGCCGCCGAGCACCAGACCGCCGCCCACACCGGTCGAGACGACCAGGCACAGCGCGTTGTCATGACCGCGTGCCGCGCCCTGCCAGTGCTCGGCGGCCGTCATGGCGACCCCGTCGCCGACCAGGGTGACCGGCCGCCCGCCGGTCGCCTTGTGGACCCGCTCGACGAGCGGGAAGCCGCGCCAGCCGGGCACGTTGACCGGGCTGACGGTGCCCGCGGAAGCGTCCACCGGGCCGGCGCTCCCGATGCCCACCGCGTGCGCCGACTCCCACAGCGGCGAGGCCGCCAGGTCCGCGAGGACCGACTCGACGGCGCGCATCACCGTCTCGCCGTCCTCCCGCGCGGGGGTGGGTCGCTGGGCCCGTACGAGGATCGCGCCGTCGCCGTCCACCAACGCGCCGGCGATCTTGGTGCCGCCGAAGTCCAGGGCGACAACGAGGTCATTCTGCATCTGCGCGGTGTCTCCAGAAGGGGCGGGGGCGGGCGATCACTGTGACCTACAGTCTCCCCTGCTCTGACAACGTTGTCCAGGCCCTATGCTCGGACGAGACAGAGACGAGACAGAGGAGATCCACCCACTGTGGCCGACACCGCCCGCCGCCCCGAGCACCGTTACGGCAATCGGCCCACGATGAAGGACGTCGCCGCCCGGGCCGGCGTCGGGCTCAAGACGGTCTCACGGGTCGTCAACGGCGAACCGGGCGTCACCCCCGACACCGAGCGCCGGGTCCAGGAGGCCATCGACTCGCTCGGCTTCCGGCGCAACGACAGCGCCCGCGTGCTGCGCAAGGGCCGCACCGCCTCCGTGGGCCTCGTTCTCGAGGACCTCGCCGACCCGTTCTACGGTCCGCTCAGCCGCGCCGTCGAGGAGGTCGCCCGAGCCCATGGGGCGCTGCTCATCAACGGCTCCAGCGCGGAGGACCCCGACCGGGAGCAGGAGCTGGCCCTCGCGCTGTGCGCCCGGCGGGTCGACGGGCTGATCGTGATCCCGGCGGGCACCGACCACCGCTATCTGGAACCGGAGATCAAGGCGGGCGTCGCCACGGTCTTCGTGGACCGTCCGGCGGGCCGGATCGACGCCGACGCCGTCCTCTCGGACAGCTTCGGCGGCTCTCGCGCCGGGGTCGCCCACCTGATCGCCCATGGCCACCGCCGGATCGGCTTCGTCGGCGACCGGCCGCGCATCCACACGGCGACCGAGCGTCTGCGTGGCTACCGCGCGGCGATGGAGGACGCGGGCCTGGCCGTCGAGGATTCCTGGGTGTCCCTGGGCCCGACGGATCCGGACCGGGTCCGGAAGGCGGTCACGGCCATGGTGTCGGGACCGGAGCCGGTCACCGCGCTCTTCGCCGGCAACAACCGGGTCACCGTCACCGCCGTCCGGGCGCTCGCCGACCGCGAACGCCCGGTCGCCCTGGTCGGGTTCGACGACATCGAACTCGCCGACCTGCTCGGCATCACCGTCATCGCCCAGGACGCGGCGGCGCTGGGCCGCACCGCGGCGGAACGGCTCTTCCGTCGTCTGGACGGCATCGACGACGCGCCGGCCCAAGTGGTCCTGGAGACCCGGCTGATCGCGCGCGGCTCGGGCGAGATCCCGCCACCGCCCGCGTAACCGGCACGCGGGCGGGTGTGGCGGAGCGGGCGGTGACTCCCCCGGCGCCTGCGGTCAGCAGACCGGCAGGCCCGGCAACGGCGCGTCGTTGTCGCCGCCCTTGACGTACACGACGCTGACGTAGACGTTCGTGTTGCCGCTGTCGTCGTCCGTCCGGGCCCACCAGACGTTCGTCCACCGGCCGTACGTCTCGCGTCGGCCGAGGTCGACCTGGCAGTAGAAGTAGTTGGTGCCGGCGTTGAGGATCCCCATCTCGCCGCCGTCGTGGCGGTACGTCTTCGCGGTGCGCCAGACCTCGCAGTTGTACTTGCCGCCGCCGATGGCGTTGCAGGCGGGCGTGGGCTCGGCGGGTGAGCCGCCGCCGGTCGTGGAGGTCGAGCCGCCGCCGCTCGTACTCCCGCCGCCGCTCGTCGAACCGCCGCCGGTGCCGCCGCCGGCCGTGCCGGGCACGGGCGCCTTCGACGGGGTCGAGGGTGTGGGGGTGGCGGGCTTCTTGGTGGCCGTCTTCGAGGGCGTGGCCGACGCCGACGCACTCGCCGAGGCACTCGGGGTGTCCGGGGTTCCCGGGTCGCCTTGGTCGAGGACACGGCCGGGGCTCGTACCGGCCGTTGCCGGCGTTCCGCCGTCGGCCCGTTGCTCCTGCTCCGTGCCACCGTCGCGGTCGATCAGCGCGTACGTCACACCGCCGCCGACCAGCAGAACGCCGGCGACGGCCGCGGCCACCAGCGCCGAGGAACGCGACTTCCGGGGCGCCTGCGGGCCCTGGGCGGAGGCGGCCTGCGTCGGTGCCACGGAGGCCGGATGCCCGGCGGGCGGGAACACGGCGCCGGCGGCGGGTGCGTAGGGAGACGGCACCGGCCGTTGGCCGTCCGGCCCAGGGCCGAAGGTCCCGGGCACGTGCGGCTGCGCGGGCCCGAATCCGTCCGCCGGATGCGCCCCTCCAGGACCGTAGGCCCCGGCCGCGGGCCCGAATCCACCCGCCGGCGCCGCGCCCGCCGGGCCGAAGCCCTGGGGCGCGGAACCCCGAGAGGCCGGCCCCTCGGACCCGAATCCCTGCGCTGCGGCGCCGGCTTCCGGGGCCGCTGCCGCGGGGCCGACCCCCTCGGAGCCGAATCCCTCCGCCGCAGGCCCCGGCCCGTGCGGCGCGGTGTTGCGCTCGGTCGGTGCTCCGGGGTGTGCCGGCGCCGCGTCGGGGGCCTGATCGCCCTGGGCCACGGCCGCCAGGAGACGTGCCGCCGCGCGGGCGTCGGGACGACGGGTCGGGTCCTTGTCCAACAGCTGCTGGAGTACGGGGCCGAGGGCGCCGGCCCTGCGCGACTCCGGGAGCGGCTCCACGACGATGGCGTTCAGCGTCGACCAGGTCGACGTACGGCGGAAGGGCGAAGAGCCCTCGACGGCCGCGTAGAGCGTGGCGCCGAGCGCCCAGACGTCCGAGGCGGGGCCGGGCTGCTGCCCCTGGGCACGCTCGGGCGCCAGGTAGTCCAGCGAGCCGACGATCTCCCCGCTGCGGGTGAGGTGCGTGGTGGAGCCGTCGCCGGGGTCGTCCATCGCGGCGATCCCGAAGTCGGTGAGGACGACCCGCCCTCCCTTGTCGAGGAGGATGTTGCCGGGCTTCACGTCACGGTGGAGCACACCGACGTCGTGGGCGGCGGCGAGCGCCTCCAGGACCGCGGCGCCGATCGTGGCGGCCTCGTGCGGCTCCAGGACCCCGCGTTCACTCAGGACGCCGTCGAGCGACGGCCCATCGACGAACTCCATGACGATGACGGGGCGGCCCTGATGGTCGGTCACGTCGTGGACGGCGATGACCCCGGGGTGGCGTACCCGGGCCGCCGCTCTGGCCTCGCGCTGCATCCGCAGACGCAGGTCGGCCAGTTCAGGGCCTGACGAGTCGTTGTACGTCCGCAGTTCCTTGACGGCCACCTCGCGGCCCAGGACCTCGTCGACGGCGCGCCAGACGACGCCCATGCCGCCGCGGCCCAGTTGGCGCACGACTCGGTAGCGGCCGGCCAGCCGCTCGTTCTCCCCCGAAGACACCGCTGCCCCGTTCTCTGTCGCCTGCGCTGAACGCGTACAGAATACGGGGCCGGGGTGACACCCTCTGACGGGTGGTGCTCGGGAGGTTCCGGGCTGTTACTGGGCCGTGGCCGTGAGGTCGCCGCGGCGCGGGGCGGCGAAGCGGTCGAGGTCGGCGCGGGTCAGGCCGGTGAGGGAGTCGACCTCGGCGGTGTCGAGGGCGCCGCAGTCGATGCCGCGGAGCAGGTAGGAGCTGAGCGCCTTGGCGGTGGCGGGCTCGTCCATGACGTCGCCGCCCGCGTGGTTGGCGTAGGCGGAGAGACGCTTGGCGGCGGCCTCGAAGCCCTCGCGGTAGAAGGCGAAGACGGCGGCGTAGCGGGTGGGGATGTGGCCCGGGTGCATGTCCCAGCCCTGGTAGTAGGCGCGGGCCAGGGCGCGGCGGGTGAGGCCGTAGTGGAGGCGCCAGGCCTCGTGGACGTGCTCGGTGGAGCCGACCGGGAGGACGTTGGTGGAGCCGTCGGAGACCCGTACGCCCGTGCCGGCGGCGGCGACCTGCATGATCGCCTTGGCGTGGTCGGCGGCCGGGTGGTCGCTGGCCTGGTAGGCGGCGGAGACGCCCAGGCAGGCGCTGTAGTCGAAGGTGCCGTAGTGCAGTCCGGTCGCGCGGCCCTCGGCGGCGCCGATCATACGGGCGACGGCGGCGGTGCCGTCGGTGGCGAGGATGGACTGGCTGGTCTCGATCTGGATCTCGAAGCCCAGGCGGCCGGCGTCCAGGCCGTGGGCCTTCTCGAAGGCTTCGAGGAGGCGGACGAAGGCGGTGACCTGCTCGGGGTAGGTGACCTTCGGGAGGGTGAGGACGAGGCCGTCGGGCAGGCCGCCGTTCTCGATGAGTCCGGTGAGGAAGATGTCGGTGGTGCGGATGCCGCGGTCGCGTACGGCGGCCTCCATGCACTTCATCCGGATGCCCATGTACGGGGCAGCCGTGCCCTTCTCGTACGCCTCCGAGATCAGCCGGGCGGCGCGGGCGGCGTCGTGGTCCTCGTCCTTGCCCGCGTAGCCGTCCTCGAAGTCGACGCGGAGGTCCTCGATGGGCTCGCGCTCCAGCTTGGCGCGTACGCGGCCGTAGACGTCCTCGGCGAGGTCGTCGGAGAGACCGAGGACGGCGGCGAAGGAGTCGGCGTCCGGCGCGTGCTGATCGAGGGCCGCGAGCGCCTGGTCGCCCCAGGAGCGGATCGTTCCGGCGTCGAAGACGTTGCCGGGGACGTAGACGGTGTGGACGGGCTGGCGGGTGCCCGGGTCACCGGGGTAACGCCGGTCGAGCTCGGCGTCCACCGCTGCGAGGGAGGCGCTGATGCCCTCGCTGACCGCTCCGGCGAGGCTCGTCGACACCTTCTCCTGCTGACCCATCCCACATCCTCCTATTTTCCGCTTCACGGAATCAACAATCCGTATAGCGAAGTTAGTAGTCCGCCGGGACCTGCGTCAATGGTTGTCCGAAACGGCCGGGGGCCGCGCGGTGATCATCACCACGCGGCCCCCGGACCGTACAGATGCGCAGGTCAAGCCCGCGAAGGTCAGCCCTTGCGGGTCTTGACCTCCTCGGTCAGCTGCGGGACGACGTCGAAGAGGTCGCCCACGACGCCGTAGTCGACGAGGTCGAAGATCGGGGCCTCGGCATCCTTGTTGATCGCGACGATGGTCTTCGAGGTCTGCATACCCGCGCGGTGCTGGATCGCACCGGAGATGCCGGAGGCGATGTACAGCTGCGGCGAGACCGACTTGCCGGTCTGGCCGACCTGGTTGGAGTGCGGGTACCAGCCGGCGTCCACGGCGGCGCGCGAGGCGCCGACGGCGGCACCGAGGGAGTCGGCGAGCGCCTCGATGATCGCGAAGTTCTCGGCACCGTTGACGCCACGGCCACCGGAGACCACGATCGCGGCCTCGGTCAGCTCCGGACGGCCGGTCGACTCGCGCGGGGTGCGCGCGGTGACCTTGGTGCCCGTGGCCAGCGCGCCGAAGGAGACCGTGAGGGCCTCGACGGTGCCGGCGGCGGGGGCGGCCTCGACGGGGGCCGAGTTCGGCTTGACCGTGATGACCGGGGTGCCCTTGGAGACACGGGACTTGGTGGTGAAGGAGGCGGCGAACGCGGACTGCGTCGCGACCGGGCCCTCGTCACCGGCCTCCAGGTCGACGGCGTCGGTGATGATGCCGGAGCCGATGCGGACCGCGAGGCGGGCCGCGATCTCCTTGCCCTCGGCGGAGGACGGGACGAGCACGGCGGCCGGGGAGACCACCTCGTACGCGGCCTGCAGCGCGTCGACCTTCGGGACGACGAGGTACTCGGCGAACTCGGGGGCGTCGGCGGTGAGGACCTTGACCGCACCGTGCTCGGCGAGCGCGGCGGCGGTGTCGGCGGCGCCGTTGCCCAGCGCGACGGCGACGGGCTCGCCGATGCGGCGGGCCAGGGTCAGCAGCTCCAGGGTGGGCTTGCGGACGGCTCCGTCGACGTGGTCGACGTAGACGAGAATCTCAGCCATGGGGATTCAATCTCCTGCGAACGAAAAGGGGGGCGGGTCAGGTGGCTCGCGCGAGCCCTAGATGAACTTCTGGCTCGCGAGGTACTCGGCCAGCTGCTTGCCGCCCTCGCCCTCGTCCTTGACGATCGTGCCCGCGGTGCGCGCGGGGCGCTCGGCGGCGGAGTCGACCGCGGTCCAGGCGCCCTCGAGGCCCACCTCGTCGGCCTCGATCTCGAGGTCGTCGAGGTCCAGGGACTCCACCGGCTTCTTCTTGGCGGCCATGATGCCCTTGAAGGACGGGTAGCGGGCCTCGCCCGACTGGTCCGTCACCGACACGACGGCCGGAAGCGAGGCCTCCAGCTGCTCGGACGCGGTGTCACCGTCGCGACGGCCCTTGACGACGCCGTCCTCGATGGAGACCTCGGAGAGCAGCGTGACCTGCGGGACGCCC
Source organism: Streptomyces sp. NBC_01353 (assembly GCF_036237275.1). Classification (GTDB taxonomy): domain Bacteria; phylum Actinomycetota; class Actinomycetes; order Streptomycetales; family Streptomycetaceae; genus Streptomyces. Next base: position 7,576,049 of record NZ_CP108352.1, on the reverse strand, counting down.
AGACGCTCGGCGAGGATCGCCGGGAGGACACCCATGGTGCCGTCGGTGGAGGCCATACCGGCGATGACGACGTCGTAACCGGTCTTCTCGATGGCCTTGGCGAGCACGAGCGAGGTGCCCATGACGTCGGTGCCGTGCAGATCGTCGTCCTCGACGTGGACGGCCTTGTCGGCGCCCATGGACAGCGCCTTGCGCAGCGCGTCCTTGGCGTCCTCGGGACCGACGGTAAGGACGGTGACCTCGGCGTCGTCGGCCTCTTCGGCGATCTGGAGCGCCTGCTCGACCGCGTACTCGTCGAGCTCCGACAGCAGGCCGTCGACGTCGTCGCGGTCGACGGTCAGGTCATCGGCGAAGTGCCGATCGCCCGTGGCGTCGGGCACGTACTTCACACAGACAACGATCCTCAAGCTCACGCCGGCTCTCCTACTGCATCGTCATAACTGGGCTGCCTTGTTGCTCGCAGCATAGGCGCCTGAAGGGCGGGTTTCCGGTCGGGGCGTCCGACCGCCCCCACCGGAATATTACTCGTCAGTACACCCAGTCCGTTACCCGTAAGCAAGCGCTCAGGCGTGTGACCTTGCCAACGCTCAGGTAAGGGAACCCTCAGTCACGCAGAGCGTTGAAGCGTCCCTGGTGATAGAGGAGCGGCCGGCCCACCCCGCTCGGGTCCCCGGCGACGACCTGGGCTATCACGATCCGATGATCCCCGGCCGGGACGCGGGCCACCACCCGGCAGACCAGCCAGGCCAGTACGTCGTCCAGGATCGGGACGCCCTCGGGTCCCACGCTCCATCGTGTCGGACGGCCGAACCGGTCGGCCCCGCTGCGGGCGAAGGTGCCGGCCAGCTCCTGCTGGTGCTCGCCGAGTATGTGGACGCCGACGTGCTCGGCCTCGGAGAGCACGGGCCAGCTGGAGGAGGTGGTGCCCACGCCGAACGAGATCAGCGGAGGCTCCGCGGCGACGGAGTTGAGCGAGGTGGCGGTGAAGCCGACGGGATGTTCCCCGTGGGCGGTGATGACCGCGACACCGGCGGCGTGCCGGCGGAAGACGGAGCGGAGGAGGTCGGGAGAGGCCTGCCGAGGGGCGCCGATGGTACGGAGCTCGGGCGAAACCGTCATGGAATTGTCCTTCTGCGAGGGCATCGTGAGAGGGGTCCGTGGGATCTCAGACGCCCGGACAGCGCGCGCTCGCGTTGCGGGCCAGGTCCACGTGGGCCCGCCCGTAGAGAAGGATTTCTGCAGGCACCTCGCCAGCCTGACGATCGTTGGCGGGTGCAGTCAAGTGCGTACCGGGATGTGGGAGAAGTGTCACCGCGTCAGACGGCGCGCCCCAGCGCGGCGATGACGTCCGCCCGGCGGGGCTGTCCGGCCGCGCGGACGACGATGCGCCCGGCGCGGTCGAGGACGAGCACGGTCGGGGTCCGTACGATCCCCATCTCACGGACGAGGTCCAGCCGCTCCTCGGCGTCGATCTCCACATGGCCGACGCCCTCGATCATCTCCGCCACCTCGGACAGGGTCCGGCGCGTGGCGCGGCAGGGCTGACAGAAGGCCGTGGAGAACTGCACGAGCGTGGCGCGTTCCCCCAGCTCGACCCCGAGCCGGTCCGCATCCAGCCACTCTTCCGTCATGTCCCGCTCCCTGCTCTCCACTGCCCTGTGCAGCGTTCCATGTCACCGTTCGATTCCCGCCACGACCACCGGGCGTGACGAGAATCTCCCTGTACGAAGCCGTCAGGACTGGTCACCAGGGCCCACATGGGGCACGATCTGCCCAAAGCCGAAAACCTACGGCTGCGTAACTTCCGCCGGGAGAACCCTCCCCAGGAACAGAAGAAGGGGTTCCTCACAGATGGCAGAACTCGTGTATCGGCCGGTCATCGGCGCCGCCCTGACCATGTTCAAGGCGCTGGACCTGAAGATCGACACGCAGGGTTCGGAGCACATCCCGCGCACGGGCGGGGCGGTGCTCGTCAGCAACCACATCAGCTATCTGGACTTCATCTTCACGGGCCTGGCCGCGCTGCCGCAGAAGCGCCTGGTGCGCTTCATGGCCAAGGACTCGGTGTTCCGGCACAAGATGTCGGGTCCCCTGATGCGCGGCATGAAGCACATCCCGGTGGACCGCTCGCAGGGCGAGCACGCCTACAAGCACGCGCTGGAGTCGCTGCGGGCCGGGGAGATCATCGGCGTCTTCCCCGAGGCGACCATCTCGCAGTCGTTCACGCTCAAGAGCTTCAAGTCGGGTGCGGCGCGACTGGCCCAGGAGGCCGGGGTCCCGCTGATCCCGATGGCGCTCTGGGGTACGCAGCGCGTCTGGACCAAGGGCCGGCCGCGGAACTTCAAGCGCAGCCACATCCCGGTCACGATCCGGGTGGGCGAGCCGATGGAGGCCCCCGCCGACCAGTACGCGGGCGCCATCACCCGGCGGCTGCGCGAGCGTTGCCAGGAGCTCCTGGAGGCCGCGCAGCGCGCCTATCCCGTACGCCCCAAGGACGCGAGCGACACCTGGTGGGTGCCCGCGCACCTCGGGGGTACGGCTCCGACTCCGGCCCAGGTCAAGGAAGCCGGCTGACCGGTAGGCCGGCCCGCCGGAAGGCCACCGGCCGAAACGTCACTCCGGGTCGCGGACGGTGATCCGCGCCCCGGGGTTCAGCTTCTCCAGGGACTCGGCGAGCTCGTTGCCCGCGGCGACGAGCTCCTCGCGCGTCATGGGCGTCAGCGACTCCAGCAGGAAGACCGCGTTGACGGTGTCGTCGTCGATCCGGGTGCGCGGCCCCTGGCGCCAGTTCCAGCGCCGACAGGTGACGCCCGCCTCGTCGCACCAGATGACCTCGCCCGGCTCGGGGTGCTCCACGGCCTCCTCGCCGCCCGCCGTGGTCACGAACGCCTCGTCGCCGGTGGCCCGAACGAGCCGCATCTCGCCCTGGATCTTGTCGAGGTCCTCGCCGCCGACCGGGATGAGGTGCGCGACGCTGATCGCGTTGTAGGCGTCGACGAGCCGGTTGATCCGGGGCAGTCCGCCGTCCGCGAGCGCGCGCTTGGCCAGGGCCTCGGCGGAGTTGCGGGTACGGGAGGGCTTGGCACCGAAGGCGGAGTACGCCGCGCGCCAGGCGGCGACGTGCGGGTCCTTGTCCGGCGTCTGCCCGTCGAGCCGCTCGGCAAGGCGCCGGGCCGCGTCGTCGAGCAGAGCCGAACTGACCTCGTCGCTGGGGCCGTTGACAAGTCCGTGGGCCTCGACCGCGAGATGGGTGAAGCCGGGCACGAGGGTGCGCACCTCGTCGGAGACTGTCAGAGTGAGGGGCATCGTCGTCCTTGCGTCAGAGGTCGGTCGGAAGGATCCGCAAGAGTTCCGTACTGTCCGGCGCCGACCGCATGGCGCTCAGCACTCCCGCGTGTGGTGCAGCATACAACACCGGGTAGTCCACTTCATTGAACTCCGGATCGGGCAGGAAGGCCAAGCGTTCCTCCTCCAGGGAGAACTCCGCCTCCCGGCCCGGTTCGCCACCGCGCGGATCCTGTCGGTGCCAGGTCTCCGTACCGGGCAGCCGGATCGCGACCAGCCCGTGGAGCACCTCGAACTTCTGGTAGCAGAGCGCCGTCGGGATCGACTCGGCGCGCAGCAGCGCGGCGAGCGCGTGCGCCTTGGCGTGGCAGATCCCGGTGCGGCGCGCGAGGACGTCGGAGGCGCGCCAGGTGACGCGGAGGTCGCCGGTGTCGCTCGAGTGCGGAATCTCGTCCCGTACGAACGCGTACACCGCTCGGGCGTATGCGTATACGTCGGGATGCAGGGCACGCAGGGCGGCGGCGGTCTCCCGTACGACGGGGTGCTCGTGGTCGATGACCTCGTCCGCGGCGAGGTACGCGGAGAGTTCGGGGTCCTGCTGGATCAGCTCCATAACCCGGGACCCTAGAAAGACGACCGACCGGAAGTCAATGACTTTCCGGTCGACCGCATACTTATACCCCGCTAGGAGAGGCGCTATCGCGCCATCTCCTCCTTCAGCGCCTGGAGGAAGGCGTCGACGTCGTCCTCCGTGGTGTCGAAGGAGCACATCCAGCGCACATCGCCGGCGGCCTCGTCCCAGAAGTAGAAGCGGAAGCGCTTCTGGAGCCGGGTGCTGACCTCGTGCGGCAGCCGCGCGAAGACCGCGTTGGCCTGCACCGCGTGGAGGATCTCCACCCCGTCCACCTCCCGCACGCCGGCCGCGAGGCGCTGGGCCATCGCGTTGGCGTGCGAGGCGTTGCGCAGCCACAGGTCCTTGGCGAGCAGCGCCTCCAACTGGACCGACACGAAGCGCATCTTGGAGGCGAGCTGCATGGACAGCTTGCGCAGATGCTTCATGTGGCTGACCGCGTCCGGGTTGAGGACGACCACGGCCTCACCGAACAGCATGCCGTTCTTGGTGCCGCCGTAGGAGATGACGTCCACGCCGACCGCGTTGGTGAACGCGCGCATCGGCACGTTCAGGGAGGCGGCGGCGTTGGCTATCCGGGCGCCGTCGAGGTGCACCTTCATGCCCTTGCCGTGGGCGTGCTCCACGATGGCCCGGATCTCGTCCACGGTGTAGACCGTGCCCAGTTCGGTGTTCTGGGTGATCGAGACGACCTGCGGCATGGCCCGGTGCTCGTCCTCCCAGCCCCAGGCCTGCCGGTCGATGAGCTCGGGCGTGAGCTTGCCGTCCGGGGTCGGCACGGTGAGCAGCTTGAGGCCGCCCATCCGCTCCGGCGCGCCGCCCTCGTCCACGTTGATGTGCGCGGACTCGGCGCAGATCACGGCGCCCCAGCGGTCGGTCAGCGCCTGCAGGGCGGTGACGTTCGCGCCGGTGCCGTTGAAGACCGGGAAGGCCTCGGCGTTCGGGCCGAAGTGGCTGTGCATGATCCGCTGGAGGTGCTCGGTGTAGTCGTCCTCGCCGTAGGCGATCTGATGACCGCAGTTGGCGAGCGCGATGGCCGCGAGCACTTCCGGGTGGGCTCCGGCGTAGTTGTCGCTGGCGAAGCCCCGGACCGACGGGTCGTGGTGACGACGCGCGTCGGTCCTGGTGGGCAGAGCCGGGGTCACGGCTTGGGGGTCAGCCACAGACGCTGTCCATTCACTTCCTGTGCGGGTCGCTCCCAGACGCCGGCGATCTCGTCGGCCAGATCCTTGACGTCGGTGAAGCCCGCGAACTTCGCATTCGGGCGCTCGGCGCGCATGGCGTCGTGCACCAGTGCCTTGACCACCAGGATGGCAGCAGCGGCCTTGGGGCCCTCGTCGCCCCCCGCCTTGCGGAAGTCGTCGCCCATGGCGAGCGTCCACGCCTCGGCAGCCGCCTTGGCGGCGGAGTAGGCCGCGTTGCCGGCGGTGGGCTTCGAGGCGCCCGCGGCGCTGATCAGCACGTAGCGGCCGCGGTCGCTGCGCAGCAGCGGCTCGTGGAAGGCGAGCGAGGTGGACTGGACCGTGCGGATGAGGAGCTTCTCCAGGAAGTTCCAGTCGGCGAGGTCGGTCTCGCCGAAGGAGGCGCTGCCGCGCCAGCCGCCGACGAGGTGCACGAGCCCGTCGATCCGGCCGAACTCCTTCTCCGTCTTGTCGGCCCACTCCCGCGCCGCGCCCAGGTCGAACAGGTCGACCGTGTCGCCGACGACCGTGGCGCCGCCGTGGGCGTACCGGGCGGCGTCGACCGCCTCGGCCAGGCGGGCCGGGTCGGCGTCGGCACCGACGACGATGGCGCCGGCTTCGGCGAGGCGCATCAGCGTCGCCCGTCCCGCCGGACCGGCCGCTCCCGCGACCGCGATGACGGCACCCTCCAGCGGCCCGCCGTTTCCGTTGCCGATCATGGTCGTCCCCTCCTCCTCCGTGACTGGGTTCACGCGGCAGCCTGCTCGGTCCGCGAAGCGTTCGCGGCGGTGATGCCCTTGGTGGAGGCGATCACGTCCTTCAGCTTCTTGGACAGGGCCTCATAGAACATGCTGAGCGGAAACTCGTCCGGAAGCACGTCGTCGACAAGTTTGCGGGGCGGCAGGGAGAGGTCCAGGGCGTCCGGACCCTTGGCCCACTTCGATCCCGGGTGCGGGGCGAGGTAGGTGGAGACGAGCTCGTACGCCTTGAACCAGTGGACGAGCTTGGGGCGGTCGATGCCCTCGCGGTACAACTTCTCGATCTCGGCGCAGAGCTGGTTGGTGACCTCGGGGGCCCGCTTCCAGTCGATCTTCAGCTTGTTGTCGGTCCAGCGCACGACGTCGTGCTTGTGGAGGTACGCGAAGAGGAGCTGGCCGCCGAGACCGTCGTAGTTCCGGTTGCGGTCACCGGTGACGGGGAAGCGGAACATCCGGTCGAACAGCACGGCGTACTGCACGTCACGGCCGTGGGCGTTGCCCTCGCCCTCCAGCTTCACGGCCTCCTTGAAGGCGGTGAGGTCGCAGCGCAGCTCCTCCAGGCCGTACATCCAGAACGGCTGGCGCTGCTTGATCATGAAGGGGTCGAACGGCAGGTCGCCGTGGCTGTGGGTGCGGTCGTGGACCATGTCCCACAGCACGAAGGCGGCCTCGCAGCGCTTCTGGTCCTCGACCATGGCCGCGATGTCCTCGGGCAGCTCGATGCCGAGGATGTCGACGGAGGCCTCGGTGACCTTGCGGAAGCGCGCGGCCTCGCGGTCGCAGAAGATGCCGCCCCAGCTGAAGCGCTCGGGGGCCTCACGCACGGCGATGGTCTCGGGGAAGAGGACGGCCGAGTTGGTGTCGTACCCGGCGGTGAAGTCCTCGAAGGTGATGCCGCAGAACAGCGGGTTGTCGTAGCGGGTGCGCTCCAGCTCGGAGAGCCACTCCGGCCAGACCATCCGCAGCACGACCGCCTCGAGGTTGCGGTCCGGGTTGCCGTTCTGCGTGTACATCGGGAAGAGCGCCAGGTGCTGGAGCCCGTCCTGGCGGTCGGCGGCCGGCTGGAAGGCCAGCAGGGAGTCCAGGAAGTCCGGCACCTGGAAGCCACCCTCGACCCACTTGCGCAGGTCGGCGACGAGAGCGCGGTGGTACGCGGCGTCGTGCGGGAGCAGCGGGGAGAGCTGCTCGACCGCGGTCACGATGCGCTCGACCGCACCCTCGGCGAGGGCGCGGGACGGCGCGCCCTCGGTCTCGAAGTCGATGGACCCGTCCTTGCTCTGCCAGGGCCGGATCTCCTCCACGGCATTCTTGAGCTCGGGCCAGGCAGGGTGCTCGATCACCGGGGCAGCGGTGAATGTCCCCCCACCGGTCACGTCCTGCACAAGAATTTCCGTCATGTCACTTCCTCCACAGGAGAACCTCGCGTCAAGACACCGTATCCGTCCGCGGTTCCTCCAGACAAGAGGACCAAGAGAAATTATCCTGCGATACCCCCCTGGTCACCGTTAATTTTCCTGTCGGGAAGCGTTGAGGCGATTGCATCCCCCGCTCCGGCGAAGGCCCGGGCCGCCGCGCCAAGGTACTCGTGCAGGGCCAGGAAGCCGTGGAACATCCCCGGGTGGTGGTCCTCCGTGACCTCGACGCCCGCCGCGGCCAGAGCGGCGGCGAAGGCCCGCCCCTCGTCGCACAGCGGGTCGCAGCCTGCGGTGACCACATGGGCGGGCGGCAGACCGGCGAGCTCGGCGTGCAGCGGGGAGGCGAGCGGATGGCGGGCGTCGCCGTCCGGACCGAGGTAGTGGTCGCGGTACCAGCGCATATGGGCGTCGGTGAGGTAGTAGCCCGCGCCGTTCGTCCGGTACGAAGCGTGGGCGCCCGCCATGTCGGTCGCCGGGTAGATCAGCACCTGGCGGGCGAGCGCGGGGCCCCGGCGGTCGCGTGCGAGCAGCGCGGCCGCCGCGGCGAGGTTGCCTCCCGCGCTGTCCCCCGCGACGACGAGAGCAGCGAGTTCGCCGCCCAGCTCGTCGATGTGCGCGGCGGCCCACAGAAGCGCCGCGTAGGCGTCCTCGACGGGGGCGGGGAAGCGGACCTCGGGGGCGAGCCGGTAGTCGACGGAGACGACGACGGATCCGGACTCCCGGCACAGGGTCCGGCAGGAGCGGTCGTGGGTGTCCAGACCGCAGAGCACCCAGCCGCCGCCGTGGAGGAAGACGGTGGTCGGGCGGCGCCTCGCGTCCCCCTCGGGCCGGTAGATCCGTACCGGGAGCGGTGGAGCGCCCTCGGGGCCGGGGACCGTCTTGTCCTCCACCGAGCCGACGACCGGTGGCTCACCGGGCGGCGCGGGGGCGGCGGCGAGCAGCCTGCGGGCCTCGACGGGGTCGGTGACGGCGCCGCCGATGTCCGGGAAGACGGCGGTGAGCAGATCGACGAAGGGGCGGGCCTCGGGGTCGAGCCGGTCGGCCGGCGGACTGTCGGGACGGCCGGTGGGTGCGGTGTCCGTCATCGTGCGCCCTCGCCCTCGGTGAAGTGCGGGATGACCTTCTCGCCCCACTGGCGCAGCGTCTCCAGACAGGCCTCCTGCGGCACGGTCCCCATCTGCATCAGGCACATGATCTCGTCGGCGCCCGCGTCCCGGAGCCGTTCCACGTAGGCGATCGCGTCCTCGGCGGTGCCGTAGGCGTGGTCGGCGCGGAAGGTGGCCGTGGCGGAGGGGCGCACCGGTATGCGCTGTTCGTGCAGCCGGGCGACGACCTGCTCGGCGGCGCGGCGCATGTCGGCGGCTTCGTCGGCGCCGGCCACCACCGCCTCGTCGGGGATGCCCGCTCCCCCGTACCAGTGACCGATCGACTGGGCGAAGAAGCGCTGGCCCCGGATGCCGATGCGGCGGGCCTCGGCGCGGTCGTCGAGGACGATCGTGGGGCAGAGGACGGAGAAGTGGTCGTTGACGACCGTGGAGACGAACCGGTCGCCGGTGCGTGCGGCGCGGGCCGTGTCGTAGGCGCGGCGCATCTCGGCGATCGACTCGGGTCCGGCGAAGCCCATCACGAGCGCGCCGATACCGAGCTCGGCGGCCTGGGTAAGGGTCTCCGTACGGCTGCAGGCGAGGAAGAGCGGCGGATGCGGGGTCTGCCGGGGGCGGGGCAGGATCGGATGCGGATCGATCCTGATCAGCTCGGAGCTGTACTCCAGCTCGTCCTTCTGCCAGGCCCTGCCGATGATCCGCAGGGCGTCCTCGACCTCCTGGGTCGTACGGTCCCGGTCGACCCCGCACAGCGAGGTCTCCTGCTCGGTGCCGCCTCGTCCGGCGCCGAGGTCGAGGCGTCCGCCGGAGAGCAGGTCGAGCATGGCGGCGCGTTCGGCGACGCGGGCGGGATGGTTGAAGTTGAACGGCATGCAGACCACGCCGTGGCCGATGCGGATGCGGCTGGTCCGCGCGGCGACGTAGCTGAGGAAGACCTCGGGGGCGGACATGTGGGCGTACCACTTCAGGGAATGGTGCTCGACGGCCCAGATCCGGTCGAAGCCCATCTCCTCCGCCAGGACGGCCTGTTCGACGCAGTCGTGGATGACCTGGTGCTCGTGCTCCACGGTCGGGTCGGCCAGCTGTGCCTCGAAGATGACGGAGAACTTCACATGCCCTCCAGGGGGTTGTGTCGGGGAGCTGTCCTTGTTTCGATTAGCCATATGACTAGTCGTCAGATCGCGAAGAGGCAAGAGACGGAACACGGATTGCCGCAGACGGCCTGGGCGGTGCTCGGGCTGCTCTCCTTCCCCGGCGAGCGCACCGGCTACGAGCTGAAGAAGTGGGCGGACGCTTCCCTGCGCTTCTTCTACTGGTCGCCGGCGATCAGCCAGATCTACGCGGAGCTGCGCCGGCTGGAGTCGCGGGGGTACGTGGCGTCGGCCAGGTCGGGTCCGGAGGAGCCGCGGACCAAGCGGCGGTACGCGATCACGGACGCGGGCCGGGCGGCGCTGGCCGACTGGGCGGACGGCGACGGCGGGCCCGTGGTGCTCAAGCATCCGGTGGTGCTGCGGGTCTGGCTGGGGCATCTCGCCGCGCCGCAGCGGCTGCGGACACTCGTCGAGGAGCACATCGCCCGTACACAGGGCGAGCTCAAGGAGGTCCGGGACGCACTCGCCCGCGCGGAGTCCGAGCCGGCGTGGCACCATCCGGCACTGGCCCTGCGCTGGAGCGAACGGCAGCACCTGGCGGAGCTGGAGCTCGCCGAGTCGATGCTGACGGACCTGGCAGCACTGGCGGAAGCTCCCGCGAGCGGCGACACGGGGCCCTGAGGGCCCCGTGGGTGTGACGCCCGGAGTGGCAGCTTCCGACGCCCCGCGCGCGTGCGCTTCCTTCTTGCGGTGAAGTCATTAGGCTGCGCCCCGAGCCGCACCGGGAGCCCGGAGGGACCTGGGCCCGGACATCGACGGAAGCGAGAAGATCTTGAGTTTCCTCACCATCGGTCATCGCGGAGTCATGGGCGTCGAGCCCGAGAACACCCTGCGTTCCTTCGTCCGGGCCGAGCAGGCAGGCATGGACGTCATCGAGCTGGACCTCCATCTGAGCAAGGACGGCGCGCTTGTCGTCATGCACGACGCCGACGTCGGCCGGACCACCGACGGCAGCGGGGCCATCGCCGAGAAGACCCTCGCCGAGCTGCGCGAGCTGGACGCGGGTGCCGGGGAACGCGTCCCCGTCTTCGAAGAGGTCCTGGACGCCGTGCGGTCCCCGCTCCAGGCCGAGATCAAGGACGTGGCCGCCGCCCAGGTGCTCGCCGAGGTGATGAGCCGGCGTGACCTGGTGGGGCGCGTGGAGGTCCTCTCCTTCCACGACGAGGCCCTCGCGGAGATCTCCCGGCTCGTCCCCGGGGTCCGTACCGCGCTCGTGGCGGACCTGTGGGACGCCGACGTCGTGGACCGGGCCAAGGCGGTCGGCGCCGGCGCCCTCGTCCTGAACATCCGGCACCTCACCCTGGAGACCGTCGAGCGCGCGCACAGCGAGGGCCTGCTGGTCATCGGCTGGGTCGTGAACACCCAGGACCACCTGCGGCTGGTGCGGGCCCTGGAGCTCGACGGCGCGACGACCGACTATCCAGAGATCCGCCGCACCGGCCGCTTCACGGCCTGATTCGCGGGCCCGGGCCTCAGACCAGCGGCTTCACCAGGAGCTCGAACTGCAGGTCGTCCCGCTGCGGGACACCGAAGCGCTCGTCGCCGTACGGGAACGGGGTCATCTCTCCCGTACGGCGGTAGCCGCGCCGCTCGTACCAGGCGATGAGCTCCTCGCGCACGGAGATCACCGTCATGTGCATCTCGCGCACCCCCCAGATCTCCCGCACCCGGCGCTCCGCCTCGGTGATGATCAGGCGGCCGAGACCCACTCCCTGAAGTTCGGGACGGACCGCGAACATGCCGAAGTAGGCGGCGTCGCCGCGGTGTTCGAGCTGGCAGCAGGCGACGACCTCGCCGTCGCGCTCCACCACCATCAGGCGGCTGCCCGGGGTGGCGATGACGGCGCGCACCCCCTCGGCGTCGGTCCGCTGCCCCCGCAGGATGTCCGCCTCCGTGGTCCAGCCGGTCCGGCTCGAGTCGCCGCGGTAGGCCGACTCCACGAGCGGCACGAGGACCGGGACGTCGTCCTCGACGGCGTCGCGGTAGCCGATCCGACCGGTGTCCTGCGGCGTGGCGGTGTCCATGCTGTTCGGGTCTCCCCTCGGGGCGCTGACGATCCCCCCGAGCGTAACGCCCCGGCGCCGCGCTCCCCCCGCGTACGCCTGTGCGCTCGCGTACGCCCGGCCGAGCGCGGGCATCGACCCGGGGGAACCCACGGGGAGGTGTGCCGTGCACGGACCGGCGTTGTCGGCCTGGCTGTTGCTGACGCTGTGCGGGGCGAGCGGGGTGTACTGCCTGCTGCGGATGAGCCGGTGCGCGGGCGAGGAGCGCAGGACGGCGGGGAGCGAGGCCGTGATGGGCTTCGGGATGGCGGCGATGGCGCTGCCCCCGGCCGTGCTCACACCGCCCTCCTGGTCGTGGGCGGTGTACGCGGCCGTGTTCGGGGCGGCTGCCCTGCACGCGCTGTCGACGGTGCGGCGCGGCGGACACCATCTGCACCATCTGCTGGGCTCCTTGGCGATGGTCTACATGGCGCTGGTCATGGCGACCCCTGCCCAGGGAGCGCACGGGGGGCACGGGGCAGGGGCCACCGCGGGGGTACCGCTCGTGACGGGTGCGCTCCTCGCGTACTACGTCGTCTACGTGCTCCGCACGGGGACGCGGCTCGTCCCGGTGGCGGTGCCCGCGGGCGGCCCGCCGACTGCCTGGGCCACCCGGCCGGAGTTCGCGCTCGTGTGCCGGCTGTCGATGGCGCTCGCCATGCTGGCGATGCTCGTGACCCTCTGACGCCTGCTGCGTCGAAACCGTGGCGTACGTCACTTGGCGTGCGAGGCCATACCCCCGAGTAGTACGCCCCTCATAGGCTGGACGTCATGTTGGTCTCCCTCGCGCTGCTCTCGCTCGGCGTCCTGACCGCCGCCGTGGCCCCACGGCTGCTGTCACGGTCCGACTGGGCGGAACGCGAGCCCGTGGTGGCCCTGTGGGTGTGGCAGTGCGTGGTGGCGGCGGTGCTGCTGAGCTTCGCGCTGTCGATGACGTTCAGCGCCGCGGCCGCCTGGCAGGTGGTACGGGGTCAGGTCTTCGCGGGCGCGCCGCACGGGGTGCTCGAGGCGTACGAACTGGGCACCCACCAGCCCTGGTCGGCGGCGCTCGCCGTGGTCCTGGCCTGTGGTGGGCTGTGGACCGGTGCGATGCTCGGCCGGGAGATCCGCCGGGCGCGGGCGCGCCGTCGGCAGCGCCGCTGCGAACTGCTCGTCCGTTCCCCTCTGTTGCCGGGCGAGGAGCCGGGCAGTGAGCGCCTCGTGGTGCTGGAGGGGGAGCGTCCGGACGCCTGGTGGCTGCCGGGGACCGCGCCGCAGCTGGTCATCACGACGTCGGCGCTGCGCCGTCTCAAGGGACGCCAGCTCGATGCCGTGCTCGCGCACGAGCAGGGACACGCCCGGGCGCGCCACGACTGGCTGCTGCACTGCTCGGGGGCGCTGGCGGGCGGGTTCCCGGGGGTTCCGGTCTTCGCGGCCTTCCGGGGTGAGATGCACCGGCTGGTGGAGCTGGCGGCCGACGATGTGGCCTCGCGGCGGTTCGGGCGGCTGACGATCGCGCTGGCGCTGGTGGAACTGAACGAGGAGCGCGGGGTGTTCGGGCCGGGTCCCGCACCGGACGCGGATCTTCCGCAGCGGGTCAACCGTCTTCTCACGGCCGCTCCGCGGCTCACCGCGGGTCGGCGGCTGGGGCTGACGGCGTCCGCGGCGCTCGTGCCGGTCGTGCCGGTCCTGGTGGCGTTCGTGCCCGCCCTCAAGGCGCTCGGATAGCCGGGGATTCCGGCGCGTAGTCGAGGATTCCGGCGTGCCGGCGCGCGGGTCGGGGAAGATCGGCCCATGCGCTCCTCCGCCGTGGTCTCCGCCGCCCTGGCCGTGCTGCTGCTCGTCCTGGTGGCCGTGGGCTGGCCACCGCTGCTCTCACTGGACCGGTCGGTCACCGAGGAGCTGCACCGCAGCGCCGTCGCCGAGCCCGGGTTCACCCAGCTCAACCGGGTCCTGAGCGACTGGGTGTGGGACCCATGGACGATGCGCGCGCTGATCTCCGTCGTGGTGGTGGTGCTGTGGTGGCGGCACGAGCGGCTGCTGGCCCTGTGGCTGACGGTGGCCAGCCTGCTGACGGCGGCCGTCCAGCAGGGGGTGAAGTGGGCCGTCGGCCGGGAGCGGCCCGGCTGGCCGGATCCGGTGGACTCGGCGCAGTACGCGTCGCTCCCTTCGGGGCACGCGATGACGGCGACCGTGAGTTGTGGGCTGCTGCTCTGGGTGCTCGCCCTGCACTGGCGGGAGAGCTGGCGGGGCTGGAGCGTGATCGCGGTGGCGGCCCTGGTGTCGGTGCTCGGTGTGGGGTGGACCCGGGTCTATCTGGGGGTGCACTGGCCGTCGGACGTGGTGGCCGGCTGGTTGCTCGGCTTCTGCCTCGTGGTTGTGTCGATCATCACGTTCCGCAGGTACGGCCAGGGCGCCGGACGGGCCGGTCCGCCGGGGACGGTACGGAGGAGAATGGGAGGAACGCGATGAAGCCGCCTGTCCTGGACGATCCCCCGCGTCGCCCAGAACAGACGGCAAACCCGCTGACCAGCCACGAAGGCGCGACAACAGGCTGCGCTGAGTATATTGGCTGCGAGCCAGTCAACGCAGGAGTCAAGCATGTCCCCGCGTAGCCCATCGGTCAATGAAGAGCTTCGACGACGCTCTCGGGAGCGCCTCCTCGAGGCGACCGTCGAACTCGTCTCCGAGCGCGGGTACGAGGCGACGACGCTGGGCGACATCGCCGAGCGGGCCGGTTCGGCACGCGGTCTGATCTCGTACTACTTCCCGGGAAAGCGCCAGCTGCTGCAGTCGGCCGTGCACCGCCTGATGCACCTGACGCTGGAGGAGGCGCTGGAGCGCGAGCCGCGGACCGACGACGGCCGGGAGCGGATGGCGCGGGCCATCGACGCGATTCTGGGGTTGGCCGTGGACCGTCCGGTGCTGATGCGGACGCACATGGCGGGCATCCTGCAGGCCGAGGGGTTCGTGCAGTGTCCGGAGCAGCAGCGGCTGGCGTTCCTGCTGCGGGACACGGTGACGCGGTACGGCTCCGCGAACGTGGACGCGGACTATCCGCTGCTGCGGGCGCTGCTGATGGGCGCCGTCGTGGCGGTGCTGCTGCCGGGGGCGCCGATGCCGATGGCGCGGCTGCGGTCGGAACTGTTCCAGCGCTACGGACTGGATTGGGGGCAGGGAATGCCGCCGGACGGCGGTCCGCCCGACGGCATTCCCTTCACGGCCTCGGTGTCAGAGCTCCGGGTGCCGTGTCAGTCGCCCACGACACAGACCTCGAAGACTCAGTCCTCGAAGTCGTCGAAGTAGTCCGGCTGGGTCTGGACGTTGAGCGCGTCCATCCGGATCCGCTTCGCCGGGTCCGTACGACGGTCGTCGAGCTTCAGGACGTCGAAGCCCTTCGCGATGTCGTTGGAGTAGATGTAGCCGTTGTAGTAGTACGCGGACCACGAACCGCCGGTGCTGATCGTGGTGGCGGACAGCGGACCGCGCTCGAAGTAGGCGATCTCCTTCGGCTTGCGGGAGTCGGTGAAGTCCCAGACGGAGACGCCGCCCTGGTACCACGCCTGGACCATGAGGTCCTTGCCCTTGACCGGGATCAGCGAGCCGTTGTGGGCGACGCAGTTCTCGGTGTCCGCCTGGTGGCGCGGGATCTTGAAGTAGCTGCGGAAGACGAGCTTGCGGTTCTTGCCCTTGCCAACGATGTCGTAGATGCCGTCCGCGCCGCGGTTCGGGCCGACGGCCGCGTTGCAGGTCGCGCCGGAGCCGCCGCCGAGCTCGTCGGTGAAGACGATCTTGTCGGCCTTCTGGTTGAAGGTCGCCGAGTGCCAGAACGCGAAGTTGACGTTGTCCTGGACCTGGTCGATGACCTTCGGGTGCTCCGGGTCCTCGATGTCGAAGAGGATGCCGTCACCCATGCAGGCGCCGGCCGCGAGGTCCCTGCCCGGCAACACGGTGATGTCGTGGCAGCCGGTGGTCTTGGAGACACCGGGGTTGGTGGGACCGCCGGGGTTGCCGCCGCCGTCCGGGCCCTCGCCCGGGAACAGGACGGGGAAGCTCACGATCGCGGCCTTCTCGGGCGCCTTGCGGGGCACCTTGATGACCGAGATGCCGTCGTGCGGAGGCTGGCAGTCCGGGAAGGCGGCGTTGGGCGAGTACGAGGAGACGTAGACGTAGACGTCCCTCTTCTTGGGCACCAGCGTGTGGGTGTGCGAGCCGCACGCGGTCTCGACGGCGGCGACGTACTTCGGGTTGCGGATGTCGCTGATGTCGAAGATCTTCATGCCCTCCCAGGAGGACTTCTCCGTGGCCGGCTGGCTGACGCTGGCGCAGGAGTTGTCGCTGCGGGAGGAGTCGGTGGAGAGGAAGACGAGGTTGCCGGAGACGGAGATGTCGTTCTGGGAGCCCGGGCAGAGGACCTGGGCGACCGTCTTCGGGGCGCGCGGGTTGCTGATGTCGAAGATGCGGAAGCCGTCGTAGTTGCCCGCGAAGGCGTACTTGCCCTGGAAGGCCAGGTCGGAGTTGGTGCCCGCGAGCGCATCCTTGGGGATGTTCACGAGGTGCTGGATGTTGTCACTGTGGACGATCTCGTCCACGCCGGGTATCTCGCCGCTCTGGATGGCGGACCGGGCCTCGGCCGCCTGCGCAGAGGAGACGGTGCCCTGCGCGGTGGTGTCGCCCGGGTCGGGCGTGGCGGCCGCGGGGCCTGCCGCGAGCAGGCTGACCAGCAGTCCGGCGGCGGCGGTCGCCACACCCAGACCTCTGATCCGTGCGCGCGGGGTACGCGTGATGCGCGTGGTACGCAACGAAGTCACTCCGTCCTCCCTTGTATCCGTTCGTAGTTGAACGGGTGATGGACCCCGGCAGTATCGTCCTTAGCGTGCACATCTCAACAGATGGCAACACAGATGTAATGAATGTTTTTGCTCGATGCCCCTGAGAAGCGTGCTAGGAACGGTGCCCGACGCTTGTCCCCCCGGTCCCTCGGAACCACCCCTGGAGGTCGCCTTGTTGAACCGCCGTATCCGTGGAGCTGTCGCCGTCGCGCTGAGTGTCGCCGCGGTGTGGGCGCTGTCCGCCTGCGATTCGGCCCCGGACGGGAAGGCGCCGCAGAGCAAGGAGTCCACGGGTCCCGCGGTGGTGGCTCCGGGCAAGCCGGGCGAGCCGGCGCGGAGGATATCGCCGGCCGAGGCGTCCCGGCTGCTGCCCGACGACAAGCCCAACGCGGCGGACTTCACCTATGCGCAGATGATGATCGTGCACCACAAGCAGGCGCTCACGATGACCGCGCTCGCTCCGGAGCGGGCCGGGTCGGCGCAGGTCAAGAAGTTGGCGGACCGGATCACCGCGGCGCAGAAGCCGGAGATCGACGCGATGGAGGGCTGGCTGAAGAACAACGGCGGCCCGCGCGAGCAGAGCGGTCACGACCACCACACGATGCCGGGGATGGCGACCGAGACGCAGTTGGCGGAGCTGAGGAACGCGAAGGGCAAGGCGTTCGACGAACTGTTCCTGAAGCTGATGGTCACGCACCACGAGGGCGCGGTGACGATGGCGGCGGAGGTGCTGGGGCAGGGGAACAACGTCCTCGTGGAGGAGATGGCGAACGACGTGATCGCGCAGCAGACGGCGGAGATCAACCGCATGCGCTCGATGTAGCGGAGCCCGTCCCGCGGCGGCCGGGCCTGTCGCGCGTCTCCCCTGCCGGGGCTTCCGGTGCCATGCTGGAAGCGTCTCGGCGGGAAGGAGTACGACCGTGCTTCGTGTCGCTGTCGTCGGTTCCGGGCCCAGCGGGGTCTACACCGCCCAGTCGCTGGTCCAGCAGTCCGGGGTGCCCGGGGTGCGGGTCGACGTCCTGGACCGGCTGCCCTGCCCGTACGGCCTGGTCCGCTACGGCGTCGCGCCCGACCACGAGAAGATCAAGTCACTCCAGCAGAATCTGCGGGCGGTCCTGGAGGACGAGCGGGTCGGGTTCGTCGGCAACGTCGAGGTGGGCGCGCGGGGGCTGACCCCGGAGCGCCTCCTGGAGCTGTACCACGCGGTCGTGTACTGCGTGGGCGCGGCGCGGGACCGTCGGCTCGGGGTGCCGGGCGAGGATCTGGCGGGCAGCCACTCGGCGACGGACTTCGTCTCCTGGTACAGCGCGCATCCCGATGCCGCGGGCAACGGTTTCCGTCTCGACGGGCGCTCGGCGGTCGTGATCGGCGTGGGCAATGTGGCGGTGGACGTCACCCGGATCCTGGCCAGGGGCGCGGCCGAGCTGCGGGCCACGGACGTGCCGCAGGGGGCCCTCGCGGCCCTGGCGGCCAGCCGGGTGCGCGAGGTGCACATGGTGGGGCGTCGGGGCCCCGGGCAGGCCAAGTTCACGACGAAGGAGCTGCGGGAGCTGGGCGGCCTGGACAGCGCGCGGGTGAACGTGGACCCGGCGGATCTGGCACTGGACCCCTCGTTCGCGGACTCCTCGGCACTGCCTGCCGTGAACCGGCGGAATCTGGAGGTCGTCCGAGGGTGGGCGGCGGGCGCGGCGGAGCACTCGGGCGCAGCGGCCCGGGACGGCGCGGCCGAGCCGGCGCGGACCATCAACCTGCGGTTCTTCCTGCGGCCGGTGGAGCTGCTGGGCGAGGACGGCCGGGTGGCCGCGGTCCGCTTCGAGCGGACGGAGCCGGACGGCGCCGGCGGCGTGCGGGGCACGGGGCGGTACGAGGAGGTCGAGGCCCAGCTGGTCCTGCGGGCCGTCGGCTACAAGGGGGTCGCCCTGCCCGGGCTGCCCTTCGACCAGGCCCGGGGGACGGTCCCGAACGAGGCCGGCCGGGTGCTGCGGGACGGCCTGCCGTCGCCGGGCGAGTACGTCGCCGGCTGGATCAAGCGTGGGCCCACGGGCGTGATCGGCACCAACCGCCCGTGCGCCAAGGAGACCGTGACCTCTCTGCTGGCCGACGCGGCGGAGCTGGCCGGGCGGCCGGTGCCGGCCGACCCGGTCGGCGCGCTGCGGGACCTGGGCCACGAGCCGGTCGCCTGGCGGGGCTGGCTCTCCATCGAGAGCGCGGAGTCGGCCCTGGGCCGCTCACTGGGTCGCGGCCGGGTGAAGATCCCGGACTGGCCGGGCCTTCGTGCGGCGGCGCGGGAGGATGCGGACCTTCGCGCGGCCGCGCGGGAGGGCGCGGACCGGGAGGCGTAGCCGCGCCTGGGCTCTCGTCACGGCCGAACCGAGGACCACCGCCACCCCCCGCCGGGTGCGAAAGCGCTACGCGTCGGCCGCGGTCGGCTCCCCCAGGCGTTCCGCCTGGGCCCCGGTCGCCCGCAGGACGCTGTCCAGGAGGCCGGGGAAGAGGGCGTCCAGATCCTCGCGGCGCAGGGCGTTCAGCTTGGCGGTGCCCCGGTAGATCTGTTGGATGACGCCGGCCTCGCGCAGCACCCGGAAGTGGTGCGTCGTCGTCGACTTGGTCACCGGAAGGTCGAAGTAGGAGCAGCTCAGCTCGGTGCCCTCGCGCGCCATGTCGCTCACGATCGTCAGCCTCACCGCGTCCGACAGCGCGTGCAGCACCCCCTCCAGGCGGATCTCCTCCCGCGCGGGGTGGTCCAGGACCCGAGGGTTGATCGCGGTCGTCACGGCGGCGGCTCCACTTCATCCGGGGGTACGCGCCCATTGTACGAGAACTCTCGTAGTTTGACAGATGGCGTACTACGATGAGTATCGTACGAGCATCCTTCGAGGTCCCCCGAAACGGAGTCCGTCATGAGCGTCGCCCTGTTCGAGCCCTACACCCTGCGGTCGCTGACCATCCCGAACCGGGTGTGGATGGCCCCGATGTGCCAGTACTCGGCAGAGGTGTTCGGACCGAACGCGGGAGTCGCCAACGACTGGCACTTCGCCCACTACGCCTCCCGCGCCACCGGCGGGACCGGCCTCATCCTCGTCGAGGCGACCGCCGTCGCCCCCGAGGGCCGGATCAGCCCCGCCGACCTCGGCATCTGGAACGACACCCAGGTCGAGGCGCTCCGCCGCATCTCCGGGTTCCTCAAGGAGCACGGCACCGTCCCCGGCATCCAGATCGGACACGCAGGCCGCAAGGCGTCCACCAGGCGCCCCTGGGACGGCCGCGGTCCGGTCGCCACCGACGACCACGGCTGGCAGCCCGTCGCGCCGAGCCCCGTCGAGTTCGCCGAGGGCTACCCCGTTCCGACCGAGCTGACGACGGAGCAGATCGCGGAGATCACCGGACAGTTCGCCGACGCGGCCCGCCGGGCCCTGGCGGCCGGCTTCGAGGTGCTCGAGGTGCACGGCGCCCACGGCTATCTCATCGGCGAGTTCCTCTCCCCGCACAGCAACCGCCGCACCGACGCGTACGGCGGCTCGTTCGAGAACCGCACCCGCCTGGCCCTCGAAGTCGTCGACGCCGTACGGGCGGTGTGGCCCGAGGAGCTCCCGCTCTTCTTCCGGATCTCGGCCACCGACTGGCTGGAGGAGCAGGGCTGGACCCCGGACGAGACGGTCCGCTTCGCGCGCCTGCTGCGGGAGCACGGGGTCGACCTGCTCGACGTCTCGAGCGGCGGCAACGGCGGCCCAGCCGAGATCCCGGTCGGCCCCGGCTACCAGGTGCCCTTCGCCGCACGGGTGAAGGCCGAGACCGACCTGCCCGTCGCCGCCGTGGGGCTGATCACGGAGATCGACCAGGCGGAGAAGATCGTCGCCAACGGCGAGGCCGACGCCGTGCTGCTCGGGCGCGAGCTGCTCCGTGACGCCTCCTGGGCCCGCCGGGCGGCGCGCGAGCTGGGCGCCGAGACCCACGCGCCGAGCCAGTACGCCTGGGCGATCTGAGCCCGCGCTCCCCGCTGAGGCATCCTCGCTTTTCGGACTCTCCCCAGGTTGACGCGGAACACGCCCGTGACCTGGGGAGAAGCCCGTTCCGGGAGCCGCTGTCAGTGGCCGGGTGCAGACTGGCCCGTATCCGCGACAACGGCGTCCTGGAGGTGTCGGCCATGCCCGACGTAGTACTGACCGTAGGCACCCGCAAGGGTCTGTTCATCGGCCGAAGGCGCGACGGCCGGTGGGAGTTCGACGATCCCCACTTCAACGCGCAGGCGATCTACTCGGTCGCCATCGACACCCGGCGCTCCACACCCCGGCTCCTCGTCGGCGGCGACAGCTCCCACTGGGGCCCGTCTGTCTTCCGCTCCGACGACCTCGGCGCCACCTGGACCGAGCCGCCGAAGCCCGCGGTCAAGTTCCCCAAGGACACCGGGGCTTCGCTGGAGCGGGTCTGGCAGCTGCACCCCGCTCCCGCGCACTCCCCCGACGTCGTCTACGCGGGCACGGAGCCGGCCGCCCTGTTCAGGTCGGACGACGGCGGTACGTCGTTCGAGCTGGTCCGCCCGCTGTGGGAGCACCCGACCCGGTCGCGGTGGGTGCCCGGCGGAGGCGGCGAGGCCGTGCACACGATCGTGACCGATCCACGCGATCCGGAGGCGGTGACGGTCGCGGTGTCGACGGCCGGGGTGTTCCGTTCCCGCGACGGCGGGGCGAGCTGGAACCCCTCCAACCAGGGAGTGTCCGCGGTCTTCCTGCCCGATCCGGACCCGGAGTTCGGCCAGTGCGTGCACAAGATCGCGCAGGACGCGGGCGACGTCGACCGCCTCTATCTGCAGAACCACTGGGGCGTGTACCGCAGTGACGACGCCGGCGCGAAGTGGACCGACATCGGCGCCGGTCTCCCCTCCGACTTCGGCTTCACGGTCGCCGCGCACCCCCATCGGCCCGATGTGGCCTATGTGTTCCCCATCAACGCG
Source organism: Streptomyces sp. NBC_01353 (assembly GCF_036237275.1). Taxonomy (GTDB): domain Bacteria; phylum Actinomycetota; class Actinomycetes; order Streptomycetales; family Streptomycetaceae; genus Streptomyces. Next base: position 7,554,721 of record NZ_CP108352.1, on the reverse strand, counting down.
GACGAGGACCGGGTGCCGGCCGGACACCGCTGCCGTGTCTACCGTACGAGTGACGCCGGGGCCAGCTGGGAGGCACTGACGGCCGGGCTGCCGGAGGGCGACCACTACGGCACGGTCCTGCGCGACGCGATGTGCACGGACGACGGCGACCCGGCAGGCGTCTACTTCGGCAACCGCAACGGCGAGGTGTACGCCAGCGCGGACGACGGGGACAGCTGGCAGCTGCTCGCCGAGCACCTGCCGGACGTGCTCTGCGTGCGGGCGGCGGTGATCGGGTGAGGCGCCGGGGCACTGCGCCAGTAGAGTGACGCCCGTGGCAGCACGACCGTTGAATGAGATCGTCGAACCGGGGTGGGCGCCGGCGCTCGCGCCCGTGGCCGAACGCATCGCCGCTATGGGCGACTTCCTGCGTCAGGAGATCGCCGCCGGGCGAACCTACCTGCCCGCGGGAGCGAACGTCCTACGGGCGTTCCAGCAGCCCTTCGACGAGGTGAGGGTCCTGATCGTCGGCCAGGACCCGTATCCGACGCCGGGGCACGCGGTGGGCCTGAGCTTCTCCGTGGCGCCGGAGGTGAACCCCGTGCCGCCGAGCCTGGACAACATCTTCCGGGAGATGCACACCGATCTGGGGCTGCCCCGGCCCTCGAACGGCGATCTGACGCCCTGGACCCGCCAGGGTGTGCTGCTGCTCAACAGGGCGCTCACCACCGCGCCCCGGAAGCCCGGCGCCCACCGCGACAAGGGGTGGGAGGCCGTCACCGAGCAGGCCATCCGGGCGCTGGCCGCCCGCGGGAAGCCGCTGGTGTCCGTGCTGTGGGGCCGTGACGCGCGCAATCTGCGTCCGCTGCTGGGCGATCTGCCGGCGATCGAGTCCTCGCACCCCTCCCCGATGTCGGCGGACCGCGGGTTCTTCGGTTCGCGGCCGTTCAGCCGCACCAACGAACTGCTTCTGCGCCAGGGGGCGCAGGAGGTGGACTGGCGGCTGCCGTGACGGACGCGGGCTGGGTCGTCGGGATCGACTCGGGCGGCTCGGGGCTGCGGATCGCCCTCGCACGGGCGTCGGACGCCCGCTCCGTGGAGACCGTGACGTCGCGCGAGCCGGTGCGGACCGGTCCCGGCGGCATCGAGGCGGCCCATCTCCTCGCGCAGGTTCTGCCCGCCATCGAGGCGATGAAGGCCCGTGCCGGGGCGGGGGACTTGGCCGCCGTGGCGGTCGGAGCCGCCGGCATGGCGACGCTCGGCGACGAGCTGCGTGCCGTGCTGCCCGGCGCTCTGGACCGGGCGCTGGGCGTACGACGGCTGGCGCTGGCCGCCGACGCCGTCACCGCGTACGCGGGGGCCCTCGGGCAGCGGCCCGGCGCGGTGGTCGCGGGCGGCACGGGCCTGATCGCACTCGGCACGGATCTCACGACCTGGCGCCGGGCCGACGGCTGGGGACATCTGCTCGGCGACTGCGGCAGCGGTGCCTGGATCGGCCGGGCCGGTCTGGAGGCCGCGATGCGGGCCTTCGACGGGCGCCGGGGCGGTTCACCGGCGCTGCTCGCCCGGGCCGAGGAACTGTTCGGTCCCGCCGCCGGGCTGCCGGGAGCGCTCTATCCACGGACCGACCGGCCCGCCGTGCTGGCTTCCTTCGCCCCCGAGGTGGCTCACTGCGCCGCGGCCGGCGACGAGGTGTCGTCGGCGGTCCTGCGGCAGGCCGCCGCGCATGTGGCCGAGGCCGCGGCTGCCGTGTGCCCGGCCATGGGAGGGACCGAAGTGGCCCTGACGGGCGGCCTGTTCAAGATGGGCGACCCACTCCTCGTACCGCTGCGCGCCGAGCTGGCGGAACAATTGCCGCACGCCCGCCCTGCGTCGGCCGCGGGGGATCCGCTCGCCGGGTCGCTCGCACTCGCGGGTTGGCTGGCCACGGACACGCTTCGGCTGCCCACGGAGCCTCGGTTGCTGCAATTGACCCGGTAAACGACGGTTCGGACAAAGAGGGGCAGATAACGCGCTGCTGCACCTCAGTGCCCTGCGCGGCGGACGAAACCAGTAACATGCGGCGCCATGAGCTCCCCCACTGGGCCTGCTTCCGGCCTGCCTGTACGAATGCCGCGACCCCGCCAGCCCGGACGGCACCGTCGCCCCGAACCCGTGGCGGCGCCCGAGGGTGCTCCCGCACTCGTTCTCGCCGTCCCCGGCGTGCCGTCGGCTGCCATACGCTCGCTGGCCGACGAGGTCGTGAGCATCGCCCGTTCCGAGCTGCCCGGCCTGGAGGCCGTGATCGGCTACCTGGACGGTGACGACGCCGAGTACCCCACCCTCGGAACCGTGCTGACGCGGGCCGAGACGCTGCGCACCGAGCGGTACCAGCTGGCCCTGGCCGCCGGCCGTGAGGTCAGTGCCCCCGAGGGCCCGGCCGCCGTCGTGGTGCCGCTGCTCGCCGGCCCGGACAGCGCCCTGATGCGCCGGATCCGCCAGGCCGTGATGGACAGCGGCAACGTGGCCGAGCTGACGGACGTCCTCGGCCCGCACCCGCTGCTCGCCGAGGCCCTGCACGTGCGCCTGTCGGAGGCCGGTCTGGCCCGCGCCGACCGCGCCCGGCTCTTCACGGTGGCCACGGCCGCCGACGGCATCGTCCTGGCCACGGTCGGCGGCGAGGAGGCCGTGCAGGCCGCCGGCATCACCGGCATGCTGCTGGCCGCCCGGCTGGCCGTCCCGGTCATGGCCGCCGCGCTGGACCAGGAGGGCTCGATCACCGCGATCGCCGAGCAGCTGCGCGGCTCCGGCTCGGTGCAGCTCGCGCTCGCCCCGTACCTGATCGGCCCCGAGCTGGCCGACGGCCTGCTCGACGCGGCCGCCAAGGAGGCCGGCTGCGCCGCCGCCGAGCCGCTGGGCGCCTACCCGGCGATCGGCAAGCTGGTGCTCTCGCAGTACACGGCCGCACTGGGCATCGCCCCGCAGCAGGGCGCCCCGGCCGTCTGATCGATCCACGGCATATGGAAGGGCCCGCACCGGGCATGTCCGGTACGGGCCCTTCCGTACGCCCGGGTCCGTATGCCCGGGTCCGCGGGTTCAGCCGAAGACCACGCAGGTGGCGGCCGGGGCCTCGATCGCGCCCGCGCGGCGCGGGATGCCGCTCTCCGCGTCGATGTCGAACCAGGTCACGTCGCCGGAGCGCTCGTTGGCCGCGTACAGCCGCCGCCCCGACGGATCGAGGGTCAGGTCGCGGGGCCAGCGGCCCCCGCAGGGCACTGAGGCGACCAGGGCGGCCTTCTCGCCGCTCGGGTCGAGGGCGAGGACGGCGATGCTGTCGTCGCCCCGGACGGCGGCCCACAGGAAACGGCCGTCGGGGGCGACGGCCACCCCGGAGGGGTAGCTCGACCCCGTGGCTCCCTCGGGCAGCACGGACGTCTCCGCGATCGGTTCGAGGGCTCCGGCCGCCCCGTCCCAGCGGCAGACGGTGAGGGTGGGTTCCAGCTCGTTCAGGACGTAGGCGTGGGTGCCGGCCGGATGGAAGTCCAGGTGGCGCGGGCCCGTGCCCGGACGCAGGGCGGCCTCCCCGTGCGGGCGCAGTGCCCCGGAGGCGGGATCGAGGGCGTAGATCCGTACGGAGTCGGTGCCGAGGTCCACGGCGGTCGCCCAGGGCCCGCCGGGCGCGGGCAGGACCTGGTGGGCGTGCGGGCCGCGCTGGCGTTCGGTGACCGGTCCCGAGCCCTCGTGCCGGGCGACGTCGGCGGCGGGGCCGAGCGCGCCGTCCGGGCCGACGGGCAGGGCGGTGACGCTGCCGGAGCCGTAGTTGGCCGTGAGGACGTGGCCCGCGGAGACGGCAACGTGCGTGGGCCCGGAGCCCTGTACGGCCACAGGAGCGCCGAGAAGCCGGGGGACGGCTCCGGTCACGTCGAAGGCGGCCGCGGCGCCCTCCTCGGCCTCGGAGACGGCGTACAGCACCGTGCCCGCGAGGGCGAGGAAGGACGGGTCGGCGAGCACGTCGGTCTCGGAGGTGACGGTCAGGGCGCCGGTGGAGACGTCCACGTCGGCGGTCAGGATGCCGCGGCCCCCGGCCGAGGTGAACGATCCGATGAAGGCCCGTACAGGTTCCCGCGCGTCTGTGCCGCCCATGGCGTCTCCCCTCTCCGCCGGGCGGTCATGGCCGACCGCCCGCGTCGTCGGGGGCCGACGTTAGCAGGCGGTCTAGACCAACTTGGATCAAGTGGCCGGAAGGAGCCGACCCTAGGCCGCGGGGACCAGCGGGGCGCTCGGGGAGGTGCGCATCGGCGCCGCCAGGTCGACCAGCGCGCGCTCGAGGCCGTACAGATGGCCGAGGGCCGCCTCGGCGCCCGGGTGGTGGGGCTCCAGGGCGTCCGCCGCGAGGGAGGTGGAGCGCGCGGGTCGGGTCGGCGGGACGAGGGCGTGGACGGCCGCCTCGACCCGCCAGGACGCGGCGGCGAGCCGGGCGTCGTGGGACGCGTCGGGGTCGGCGGCGACCGCGGCAAGACCGCGGATCTCGCGGGCGCAGTCGTCGAGCAGGGCGAGGACGCGGCGGGCGCGGGCCTTGCGGGCCCGCAGCGGGCTCAGCGGGTGGACGAGCGGCGCCAGCGAGAGCCGGACCCGGCCGAGCAGGACCTCGAGCTCGGCGGCGAGCGGCGCCGGGTCGGCGTCCGGGTCGCCGGCGAGCCGGCGCGCCGCGACGGTGGTGCAGTCGTGCACACAGGTCACGGCCCGCTCGATCCAGGCGTTGGTGGCGGCGTGGGTGGTGACGGGCAGCAGGGCGACACCGACGGCCGCGCCGAGCGCGCCGACCGCGGTCTCCTCGAAGCGGAGCAGCAGGAGCCCGGGATGCAGGACGCCGAGCAGTCCGTACAGCAGCCCGGCCATGACGGTCACGAAGAACATCATCCAGCTGTACGAGAGCGGGGCGGTGTAGAAGATCCCGAAGACGCACAAGGCGACCAGGACGGCGGTCGGGGCGGGCGCGCCGGCGAGCGGGATCGCGATCAGGAGGCCGGCGGCGATGCCGGTGACGGTGCCGACGACCCGGCGGAAGCCGCGGACCAGGGTCTCGCCGCGCGAGGCGGTGTTGACGAAGATCCACCATGCGGTGCCCACGGCCCAGTACCAGCGCTCGTGCGAGATGAACTGGCCGGCGGCGAGCGCGACGGCGCAGGCGGCGGTGGCCTGGAACGCCTGCCGGGTGGTGGGCCGGTGGAGGCCGCGGCCGGGCAGCGGTGCGGGTGCGGCGGGCGGCGGGACGCGCCGCTCGATGCACCAGGCGACGAACCGGACCGTGCCCGAGACGGTGAGGGCGAGGGCCACCGCCGCGTAGAGCTCCGGCAGCTGGGCGGGCAGCGCGTGCAGGAACTGGGTGACGAAGAACATCATGAACGCGAAGATGCCGAGCGCGTGTCCGCGCGGGCCCCAGCGGCGTGCGTACACGCCCGCGAAGACGACGAGCAGCCAGGACGCGTCGCGCAGCAGCGGCGCGCCGTGCAGGGCGGTGGCGAGGGCGAGGACCGGGAAGCCGACGGCGGGCAGCAGGGCCGTGGTGGCCAGCTGCCGGCGTACGGTCGGGTCGCCGACGGTGAAGAGCGCGAGCAGCGCGGCCAGACCGCCGGTGATCGAGGCGGTGAGGGAGAGTCCGGCGAGCTCGGCCGCGGCGACGGAGAGTCCGACGCCGAGGACGGCGCGCGAGGAGACCCGCAGCCGGACACGTCCCGGGTCGGGTGCCACGAACACGAGTCGGACGAGCCGACGCCCGGCTGCCCGGAGCTGCTTCACGACGGTTGTTCCGCCCTCGCTGCCGTACACACGCCCTCTTCGCATGATCTCGTGCCCCGGCCTGCTTGTGGCGGCCCCTGGACATGGGAAAGGCGCCGCGGGTCCGGTTCCCGGCCTCGTCGCCGGTCCGGCGCGTGCGCGGCGCCATCTCTTCGTACTCTTCTCAGAGGAAAACACCTGGTCACCCACTGGCTCAACTCGTGCGGGTGAGGGTGTGCCATCGGTACAGTCTTCGCGAGTAGAACTCGGCCAGAAGGAGGCCAACGGACCATGGCTGTGGACGAGCTCGACACGCGCATCCTGCGGTTGCTGATCGAACAGCCGCGCACCAGCGTGCGCGAGTACGCGCGGATTCTGGGGGTGGCCCGGGGCACGGTGCAGGCCCGGATCGACCGCCTGGAGCGGGACGGGGTGATCACCGCCACCGGTCCTGTGCTCTCTCCCGCGGCGCTCGGTCACCCCGTGCTCGCGTTCGTCCACATCGAGGTCACGCAGGGGCATCTGGACGAGGTCGGCGACGCGCTCGCCGCCGTGCCGGAGATCGTCGAGGCGTTCTCGATCACGGGCGGCGGGGACCTGCTGACGCGGGTGGTGGCCCGGGACAACGGCCATCTCGAGGATGTGATCCAGCAACTGATCCAGCTGCCGGGCGTGGTCCGCACCCGTACGGAGATGGCGCTGCGCGAGCGGGTTCCGCACCGGCTGCTGCCCCTGGTGGAGGCGGTGGGGCGGGCGTCGAGCCGGGGTGCTTGATCCCGGGTTGAGATGCTGGCACCCGGCGTTCCGCGCGGCGGATCTGGTGTTCCGTGGCGGTCAGGCGGAGTTCACCGCCGAGGCGGCGCCGGCCTGGCTCGACGACCTGGCGTAGAACTTCCGACCGTCGCGACCCTCCGCCGTCGGACGGGAAGAAAACCGGGCGCCGGGCGGCGTGTTCGTGTGTCAGGGTACGGACGCCCCGCCCCACCGCGCCAAGGAGCACGTATGTCCCTACCGCCCCGACTGGTCCCGCTGCTCGACCAGTTCGACTTCGCGCGGCTCAGGCTCCGGCAGCGTATGGCGGGGCCGTTCGTGGACAGCGGCAACGGCACGGACGTGGGGGTCGCGGCGCTCACCGACGAGGAGTACCTCTGGGAGCCGGTTCCGGGCTGCTGGTCGGTCCGCCGCCGCACCGACGGGCCGGGCCCTCGGGCGACCGTCCTGACCGGCGTGGGCGACTGGGGGCGCGACGCCACCCCGCCTCCGCACCCCACTCCCCCGCCGTTCACCACCATCGCCTGGCGGCTGAGCCATCTGAGCGAGCTCATGACGCTCCGCGCGGACCACACCGACGGCAGCCACAGCCTGACCCGGGACGACTACCTGATCAGCGGCGACGTCGCCTCGGCGATCGAGGCCTTCGACGCCGGAGCGGAAGCCTGGCGGAAGGCCCTGCTCTCGGTCGACGACAAAGCGCTCGACACGGTGGGCCTCAGCACGTACCCGCACGGCAGCGATCCCGAGGACCCCTTCCTCGACGTCGTCTGGTGGGTCAATCAGGAACTGCTGCACCACGGAGCCGAGATCGCGCTCCTCCGGGACCTCCACCGGGAACGCCCCGCCTAGGCAGTGTCCGGCGGATCATGTGACTGTCGGACTGCATGCTCGTTGTGCTCGGCATGGGGCGGGGTGATCTGACGAATGCCGAGTGGGGCCGGCTGGAGCCGCACTTGCCGACGTCGGGACAGCGTGGCGGACGGTGGAACGATCACCGGAAGGTGATCAACGGAGTCTTGTTCCGGGTCCGGACGGGCATCCCGTGGCGGGACCTTCCCGAGCGTTTCGGCAGTTGGAAGACCGTTTATGAACGGCATCGGCGTTGGTCGGCGGACGGCACGTGGGACCGGATCCTGCGTGCCGTCCAGGCCGACGCCGACCTCGCGGGCCGGATCGACTGGAGCATGGTCAGCGTCGACTCGACGTCCTGTCGTGCCCATCAGCACGCGGCCGGGGCCCGGAAGAAGAAGCCACGCGTCCCGAAAAAAGGACAACGCCCCGGCACCACCGCCCCGATGAAGGACTCGGACGGTCCCGGGGCGGTCTGACCTGCAAGATCCATCTCGCGGGTGAAGGCGGATGCCGACCGATGGCCTTCCTGGTCACGCCCGGTCAGTGGGGCGACGCACCCCAGATGATCGAGGTCCTCGAACGCATCCGCGTTCCCCGCCCGCAGGGCGGTCACCCTCGCACCAGGCCGGACCACCTCGGCGGCGACAAGGCATACAGCTCACGCCGCAACCGCCGCTACCTGCGAAGACGCCAGATCAAACACACCATTCCCGAACCGAAGGACCAGCGGGCCAACCGCAAACGGCGCGGCAGCAAGGGCGGCCGGCCCACCGGCTTCGACAGCGAGATCTACAAACGCCGCAACGAGGTCGAGCGGACGATCAACCGACTCAAGAACTCCCGAGCCGTTGCCACCCGCTACGACAAGAGGGCCTACGTCTTCCACGGCACCGCCACCGCCGCGGCGATCCGCTTATGGCTCCGGCCGTGATCCGCCGGACGCCCCCTAGCCCGTACCGGCGGAGGTGGGGCGGGCGCAGGGCGTGTGGCGCGCGTCCGGGGTGGGAGCGCTGACACCCTCGTCGTCCATGGATGTCAGCACCTTCTACGCCCTCTTCTCCGCCACCTGCTTCACCCTGGTCGGCCTGTGGTGGAACGTCGTCCAGAACCATGCCGACTGGATGCGCGACCCCGCCCTGCGGCGCGTCGTCGGCGGAATCTATCTGTCCTTCCTGTTGCCCGCCCTGATGGGCCTGTTCGCCCAGGTCGGCGGCACCGACACGCCACAGATCTGGCGGGCGGCCTTCATCGCCCTCTCCGTCGTCGGCTGCGTGTGCACGCTGCGGCTGCTGGGCCGCGCCCGCGGCGACCGGTTCGTCACCTGGCAGCAAGCCGGCTCCGCGCTGCTCTACGTCCTGATCGCCGTCGTCGGCGCCTTCCCCGAACTCGCCCGCCACGTCGAGCTGAGCCCCATCCAGGCCGAGGCCCTCATGCTGATCGCCCTGATCGTCCTGGGTCACGCCCTGGTCTGGCGGTTCATGGCGGGAGAGGGCCGCGCCGCCGAGGACTAGGGGGTGTCCGGCGGATCAGGCGTCGCGGCCCCGGCCGTGATCCGTCGGACAGGCCCTAGCCGGCCGCGCCGCCGGAGATCGGCGGGCGGCATGAGTACCGCTACTCCCTTCGTCACGATGGCGACGTTCCGCCACCCGTGGGATCATTTGTATGAAGTGACAACAGCCCCGACGAAGACGATCAAGAGGGCGAAATGTCTGCCATCAAAGAATCCATCGACATTTCCCGCAGCCCTGAGGAGGTCTTCTCCTACGTGACCGACCCGACCCATCTGCCCGACTGGCAGGAGAGCGCCGTCTCGGTCCGTCTCCTGGGCGAGGGGCCTGTCGCCGTCGGCTCGAAGGTCGCCGTGACGCGCCGGATGGGGCGTCGGGCGATGGTCAGCATCATGCAGGTCATCGAGCTCGATCCGCCGACGAGTTGGCACATCCACGGCATCGACGGCCCGGTGCGCGGCGACGTCCAGGGCAGGATCGAGCCGATCGACGACGGCGAGCATTCACGGGTGACGATCGCCCTCGATTTCGAGGGTCACGGTATCGGCAAGGCGCTGGTCCCCCTCGTCGTGCGCCCGCACGTACGCAAGGAGATGCCCAGGAACGAGCAGACTCTCAAGGGCATTCTGGAGGCGGGAGCGGCTCGCTGATCGACGATCATCCTTCGCGCTTGCCGAGGAGCTCGGGCAGATCCGGCAGATCGGCGAAGGAATCCAGCACGTGGTCCGGTTCGCCGTCGGCCGCCTCGACGGTCTCGGGCAGGTACTTGCCGGTCCGCACCAGCACGCCGGTGATGCCGCAGCGCTGGGCCGCGAGGACGTCGGACTCGATGTCGTCACCCACCATGAGTGTCTCGCCCGCGGCGACACCGAGGCGCGCGAGCGCGGTGGCGAAGAAGGTGGGCGAGGGTTTGCCGGTGATCTCCGCCTCGACACCGGCCGCCTGTTCCAGACCCAGGAGGAAGGCTCCCGTGTCGAGGTCGAGCCCGTCGGCGGTGCGCCAGTACAGATTGCGGTGCATCGCGACGAGCCGCGCGCCGTCGCGCACATGGCGGAAGACGCGGTTGAGGGAGGCGTAGCCGAACGCGTCGCCCGCGCCGCCGAGAACGACCACGTCCGGCGCCGGGCCGCCCTCGTCGACCAGCGTCAGGCCACCGAGGTCGTCACGGACGTCTCCGGTGTTGATCAGCAGAACGCGCGCCCCCGGACAGTGCTCCCGCAGATGGGCCGCGGTGGCGGCGGGCGCGGTGAGGATGTCGTCGACGCCGATGGGAAAGCCCTCCCCTGCCAGCCTCGCGGCGACGGAGGCGCGGGTCCGCGAGGTGGTGTTGGTGACGAGCGCGAGCGGGACATCGTCGGCGCGCAACCGCTCCATGGCCGCCACGCAGCCGGGCAGCGCCTTCCAGGAGACGGTGAGCACGCCGTCGATGTCGATCAGTGCCGCTCGGATGCGTGACATGGGGAGGAGCCTCCACACATGCAGTCCCCGGTAGTCCATCTCCGCACTCGGGCTTCTCAGCCGTCGCTGATAGCCCTGAGATCCGGGAGGATCTGCCGGGGGCCTGGCCAGAGCCAGCGAGTGGGTCACGCGGGTCGGCGAACGTCTTCGCCGACGGGTGCGGCTCGCTCTGGTTTTCTGGTGTATTAGGGATTTTCCTCCTTATTTCACCCTCGTCAAGACCCCCAGGCCTCGAACTCGTAGATCCGTGCGGCGGGGTCGGCGGTCTGGGTGGGCCTGGCGATCTCCAGACGTACGTAGCGTGCCGCGGCGGCCACGGGGTGTGAGGTGGTGGCCGCCGTGTTGCCGGTGACGGTCGCCGCGGTGGTCCACGGGTCGGTGGTGGAGCCGCGGACCTTGAGCGTGAAGTCCCGGGTGTTCCAGGACGCGCTCTCGCCGCCCGCGGCCGCGTGCTTCACCGTGAGGCGGTTCACCGTACGGACCGAACCGAGGTCGACCTCCAGCCACTTGGCGGTCGTGGTGGTGCACCACTTGTCGCCGTTGCCGCCGGAGACGGTGCCGTTGACGGCCTTGGCGGGTGTCTCGGTGCCGTTGCACTGGCCGGAGGCGGTCGCGGGGCGGTTCAGCGCGAGGTTGGAATCGGTCGTGCCGGACCAGCCGACGGTGGCGGTGGCGGCCGCCGAGCGGCCGTACTCGGTGGAGACGGCCTCGACGTCGAGCGTCGTCGAGGTCTCCGTGCCGACGCGGTCGAGCTGCGGGACGAAGAGGGCGTCGTTGGGGGTGGCACCGAGGAAGGTACGGGTGCCGTCGGTGTTGCGCCGGTACACCTCGTAGTGGTGCACGGAGCCTGCGGCCGAGGCCGTCCAGGACAGGCGCAGTGACTTGCGCGTGGGGCTCACGTCGGTGGTGCCGAGCACGGTGACGGCGGTCGGTGCGGCCGCCGTGTCCACGGCCCCGTCGTAGACGGCGATCTGGCCGACCTTCACGTCGTACGAGGCGACGGACCCGGCCGCCTGCAGCCCGATCTGGGCGATGGTCCGGCCGGCGTGGGCGGACAGGTCGAGGGTCTTGCGCTCCCAGCCGGTGGTGCCGGTGGAGCCGAGGTCGAGAGTGGTGAAGGTGGCCGGCGCGTCGGTGAAGGAGATCGCGGCCTTGAGGCGGGTGGGTCCCGCGGCCGGGGTCTTCACGACGACGGACAGCTTGGTGTCGGCGGCGACCGGCAGCTTCGTCTGGTACAGCCGGACGATGTTCACCGCGTCGAGGGTGCCCGTCAGACGCAGTGAGGAGCCGCCCTCGTACGCGTCGGTGAAGTCGATCGAGGGGGTGAGCTTGGCGCCGGTGGAGCCGACCAGCCAGCGGTACGTCGGAGGCACGTCCTGGAGCGAGAGGTTGTTCCAGCCGGTCGACCCCACCCGTACGCCGCCGGAGTGGAAGAAGTCGCCCTGGCCCGCGCCGAACGAGGTGACGAAGGGCTTGGCGGTGACGGGCGAGGACTCGGGGACGTAGTGCGCGAGCCCCTTCCAGGCCGAGGTCGTCGTCGTGTCGGACGGATCACCGTTGGCGCCGTCCCAGTAGCGCGCCTCTCTGGCATGGGAATCGGCCCGGTTCGCCGACGAGGTGAAGGTCCACTCGGGCCGGTAGATGCCGAGGGAGGTGACGTGCGGCTGCCCGGCGGGGAAGACCGAGGCCCAGGCGACGGAGGTGTTGGAGCCGTTCGCCTCGGTGTCGATGCCGGAGTACAGCTCGTACTCGCTGCGGCCGAGGGAGCGTGCGAGCGTACGGGATGAGCTCAGTCCCGAGGCGCTCCAGCCGAAGTCGAGAAACATCGAGTCGGAGGTCCGCAGCGAACCCTCCTGCAGGAAGGAGTCGTTGGCGGACGTGAGGGAGTCCTGCCAGCTGACAGCCCCGGACTCGGTCATCGCGTCGTACCACATGAACTCGACGGGGCCGAGGGAGCGGGCGTAGCGCATCTCGTTGCGCAGCTCGGTCGCGAGGGCCGCGTCCCCGCCCGCGGTCTCCTGGTTGATGAACCAGCCATCGAAGCCGTAGTACTGCGCGACCTGGGCGAGCTTGTCCGCGACGGGGTAGGTGGAGCCGGACTTCCCCGCGAAGTCGCGCACCCACTGGATCTGGCCGCCATAGGCGGTGGGCGGGAAGAAGACGGTGCCGTAGACCTTCACGCCGTTGCGGTGGGCTGCGTCGATCACGGTCGCGTTGGGGGCGAGGATGAGGCCCTCGCTCGCCGAGCCGCCCCAGAAGACCAGCTTGTCGATGTACTGCCAGTGGCCGAAGGCGTAGTAGTGCGGGTTGGTGGAGCCCTGCGAGGGGTTGTTCGAGGTGGGGCCGAAGGAGACCAGGGAGGCGATCTTCCCTTCGCCGGCGCGGGCGTTGGCGTTGGCCTTGAGCCCGGGGTCGGAGACGCGCGGCCGCAGGGGGACGCGGGAGCGGTTGAACCGCGCGTCGGGATCGGTGGCCGGATCCCAGCTCAGGAGGGTGTTCGGGTGCCAGTACGAGGCGTAGGGCTGATCGCCCGCCGCCTGCGCCCGCGCGGGGGCCTCGGCGCCGGCGGCGCTCGCGGCGGAGGTGAGAGGTACGAGGCCGAGCAGGGCGGCGAACAGCGCCGCGATCGGCAGAAGGGGCAGGTGTCGTCTCATCCGATACTCCGGTCCAGCGAAGGGTGGGGGTGCTGGGCGTACGGGAGGTACTGGTGGTGCGGATGACGCGTGACGGGTGGTGCGTGGCACGTGGGGCTCGGGCGGGCGGGCCGGGCAGTGTCGTGCGTGCTGTGCCGACCGTGCTCTGTGCTGGGCGTGCTGTGCCGACGGACGCCGCCCAGGGGCCGCGCGGGGCCGTACGGACCGATGCGCGCGGGATCGATCGCGACGGGTGGCACCATCGGTCCGCCTCGCCCCGGGAGGCTAAATGGCTTTAGTTCGTCGGGTCAAGGGCCGGTGGCGCCGTGCTCTCACGGACCGTCAGACGCGGCGTCGGGTTCTTGATGTCCCGCGCCGCCGCCGGGTCGTCGACGAGCGCGAGCAGTTCCCGCGCGACCTGCTCGCCGAGGGCGAAGGTGTCGCGGGAGAGCGCGGTGAGGGCGGGGTGGACGATGCGGGCGAGTGCGGAGTCGTCGAAGGAGACGATCGACAGTTCACCGGGGACGGCCACGCCCATCTCGCCGGCCACGCCGAGCCCTGCGACCGCCATGACGTCGCTGTCGTAGATGATCGCCGTCGGCCGCTGGGGCCGGGCGAGCAGCGCCCGGGTGGCGGCGGCGCCCTCCGCGTCGCTGAAGTCGGTGGGCAGCGACACCGCCTCGGTCAGACCGAGGCGCCGGGCACTGTCCCGTACGGCCCGGATGCGGCGCTGGGTGTGCTGGAAGGCCGGCAGGCCGGCCAGGTGCGCGATCCGGCGGTGGCCGAGGGCCGCGAGGTAGTCGACGATCGACACCATCGCCTCGCGGTCGTCCGCCCAGACGCTGGGCAGGCTGCCGTGCCGGCCGGGGCCGCCGATGACCGTGGTGGGGACGCCGAGCTCCTCCAGGACGGGGATCCGGGGGTCGCGGACCTGGAGGTCGACCAGGACGAAGCCGTCCACCCGGTGCTCGGAGGTCCAGCGCCGGTAGACCTCGATCTCGGCCGCCGTGTCCTCGACGACCAGCAGGTTCAGTGCCGTGCCGCGCACCGAGAGTCCGGCCTGCAGCCCGCTCAGCAGGTGGCCGAAGAACGGCTCCAGGCCGATGGTGCGCGCCGGCCGGGCGAGGACGAGGCCGACGGCGCCCGCCCGTGCTCCGCCGAGGGCGCGCGCGGCGCTGTGGGGCCGCCAGTTCATCTCCTCGGCCACCCGCAGGATGCGCTCCCGGGTCACCTCGCTCACTCCCGGCCGGCCGTTGAGCGCGAAGGACACCGCGCCCTTGGACACCCCCGCCCGGCGGGCGATGTCGGCGATCGTCGGTCTGGCCACGCAGCGCACCTTCCTTCCTCGCGCACTGTCTTGACAGCGGAGTGTAGCGGGAGCATAGTCCCCCATCGCTAGACCGGTTTAGTAACTCTGCATCCTCCGCCGGAACAGACCGGGAGACCTCTCACATGCGAACAAGCCACTGGGTGCGGGCGGCCGTTGCCGCGGTCGCCGCGGCCACGCTCGCCGGCTGCGGCCTCGGCGACCCGAACGGCTCCGACGACACGGGCGCGGCGGCCGGCGGCGAGGTGAAGGGCAAGGTCTCGCTCCAGACCTGGGCCCTGAAGCCGAAGTTCACCGCGTACATGGAGGGCGTGATCGACGCCTTCGAGAAGAAGAACCCGGGCGTGGAGGTCGAATGGCTCGACCAGCCCGGCGAGGGCTATTCCGAGAAGGTCCTCAGCCAGGCGGCCGGCGGCACCCTCCCCGACGTGGTCAATCTGCCGCCGGACTTCGCTCTGCCGCTGGTGAAGCAGTCCATGCTGCTGGACGTGGCGAAGGCCGACCCGAAGCTGGACACCGACTACGTCAAGGGCGGCACCGACGCCTATCGCTTCGCCGGACACGACGGTACGTACGGCTACCCCTGGTACCTCAACACCGACGTCAACTACTGGAACTCCACGCTTCTCACCCGGTACGGCCTGGACCCGAAGAAGCCGCCGGCCTCCCTGGACGAGCTGATCACGGCGGCCAGGACCGTCAAGCAGAAGTCCAACGGCTCGGTCTATCTGATGAGCCGCAAACCCGGTCTCATGGACTTCGCCAACGCCGGGGTGAAGCTCATGTCCGACGACGGCACGCGCTTCACCTTCAACACCCCCGAGGCCGCAGCCGTCCTCGACACCTACCGAGCCGCCTTCAAGGAGGGCTTGCTGCCCAAGGACGTGCTGACCGAGACGTACGCGGGCAACACCAAGCTGTTCAGCTCCGGCACGGCCGCCTGGACCACCGCCGGCGGCAACTACATCACCTCGCTGGCCACCGACAACCCGAGTCTCGCCCCCAAGGTGGTCTCCTCCCCCGCCATCGGCACGCCGCCGCTGTACGTCCAGGGCCTCTCGGTCTCGAAGGGCACCAAGAACCGGGCCACCGCGCTGGCG
Source organism: Streptomyces sp. NBC_01353 (assembly GCF_036237275.1). Lineage (GTDB taxonomy): Bacteria > Actinomycetota > Actinomycetes > Streptomycetales > Streptomycetaceae > Streptomyces. Next base: position 7,539,333 of record NZ_CP108352.1, on the reverse strand, counting down.
CTCGCCCGCTGGGTGACCAATGCCGAGAACCAGGCCGCCTTCGCCCACCTCACGAGCATCTTCCCCTCGACGAAGGCGTCCGCCTCGGACCCGTTCTTCAGCAAGAGCGACGGCACCAACGCCGGTGATGCCAAGGTCACCGCCTTCACCTCGCTCGCGCAGGCCACGATGCTGGAGCCCGTCCAGGCGAACGACGCGGTCAAGACGGTGATCAACCAGCAGATCGCCCTCGCGCTGAGCGGCCAGGCCGGCTCCAAGGAGGCCCTGGACACCGCGGTCGCCCGCGCCGACCAGCTGCTGAAGGACTGATCCGGCGAGCGGCGCCGCCTTCCCCCGGCGCCGCTCCCCTTCCCGGAAGGCACCCCATGACACACCGGCGCTGGTTCACCCCGTGGCTGCTCGCCGGGCCGGCCGTGGTCTGGCTCGTCGTCTTCAACCTGTGGCCCGCCCTCAACACGGTGATCCTCTCGTTCACCAACGCCAAGCCACTGGGCGGGGGCCGCTTCACCGGCCTCGCCAACTACGAGCGCGCCCTGAGTGACGAGCAGTTGATCGACGCGCTGATCAACAGCATCGTCTATCTGCTGATCTGCCTGCCGCTGCTCACCCTGATGCCGCTGCTCCTCGCCCTCCTCGTGGAGAAGAAGCTCCCGGGCATCACCTTCTTCCGTACCGCCTTCTACACCCCGGTCGTCGCCTCCGCCGTCGTGGTCGCGCTGATCTGGGGGTGGGTCCTGGACGACCGCGGCCTGATCAACGGTCTGCTCGGGCAGCTCGGGCTCGCCGACCGGCCGGTCGACTTCCTCACCGACCGCTGGCTCCTGCTCTTCAGCGCCATCGGGCTCACGGTCTGGAAGGGGCTCGGCTACTACATGGTCATCTACCTGTCGGCGCTCGGGAACGTCGGCCGCGAGCTGCACGAGGCCGCCGCAGTCGACGGGGCCTCCGCCGTACGCCGGTTCTGGCACGTCACCCTGCCCGGAGTGCGGGCCACGATGATGCTGGTCTCCGTCCTGATCTCGGTCTCCGCCCTGCGGGTCTTCTCGGAGCTGTACGTCCTGTCCAACGGCACCGGCGGCCCCGGCGGCCGGGACATGTCGGTGGTGATGCTCATCCAGATGTACAGCCGCGGCTTCACCGGGCACATCGGCTACGCCTCCGCCCTCAGCCTGCTGCTCTTCGTCATCACCGTCGGCCCGATGCTGCTCCTGGCACGGCTCAACCGGAAGGCGGCCTGACCATGCCCGCACGGGGATTCGGTACGCCCGCCCCGGCCGCGAAGGCGGCCCGCTATCTGCTCCTGACCGTGGTCCTGCTGCTCACGATCGGCCCGTTCCTGTGGCAGCTGTCCACTTCGCTCAAGGGGCCCGGCGAGGACGTCTACTCCCGTACGCCGGACTTCCTGCCGCGGGACTGGACGTTCTCCAACTACGCCCAGGTCGCCGACACCATCCCGGTGTGGACCTACGCCGTCAACTCGCTGACGGTGGCGGCGATCGCCGTGGCCGGCAATGTCGTGGGCGCCACCCTCGCCGGATACGCGCTGTCCCGGCTGCGGTTCCGCGGGGCGCGCCTGGTGCTCGGTCTGTTCCTCGCCACGCTGGTGCTGCCCGGCGAGGTCACGATCGTCTCCCAGTACGTGACGGTCCGGAGCATGGGCCTGACGGACACCCTGCTCGGGGTGGCGCTGCCCGGGGCGATCGCCATGCTGAACGTGCTGCTGATGTACACCGCCTTCCAGGCCGTGCCGCCCGAACTCGACGCGGCGGCGCTCGTGGACGGCGCCTCCGTGTGGCAGCGCCTCATCCACGTGGGCCTGCCCAACGTACGGGGGATGCTGAGCGTCGTCGTGATCTTCACCTTCATCGGCGCCTGGGACGACTTCCTGTGGCCGCTGATCGTCCTCAACGACCCCGAGCGCTACACCCTGACCGTCGGGCTGCAGTACCTCGACGGAACGTTCACCGCCAACCCCCGGCTGATCGCGGCCGGCACCATGATCGCCTTTCTGCCGATCGTGGCCGTGTTCGCCGCGCTCCAGCGGTTCTTCTTCAAGGGCGTCGAGGAAGGCGCCATCAAGGGATGACCTCCGCACCGGACTCGGGAAGGACTCGACACCGCGCATGACCACTCCCCAGGACCTCCCTGCCGAGCATGGCCGCGCCCCTCGCTTCGGCGTCAACTACACCCCCAGCAGGGGCTGGTTCCACCACTGGCTCGACTTCGATCTCGACGCCGTCCGCGCCGACCTGGACTCGATCGCCGCCCTCGGCCTGGATCATGTCCGGGTCTTCCCGCTGTGGCCCGTCTTCCAGCCGAACCGCACACTGATCCGCCCGCGCGCCGTCGAGCAGTTGGTGGAGCTCGTCGACGCGGCGGCCGAGCGCGGACTCGACGTGGCCGTCGACGGGCTGCAGGGCCATCTGTCCAGCTTCGACTTCCGGCCCTCGTGGACCCTGACCTGGCACCGGCGCAACATGTTCACCGACCCCGAGGTCCTCGACGGCCAGGCCACATATCTGCGCACGCTGGCCTCGGCCCTGGCCGACCGGCCCACCTTCCTGGGCATGACCCTCGGCAACGAGATCAACCAGTTCTCGGGCGATCCGCACCCCGACCCGGACCGGATCACACCGGGCGAGGCGGAGCGCTGGCTGCGCGACATGCTGGCGGCGTGCGAGCGGGGTGCGCCCGGCCGGCTGCATCTGCACGCGGAGTACGACGCCGCCTGGTACCTCGACGACCATCCGTTCACGCCCGCCCACGCGGCCCGGATCGGCGCGGTGACGGCCGTGCACTCCTGGGTCTTCAACGGCACCGCACAGCGCTACGGCCCCGACTCGGCCGCCACCGGTCAACACGCCGCGTACCTCGTCGAGTTGTCGAAGGCATGGGCCGACGACCCGGGGCGGCCGGTGTGGCTGCAGGAGGTCGGCGCGCCCGCCCCGCACATCGCCGCCGACCGGGCCGGCGCCTTCACCCGTACGACGGTGGACGCCGCGCTCGACTGCCAGGACCTCTGGGGTATCACCTGGTGGTGCTCCCACGACGTCGACCGCTCGCTCGCCGACTTCCCCGAACTGGAGTACAGCCTCGGCCTGTTGACCACCGACCGAGTGGTGAAGCCGGCCGGAAGGGCGCTCGCCGAGGCCGTGGCGGAGGCTCGTGCGCGCACGCCTCGCCCGCGGCCGCGCTCCACGGCTCTCGTCCTCGACCTGCCCGACGACGCGCCGAAGCGTTCGACATGCGCCCCCGGCGGGGCGTTCTTCGAGGCGTTCATGCGGCTGGCCGCGGACGGCGCGCGGCCGACCGCCGTACTGGCGTCGCGGGCGTCCGACCGCGATCATCTCACCGCACGCGGGATCACCGAGACGGTCACCGTCGACGACGTCGGCCGGGCCTGACCACCACCCTCTCTACGTGATGGAGCGACTGCCATGCATGACGACCGCACCCTGATCGAGTCCCGGCTCCGGCGCGTCCTCGACGAACGCATCCGGCCGGCGATCCACCCGGAGTCGGTGCCCCTGGAGGTGGGGATCTGGACCGCGCCCGACGAACCGGTGCCGGTGGCGGAGGGGATCGCCGCGCCACGGACCCCGATCGCCGTCGGCGCCGCCTGGGGAGCCCCCTGGGGGACGAGCTGGCTCACCGTCTCCGGCACGGTTCCGGCGGGCTGGGCGGGCCGGACGGTCGAGGCACTGATCGACCTCGGCTTCGACGCGAACATGCCCGGGTTCCAGTGCGAGGGTCTGGTCTACCGGCCCGACGGTTCGCCAGTGAAGGGGCTCAACCCGCGCAACCAGTGGGTGCGGATCGCCGCCTCGGCAGCCGGTGGGGAGGAGGTGCTGCTGCATATGGAGGCGGCGTCCAACCCGGTGATTCTCGACTACCACCCCTTCCTGCCGACCGAGCTCGGAGACAAGGAGACGGCGGGCGACCGGCCGCAGTACCGGCTGGAGCGGATGGATCTGGCCGTCTTCGACGAGACGGTGTGGCAGCTGGTGATCGATCTGGAGGTGCTCGGCGAGCTGATGGCGGAGCTGCCCGTGGAGGGCGCCCGCCGCTGGGACATCCTGCGGGCGATCGACCGGGCCCTGGACACGATCGATCTCCAGGACGTCAACGGGACCGCTGCGGCCGCCCGTGAGCACTTGGCCGCGGTGCTTTCGTCGCCGGCCGAGCCGTCGGCGCACCGGATCAGCGCGGTCGGGCACGCCCATATCGACTCGGCCTGGCTGTGGCCGCTGCGCGAGACGGTACGCAAGGTGGCGCGGACCACCGCGAACATGACGGCGCTCCTCGAGGACGAGCCGGAGTTCGTCTACACGATGTCGCAGGCGCAGCAGTACGCGTGGATCAAGGAGCACCGGCCGGAGGTGTACGCGCGGGTCAAGAAGGCGGTCGCGGAGGGCCGGTTCGTGCCGGCCGGGGGCATGTGGGTGGAGTCGGACACGAACATGCCGGGCTCGGAGGCGATGGCCCGTCAGTTCGTGCACGGCAAGCGGTTCTTCCTGGAGGAGTTCGGCGTCGAGAACGAGGAGGCGTGGCTGCCGGACACCTTCGGTTTCGCGGGCGGACTGCCCCAGATCATCAAGGCGGCCGGGTCCAAGTGGCTGCTGACGCAGAAGATCTCGTGGAGCCAGGTCAACACGTTCCCGCACCACACCTTCTTGTGGGAGGGCATCGACGGGACGCGGATCTTCACGCACTTCCCGCCGATCGACACGTACAACTGCTCGATGAAGGGCAAGGAGATCGCCCATGCCGTCCGCAACTTCAAGGACAAGGGGCGGGCGCGGCACTCGATCGCGCCGACCGGCTGGGGCGACGGGGGCGGCGGCACCACGCGCGAGATGATCGCGAAGGCGGCGCGGCTGCGGGATCTGGAGGGTTCGGCGCGGGTGCGCTGGGAGCGGCCCGCGGAGTTCTTCGCGAAGGCCGAGGCCGAGTACCCGCATCCGCCGGTCTGGGTGGGCGAGTTGTACCTGGAGCTGCACCGGGCGACGCTGACGAGCCAGGCGCGGACCAAGCAGGGCAACCGGGCGAGCGAGAACCTGCTGCGCGAGGCGGAGCTGTGGGCGGCCACGGCCTCCGTGCGGTCCGGAGTGCCGTATCCGTACGAGGAGTTGGACCGGATCTGGAAGACGGTGCTGCTGCACCAGTTCCACGACATCCTGCCCGGCTCCTCGATCGCATGGGTGCATCGTGAGGCGGAGCGGACGTACGCGGCGGTCGCCGAGGAGCTGACCGGGATCGTCGGGCGGGCGCAGCGGGTGCTGGCCGGTGACCCGGTGGCGGACGGCGAGGTGGTCTTCAACGCGGCTCCGCACGAGCGGGCGGGCGTTCCGGCGGGCGGGGGCCGCAGGGTCGTCGCCGCGGCGGACGGCTCCGCCGGGGAGTGCACGGTGGAGGCCCGGCCCGGCGGCGGGTTCGTGCTCGCCAACGGGCTGCTGCGGGTGGTCGTGGACGAGCGCGGTCTGGTGGTGTCGGTGGTCGATCTCGCCGACGGGCGGGAGACGGTCGCGCCGGGCGCGGCCGCCAACCTCCTCCAGATCCACCCCGACTTCCCGAACATGTGGGACGCCTGGGACGTCGACCAGTTCTACCGCAACACCGTGACCGATCTGACCGACGCGGACGAGGTGGCCGTGGCCATGGAGACGGGGCGGGCCGTCTCGGTGCGGGTGACCCGTTCCTTCGGCTCCTCCCGCGCCGTCCAGACGCTCACCCTGGCCGCCGGTGCGAAGCGGCTCGATCTGGAGACCGAGGTCGACTGGCACGAGACGGAGAAGTTCCTCAAGGCCGCCTTCCCGCTGGATCTGCACACCGACCGCTACGCCGCCGAGACCCAGTTCGGCCATCTGCACCGCCCGACGCACACCAACACCAGTTGGGAGGCGGCCAAGTTCGAGGCGTGCAATCACCGCTTCGTCCACTTCGAGGAGCCCGGCTGGGGTGTCGCCCTGGTGACGGCGTCGACGTACGGGCACGACGTCACCCGTGCCGTGCGGCCCGAGGACGGGGGCACCACGACAACGGTACGGGTGTCCCTGCTGCGCGCCCCGCGCTTCCCGGACCCGCACACCGACCAGGGCGTGCACCGCTTCCGCCACGCGCTGGTGCCCGGCGCGTCCGTCGGCGACGCCGTCCGCGAGGGGTACCGCGTCAACCTGCCCGAGCGCCGGGTTCCCGGGGATGCGGACGTGGTGCCGCTGGTCGCCGTGGACGACGACGCCGTCGTGGTCAGCGCCGTGAAGCTGGCCGACGACCGCAGCGGCGATGTGGTCGTCCGGCTCTACGAGTCGCACGGCGGCCGGGCCCGCGCCCGGCTCACCACCGGGCTCGACCTCGACGGGGTCACGGTGTGCGACCTGCTGGAGCGCCCGCTGGACGACGTCCAGGCCGGCACGGTCACCGTGACGGACGACGCACTCGAGCTCGCCCTGCGCCCCTTCCAGCTGCTCACGCTGCGTTTCGCGGTCCCCGGGGCCGCGCGGTGAGCATCGGAACGGGCGGGCGGGGGTGGAGGGCGTCCCTGCGGTAGTCGTGGGCGTGGCGTCGGCCCGTACCGGCCAGGTGCGGATGGTCCGGCGCCAGCTCGGCGTGGACGTGTTCCAGCTCGTCCGGGTCGGTGCGCGGCCAGAGCCGGACTGCGGCGACGGCCGCGAGGAGGGCGACGGCGCTCAGCGCGCCGGCGGCGAGCGGGAGGCCGGCGTGCGCGGCGGTCCAGCCGGCGAGGGGGTAGGTGAGCAGCCAGCAGCCGTGGGCGAGGGAGAAGCGGGCGGCGAAGACGGCGGGCAGGTCTCCGCTGCCCGCCGAGCGCCGCAGCAGTCGCCCACCGGGGGTCAGGACCGCGGAGCAGGCGGCCCCGAGCAGCAGCCAGGCGGTGAGCAGGGCCGACCAGGACCAGGGGCCGGGGCTCGCCGCCAGGCCGGCCGGGAGGAGGGCCAGGACCCCGGCCGTCACGAAGGCGGCCGGGAGCAGCACAGCGCGGTCCCCGACCCGGTCCAGGAGCCGTGGCAGCAGCAGCGCCACGGCCATGGAGCCCGCTCCGTACGCGCCGAGGGCGAGGGCGACGTCGCCTGCCGGGCGGACCAGGACGTCACGTACGAGCACGACGGTGTTGACGAGGACCATCGCGCCGCCCGCGGCGACGACCAGGTCGAGCGCGAGGAGCGCCCGCAGCCGTGGCGTGGCCAGGAAGAGCCGGGTGCCGTAGGCGGCCCTGTCGTACGCGCCGCCGGTCCGCTCCACCGGTTCCGGTTTCGGGAGCAGGACCGAGGCGACCAGGGCGGCGGAGGCGAGGAAGCCGGCGGCGGTCCCAGTGAAGAGCAGTCCGGAGGGGACGAGGGTCAGCAGGGCGGCGGCGAGCGCGGGACTGAAGAGGTTCTCCAGGTCGTAGGCGAGCCGGGAGAGCGACAGGGCGCGGGTGTAGTCGCGCTCCTCGGGCAGGACGTCGGGGACGGTGGCCTGGAAGGTCGGCGTGAAGGCGGCCGAGGCGGCCTGGAGCAGCAGGATCAGGACGTAGACCTGCCAGACCTCTGTGACGAAGGGCAGCGCCAGGGCGGCCGCCGCGCGGGTGAGGTCCATGGCGACCAGCAGCGCGCGTCGAGGTATGCGGTCGGCGAAGGCGCTGATGAGCGGGGCGATGCCGACGTACGCGACCATCTTGATCGCGAGGGCGGTCCCGAGGACGGCGGAGGCGTCGGCGCCCGCGAGGTCGTACGCGAGCAGGCTCAGCGCGACCGTGGCGAGTCCGGTGCCGGCGAGGGCGACGACCTGGGCGGTGAACAGACGGCGGTAGGTGCGGTTGCGCAGCACGGACAGCATGTGGCACGCCCTCGTTCGGCTACGGGGTTCTCACCACCGTAGCCGACATGTGCATGGTTGCGCACATGTTGAATCTACAACCGAGGGGTGCCCGTCAGTCGTGCCAGGGCTCCCCCGTCACCTGATGATCGGCATGACTGATCGCTTCGACCACAAGGCGCCGCATATGTCCGTCCGGCAGCGTGTACACCACCCGCCGGCCGTCCTT